>NZ_FQVU01000001.1:0-373020 GCF_900129455.1 Jatrophihabitans endophyticus
ACCTCCTGCGGGTGAATGCCAGACACATCCACTCCGCCAGGAGGTCCTCCCACGTTCAAGCAGGCACGCCGTCAACAACGTCTTGGGTCACGACAGCTAGCGGATGTCGATCACTGCATCGTGTCGGGTGATCGACATCCACGTGCCGTCGTCAGCGCGACGATAACCGGATGTCGATCACCGCATCGCGTCGGCACGGCCGCTCAGAAGTGGGTCTGGTTCCACGGCGCGACGGGGGTCGAGAACATCAGGTCGGCCCGGTCGAGCGCGCCGGGCGTCCGCTCCTCGACGCCGGCTGCGACGGCCAGCCGCCGCAGCCGGTGTCCGCCCAGGTAGGCCGACGCGAGCGCGCGCTGCGCGACGAGCAGGTCCGCGCCGTCGGCCGTCGGCTCGCACCGGGCGACGCCGCCGGCGACGTCGAGGGCGAACCGGCCCGCCGCGTACCCGCCGGTGTCCTCGTCGCGCACGTCGAGGACGATCCGGCCGTCCGCGGCGTAACCCCGCGCGGTGAGGGCAGCGGGGACGTCGAGCAGCCGGACCCACAGCTCGTCGACCGTCCCGGTCTCCTGCAGCGCGCGGCCGTCGCCCAGCAGCCAGCGCACCGGTTCGTCGACGGGCCGCTCGTCGAGCGTGATCTCGCCGACGAGGTCGATTCCGGCGAGGTAGGTCCAGAGGTTCAGGTAGGCGGCGTCGGTCGCCGCGGCGAGCAGCTGGACCGCCACCGCACCGGGCGTGCCGTCGAGGTCCAGGCTGCGGGTGGGCCGCCAGGCCAGCAGGCCGTCGGGCGCGCCGTCGTCGCCGTCGTGCACGAACCAGTGCTGCCGCTCGCCCTGGAGCTCGAAGCCGCCCAGGCCGAGGGAGCGGGGCCACCAGGCGCCGTCGCGGTCCATCTGGCCGGCGTCGCGGCGCCGGGCCCGGTCGAACACCACCGGCCCGATCTCGCCGACCTCGTCGGCCGTCACCGCACGGATGCGGTGGGCGTCCCCGCCGCGCGGCAGGGCGCCCGGCCGCCGCGGGTGGTAGCGGTATCGCGCGCTCTGCGTCGCCGGGGCGTAGCCGAAACGGCCGTAGATCGGCCACTCGGCCGCGATCAGCACCGACAGCGCGTCACCGCGCTCGGCCGCCGCGGCGAGTGAGCGCCCCAGCATGCCTCGGAGGAATCCACGTCGCCGGTGGGTGGCGGCCACGGACACCGCGGTGAGGGCGTCCACGGCGACGACGTCGGGGGACCCCGGCACGGTCAGCGTGCGCGCCTCGGTCGCGAGGGTGCCGACCCAGCGGTCGTCGTGGCGCACCCCCCACGTGCGCTCGGGTGTCCAGGTGCGCCGGCGGTTGTGCAGCCGGGTGAGGGCGTCCGGGGCGCCGGGGTCGTGCAGCAGCGCCGTGCGCAGCGTGCGCATCCACGGCTCGATCGCCTCGACGGGGACGGGGTTGACGACCTCGGGCTCGCTCACCCGACCGACCCTGCCAGGCGGGGCAACCGAACTCTCGCCGGCCCGGGCCGGGCGCTCACCGCCCGTCGCGCCAGCGGTACTCGATCTCGGGCCGGCCGGCGCCGCGGTGGCGCGGCGTCCGGGTGACCACGTTGGTGTCGGCGAGGTGCTCCAGGTAACGGCGTGCGGTGACCCGCGAGACCCCGCACGTGGCCGCGATCTCGGTGGCCGAGCACTGCGGCGCCGCCCGGACGGCCGCGGCCACCCGGTCCAGCGTCTCGGCCGCGAGCCCGCCGGGCAGGTTCGCCGGATCGAAGCCGCGCAGCGCGGCGAAGGCGCGGTCGATCTCGGTCTGGGCGCCGGCGGCGAGATCCTCGTGCAGCCGTTGGCGGTAGTCGGCGTAGCGCTCGAGCTTGTCGCGCAACGACGCGAACGCGAACGGTTTGAGCAGGTAGGAGACCACGCCCAACGACACCGCCGAGCGCACCGCCGCGAGGTCCCGGGTCGAGGTCACCGCGATCACGTCCACGCGCGTTCCCGCCCCCCGTAGCGCCCGGCAGACGTCCAGGCCGTGCAGATCGGGCAGGTTGAAGTCGAGCAGGACGAGGTCCGGCGCACGGTCGCGGACGTGACGCAGGGCATCCGCACCGCCGTACACGACGCCGGCGACGGCGAACCCGGGGACGCGCCGCACGAGCTCGGCGTGGGCGTCGGCGGTGAGCGCCTCGTCGTCGACGACGAGCACCTGCAGCTCGCGCCCGCTCACCGGGCACCCCGGGGCAGGGGGAGACGGGCCACGAGCCGCGCGCCGCCGAGGTCGGCCCGCGTCACCGTCACCTCGCCGCCGTGCCGCCGCACCACCTGGTGCACGAGGGCCAGTCCGAGTCCGCGCCCCGCCTCGCTCGTCGCCAGCTTGGTCGTCCACCCCCGGACGAACGCGCGGTCGACGGCCTCGGGCGGCAACCCCGGCCCGTCGTCGCACACCTCGACGACCAGCTCGTCGCCGGTCCCGACGAGGCGCAGGACGACGTGGCCGGGTCCGGGCGTCTCCGCGCTCGCGTCGATCGCGTTGTCGAGCAGGTTGCCGATGACCGTGGTGAGATCGCTGCTGCTGAAGGCGTCCAACGGCGCCGCGACGGTCCGCTCGGCGACCTCCGAGTCCACCTCCACGTCCACCTCCACGTCCACCTCCACGTCGACGCCGCGCTCGGCCGCCTGCGCGACCTTGCCCAGCAGCATCGCCGCGACCACCGGCTCGGCCACCGCCGCGACGGTCCGGTCGGTGAGCCGCTGCGACAGCGCGAGCTGCTCGGTGCCGAAGCGGACGGCGTCCGCGGTGCGCCCGGTCTCCATCAGCACGATCATCGTGTGCAGGCGGTTCGCCGACTCGTGCGCCTGCGAGCGCAACGACTCGGCCAGCGACCGGCTGGCGTCGAGCTCGCCGGTCAACGCCTCGAGCTCGGTGCGGTCGCGCAGCGTGGTCACGGTCCCGAAGGCCTGCCCGTGCCACACCGCCGGCGCCCGGTCGACGACGAGGACGCGCTCGCCGGTGAGGTGCAGCTCGCCACGGACCGCGCGCTCGTCGCCCAGCAGCTCGCGCAGGGGACCGCCGACGGGGAGGTCGGCCAGCGGCCGCCCCGCGTGCGCGGCCGGATCGGGCAGCCCGAGCAGCCGGCCGGCCTCGGCGTTCACGAGCGTGACCCGGGCGACGCCGTGACGGCGGTCGGTGACGACCAGACCCTCGCGGACGGACTCGAGCACGGCGGTGTGCGTGGCGAGCATCCCCGTCATGGTGGCGGCGTCCACCCCGCCGGTCTGCCGGCGCAGTCGCCGTCCCACCAGCGCGGCGCCGGCGAGCGCGACCGCGAGCAGGGCGACGAGCCCCGCGACGAGCGCGGGGACCTGCCGAGCGAGCCGGTCGCGGATGGCCTCGGTGGTGATGCCGACGGCGACGAGCGCGACGACCCGCCCTCCCGCCCGCACCGGCACCACGGCCCGCACGGACGGACCCAGGCTGCCGGTGTAGGTCTCGGTGACCGCGTGACCGGCGAGCGCCGGTCCGATCGTGCCGACGAAGGGCTTGCCGACCAGGGCGGGATCCGGGTGGGTGAAACGGGTGCGGTCCGGGGCCATCACGACGACGAAGTCGGCCCCGGTGCCGCGCCGGACGCGTTCGACGTACCCGCGCAGCGCCGCGGGCGGATCGGGCGCGCGCACGCCGGCGACCACGTAGGGGTTCGCCGCGACCGACCGGGCGACGCCGAGCACGCGGGTCCGGGCGTCGTCCTCGTCACGACGGCTGCCGACCAGGACCGCGGCGGCCGCGACGACGGCCACGACGACGACGAGCAGCACCGCCTGCAGCGCCAGGAGCTGGCGCGCCAGGCTCCAGCGCCGGATCCGCACGGCGACAGTGTGTCACCGGGCCCGCTCCGTCCCGGCCCGCGTGAACTCTATGAACGCAACCGAGACCGCGGCGGCCGACGCGGGGGAGGGTCGGCCCACGCGACGTGGCGCAGGCCACACCGACCGTCCGAGGGAGCCTCACGATGACGATCACGAATCGGCCGCCCGGTCGCACCGAGCGCCCCGGGGACGGCGACCGCCCCGCGCGCCGCGACCGCACCCACTGGCTCTACCTCGCCGTGATCGCCGCGGTGGCGGCCGGCATCGCCGTGGGGCTGCTCGCGCCGGGCTTCGCGGTCGAGCTCAAGCCCGTCGGCGAGGCGTTCGTGTCCCTGGTCAAGATGATGATCAGCCCGGTCATCTTCTGCACGATCGTGCTGGGCATCGGCTCGGTGCGACGTGCGGCCCAGGTCGGCAAGGTCGGCGGCCTCGCGCTCGGCTACTTCATCGCGATGTCGACGGTCGCACTCGCGATCGGGCTGGTCGTCGGGAACCTCATCAGCCCCGGGTCGTCGCTGCACCTGACGAAGGCGGCGTCGTCGGCCGGCACGAAGGCCGCCGAGGACGCGGGCTCGGGCGGCCTGGTCGACTTCCTGCACGAGATGATCCCGTCGACGCTGGTGTCGTCGTTGACGAGCGGGCAGGTGCTGCAGACCCTGGTGGTCGCCCTGCTGGTCGGCTTCGCGCTGCAGGCGCTCGGCGACGCCGGCGAGCCGGTGCTGCGGGGCGTGGCGTCGGTGCAGCGGGTCGTGTTCACGGTGCTCGCCATGGTCATGTGGCTCGCGCCGGTCGGCGCGTTCGGTGCCATGGCCGCGGTCGTGGGGGCGACGGGCGTCGACGCGCTCACCAGCCTCGCGGTGATCATGCTCGCCTTCTACGCGACCTGCCTGGTCTTCGTCGTGGGCGTGCTGGGCACGCTGCTGCGGCTGGCCACCGGGGTCGGCATCCTCGGCCTGCTGCGCTACCTCGCCCGCGAGTTCCTGCTCATCGTCTCGACGTCGTCCTCGGAGACGGCGCTGCCCCGGCTGATCGCCAAGATGGAGCACCTCGGCGTGGAGAAGCCGGTCGTCGGGATCGTCGTCCCGACCGGGTACTCGTTCAATCTCGACGGCACCGCGATCTACCTGACGATGTCGGCCCTGTTCGTCGCCCAGGCCGTCGGGACGCCGCTGAGCGTCGGCCAGCAGATCGGCCTGCTGCTGTTCATGATCATCGCGTCCAAGGGCGCCGCCGGCGTCACCGGCGCCGGCCTCGCCACGCTCGCCGGTGGCCTGCAGTCCCATCGCCCGGACCTCGTCGATGGCGTCGGTCTGATCGTCGGCATCGACCGCTTCATGTCCGAGGCGCGCGCGGTCACGAACTTCGCCGGCAACGCGGTGGCGACGGTGCTGATCGGGGTCTGGACCGGGCAGGCGGACCGCGCGCGGATGACGCAGGTGCTCGCCGGGACGCTCCCGTTCGACGAGTCGTCGGTCGAGGACCACGAGGGTGGGACGTCACCGGCGCCGCCGGCCGGGAACTCATCGCGGAAGACGCTGGTCGACGCGGGGTGACCTGCCCCGGCCGTCAGATCCAGTCGATGTGGTCCTTCAGGTACAGGTAGCCGACGAAGCTGAACGCGTCGAGCAGGAAGTGTGCGATCACCAACGGCAGCACGCGTCGGGTGCGCTGGAACCACCAGCCGAAGACGAGGCCCATGACGACGTTGCCCGCGAAGCCGCCGAAGCCCTGGTACAGGTGGTACGAGCCGCGAAGGGTGGCGCTGGCGAGCAGCGCCCGCTGGTTCGTCCATCCCAGCTGACGCAGCCGGGTCAGCATGTACCCGACGACGATGATCTCCTCGGCGAACCCGTTCTGGAAGGCCGAGGCGAGCAGGTACGGCACGCGGTACCAGACGTCGGGGAAGTTCACGACCTGCAGCGAGGCGTTCAGCCCGAGCTCGTGCGCCGCCCAGACCAGGCCGAGCCCGGGGATGCCGATGAGCGCGAGGAAGCCGACGCCCAGCCCGACGTCCGACCATCGGCGGCGCAGGCCGAAGCCGATGCCGAACCCGGGGCCGCCCGGCCTGCTGGCGAGCAGCACGAGCGCGAGCAGCGGTGGCACCGTCCCGTTGAGCAGGTCGGCGAGCTGGTCGGCGAGGTCGAGCCAGGGGTAGGTGGTGGCGGTGCCGTCCACGACCGTGGCCGTGGTGCTGGAGATCCCGCCCTTGACCGTGATCTCCTGCCGGATCAGGTACAGCAGCGCGTAGAGCCCGGACATGCCGAGCGACACGCCGAGCACGGCCAGCAGCTCGAGCCCGTACCGGGGCTTCGCCTGCGCCGGTAGCTCGTCCTCGGTCGCGTCCACCGCGTCAGTGTGCCGCGACGGGTTCGGCCGGGTTCACACGGTGCGCGGTCGGCTGCCCAGGTTCGCGCACGCCTCGCAGGTCTCGGCGGGGATCAGGCCCAGCCGCATGAGCACCGCGAACACCCGGCAGCCCAGGCAGAAGGCGAGTGCGGACTCCAGGACGGCGGCGACCACGACGAGGGCCAGCAGCACGACGGTCGCGGCGGGCACGTCCATCGCCAGCAGGACGACGGCGGCGACCGTCAGGGTGGCACCCATGCCCTGCGCGAACCGCTTCGGCGGGCCGGGCACCAGCGTCGCGGGGCCGAGGCGTGGCGCGACCACCTCGGTGGCGAGCCGGCCGAGCGGGCTCAGCCGCGGGCCGGTGAGCACGCGGGCGACGAAGCCGAGCGCGATCGGGACGCTCAGCCACAGCCAGCCGCTGCCCAGCGTCGCCGCGAGGGCCAGGGTCAGGGCGCACAGCAGCGCGACGCCCGCCGCGACCGTGCGGGCCGCCTTCTCGTTCACGGGGTTCGGGAACCCGAGCAGTGACGTCACGGGCAAAGCCTACCTAGGAACTAGGCAAATCGGCGCGGTCGGGGAGCGGGCCGACGACGAGAGTCTGCAGGCCGCCCCCGACGACGCCGCGCACGTCGGCGAGCGTCGACCGGGCGACGGCCGAGCCGTGCGGGCCCAGCTGCGTCGTCGCCGCCAGGTGCAGCCACTCGCCCTCGACCGGACGGGCGAGGTGGACGTCGAGGTCGACGTTGACGAACGACCACCGCGTCCAGTCCAGCTCGGCGGAGATGCCGCTGCCGGAGTCGGCGACCAGAGCGCACCGCGCCAGCGACGGCACCGGCCACCCGGGCACCAGCGGCACGAGGGGTCGCAGCCACGTCGACGCCGGGCCGGGGGCAGTCATGGAGCCCTCGACGAAGCGCCACTCCAGGCTGCGGCCGTAGCCGAAGTCGGCGTCCCAGGACGCGGCGGCGGGCACGGTCACCGGCGCGGGCGGCGCGGCGACCAGCGACGACGTGTCCGCGTCCCGGACGAACCACACGCGCACCACCAGGCACTCCCGGCCGTCGGCGTCGACCGTCGCCTCGGCCAGCGCCGCGGAGCGGGCGGCCCGCACGATCCGGACCCGCACCCCGACGGGGCCGACGGGCACGGCGCGGACGAAGTCGGCGGCCAGCCGGCAGGCCCGCAGATCGCGACGACCCGTCGCTTCCTGGACATGACGGGCGGCGACCGTGACCGCGAGCGCCGTCGGCGGCCCGCCGTGCTGCAGGTCCCGCGACCAGGGCCCGACGGTGTGGCCGGACGCGGCGAACCGCGACACGTCGGGCGTCTCCTCGACGACGTCGAAATAAGAATTTGCCACGTGGTCAACCTAGTTGCAGCGCGGACGACGCGGATGTCCTACAGTGGTCTCCAGAAGGGGCGAGCGGCACATCCCTCCCGTGCCGCCGCCCCTTCGTCATGTCGAAAGTCGGCTCGAGCAGCGGGTGGACACTCCTCGGCGTCGTGGCTCACGACACGCCGCCGGAACCGGATGCGGTCGCGAACGCGAACTCCCGGATGTAGGACCTGTGAACCCCATCGGCCCGTTGCGGGAGGCATGAGTGACACGACGCAGGATCGCCGTGATCGGGAGCGGCGTCGCCGGCCTCACCGCCGCCTACGTCCTGCAGCGGGACGCCGACGTCACGCTCTACGAGGCCGACGACCGGCTCGGCGGCCACGCCGACACCCACGACGTCGTCGGCGCCGACGGCGTGCTGCGCAACATCGACACCGGCTTCATCGTCCACAACCTGCGGACCTATCCGATGCTGCGTCGGCTGCTCGGCGAGCTCGGCGTCGCGACGCAGGAGTCGGACATGAGCATGTCGATCTCCTGCGGGGGCTGCGGTCTCGAGTACGCCGGCGGCCGTGGGACGTCCGGCCTGCTGCCGAGCGTGCGCGCCCTGCGCAACCCCCGCTACCTGCGAATGCTCACCGAGGTCACCCGTTTCCACCGCCGCGCGCAGGCGGTCCTCGCCGGCGACGACGAGGAGCTGACGGTCCGTGAGTTCCTCGCCGCAGGCCGCTTCACGCCCTACTTCGCATCGCACTTCATGACGCCGCTCATCGCGGCCGTCTGGTCGACGGCGCCCAGCCGCGCCGGTGACTACCCGGCCAAGTACCTGTTCTCCTTCCTCGACAACCACGGCATGCTCAGCGTCTTCGGCGCGCCGACCTGGTACACGGTCGTGGGCGGGTCGGCGCGCTACGTCGAGAAGGCGGCGAAGAGCCTGACGGCGGTGCAGACGGCCACGCCGATCCGCACGGTCACCCGCACCGCGGCCGGCGTCGAGGTCCGCGACGACGCCGACACCCTCGCGCGTTTCGACGCGGCCGTCGTCGCGACGCACCCGCACCAGGCGCTGGACATGCTGAGCGAGCCGACCCGCGCCGAGCGCGACGTGCTCGGCGCGATCGCCTACACCGTGAACCCGACCCTGCTGCACACCGACGTCTCGGTGCTGCCGCGGGCCCGCCGCGCCGCCGCGTCCTGGAACTACTCGCTCGCCGGCTGCGACACCGTGCCGACCGAGGTGCAGGTCAGCTACAACATGAACCGGCTGCAGCGCCTGGACGCGCCGCAGACCTACGTGGTGAGCCTCAACGCCGAGGACCGCGTCGACCCGGCGCAGGTGATCGACCGGATGGACTACGAGCACCCGGTGTACACCACGACCAGCGTCGCCGCGCGGGGCCGGCTGCCCGAGCTCAACGACGGCGTGCTGGCCTACGCCGGCGCCTACCACGGCTGGGGCTTCCACGAGGACGGCTGCCGCTCCGGCGTCGACGCCGCGCGCTCCCTGGGCGTCACCTGGTGAAGCCGGCGCTCTACGACGTCTCCATCGCGCACGTCCGCGCCGAGCCCGTACGTCACGAGGTGCGCCACTCGTCCTACCTGTGGTTCGTCGACGTCGACGAGCTGCCCCGGCACGGTTCGCTGGCGCGTTTCGAGGCCCGCGACCACGCCGGCGACCCGGCCCGCAGCATCCGCGCCAACGTCGAGGAGTTCCTCGCCGAGCGCGGCATCGACCTCGTCGGCGGACGCATCACGATGCTGACCAACGCCCGCAGCCTGGGCTACGTCTTCAACCCGCTGACGCTGTACTGGTGCCACGAGCCGGACGGCACGCTCGCCGCCGTCGTGGCCGAGGTGCACAACACGTACGCGCAGCGGCACCGCTATCTGCTGCGGCCCGACGACGCGGGCCGAGCGGAGACGCAGAAGGAGTTCTACGTCTCGCCCTTCTACCCGGTGGACGGCAGCTACCGCATGAGCCTGCCCGAACCGGGGGAGCGGCTGGCCGTGACCATCACGCTGCACCGGCCCGGCGGCCGGCCGTTCACCGCCTCGGTGCGGGGGGTGCGCCGGCCCGCGACCCGGGCCGCCGTCCTGGCGACCGCGCTGCGGCACCCGTTCGAGACCTGGCTGGTGCGTGCGCTCATCACCGCGCACGGCATCCGGCTGTGGCGCAAGGGACTGCCCGTGCAGCCGCGCCCGTCCCACCCGTCCGATCCGAGACCGAGCGAGGTCGCCATGCCCAGCACGCCCACCGTCGCCGACCGGCTCGCCGCGCTGCTGCGCGACACCGCCGGGTTCGAGCTGCCCGTCCGCATCCGTGCGTGGGACGGCAGCGAGGCCGGCCCGGCCGACGGTCCGGTGCTCGTGATCCGTTCCCGGCGCGCGCTGCGGCGCCTGCTGTGGGCGCCGGGCGAGCTCGGTCTCGCCCGCGCGTACGTGACCGGCGACCTCGACGTCGAAGGCGACACCGACGACCTCGCCGACGGGTTCCGTCGCGCCTGGCGGCTCGCCCGCACGCGTCCGAGCACCGGTGTCGACCTCTCGCTCGGCGCCAAGGCGAAGGCCGCCGGCGCCGCGGCCCGGCTCGGCGCGCTCGGCACGCCGCCGGCGCCCCCGGTGTCCGAGGCCCGGCTGCGGGGCCGGCTGCACTCGCGGCTGCGTGACCGGGCCGCGATCTCGCACCACTACGACCTGTCCAACGAGTTCTACGAGCTGCTGCTCGACGAGCACATGGCCTACTCGTCGGCGTACTTCACGCACGAGGGCCAGTCCCTGCACGACGCCCAGACCGCCAAGCTCGACCTCGTCTGCCGCAAGCTGGGTCTGCAGCCCGGCATGCGCCTGCTCGACGTCGGCTGCGGCTGGGGGTCGATGATCCTGCACGCGGCCGAGCACTACGGCGTGTCGTGCGTCGGCATCACCCTGTCGGGCGAGCAGCGCGACTTCATCACCAAGCGCATCGCCGAGCGCGGCCTCGCCGACCGGGTCGAGGTCCGGCTGCAGGACTACCGCGAGTTCGGGGACACGGGCGAGACCTTCCATGCCGTCAGCTCGATCGAGATGGGCGAGCACGTGGGCGAGGGCAACTATCCCGAGTACGTCGGCATCATGTACGGCGCGCTCGAGCCCGGTGGCCGCGTGCTGCTGCAGCAGATGTCGCGGCAGGAGGGCACGGCCCCCGGGGGCGGCGCCTTCATCGAGAGCTACATCGCGCCCGACATGCACATGCGCGAGATCTGGCAGACGACCCGGCACCTGGTGAAGGGCGGCTTCGAGGTCCGCGACGTCGAGGCCATGCGCGAGCACTACGTGACGACCGTGCAGCACTGGATCGACACCTTCGACTCCCGCTGGGACGAGTTCGTGGCCCTGCAGGGCGAGGAGGTCGCGCGCGTGTGGCGGCTCTACCTCGTCGGCGGCATGCTCGCCTTCGAGGAGGGCCGCATGGGGGTCGACCAGTTCCTCGCCGTCAAGCCGGCCGCGGCCGGGGCGAGCGGCATGCCCGCGACCCGGCCCTGGGCCGTCGAGAGCTGACCGCTCAGAACGGCCGGCCGGCGATGAGCACGACGCCGGCCGCCAGGGCCGCGACCGTCACGACGAGGAACACCGCCACCCAGAGGGCGCCGGGCGTGCGCGTCAGGCGCCCGAGCACGTCGGCATCCGAGTCGCGGGCCCGGCCGGCGCGACGCGAGCGGGCCAGCTCGAGGACCGGACGCGGCGCGGCCAGCAGCAGGAACCAGGTGACGGTGTAGGCGAAGGTCGACTGCGCCGCCGGGGACGCCCACCACGACACCGCGAACACCGCTGCGCCGGCGACGAGCACCGACCAGAGCCCGAACCAGTTGCGGATCTGCGCGAGCAGCAACGCCAGCAGCAGCAGCGCGAGCCACAGCAGCGCGACCGCGTGCCCCGCGCGCAGCAGGCCGGCGGCGCCCAGGCCCACGAGCGCCGGCCCGGGGTAGCCCGCGAGCGCGGTGAGGATCATTCCGGGCCCGGTGCGCCGGCCACGCGAGAGCGTCAGGCCCGACGTGTCGGAGTGCAGCCGGATGCCGCTCAGGCGGCGCCCGCTGAGCAGGGCCGCCACGCCGTGCGCGCCCTCGTGGGTGATGGTGACGAGGTGGCGGGCCCGGATCCACAGCGGCCGCCAGGCCACGACGAGCAGGGCCACCACCGCGCACGCGACGATCGCGCGCGGGGTGGGGGCGGGCTGCGTCGCCGTGATGCTGTCCCACACCCGGGACACGCTGTGCTCGCCGCTCACCGGTCCAGTCTCGTCGCCACGACTGTGCGCGCCCGGCGCCGCTCAGCCGGCACCGAAGCGGCCCGGCCGGTTCGGGCGGTTCGGCGCCGGCGATCGCGGCGCGAACGCGCGGATCAGCTGTAGGACCCGCGCAGGACGACGTCCCCGCTGAACTCGGTCTGCCCGTCCTTCTGCACGCTCACCGCGATCGAGTCGTAGCGCTTCATCAGCGTGCTCGGGATCGTGAGCGCGGCATGCCGGTCGGGCTGCAGGAAGCCGACCGACTGCTTGTGCAGGCCGTCGGTGAGCCACACCTCGTACTGACGCCCCCCGCGGAGCGCAGGCAGCACCGACGCGTCGAGGCTCATCCGGTCGTCGCCCACCAGCTTGGCGGTCGCGCTCTTGGTGCTGGCCGGGCCGTCGAGGGCGACGGTCTGCGTGGCGGGCGCGTCGTCACCGCTCGTCGCCACCGCGTACGTCACGCCGCCACCGGCCACGATCGCCGCCGCGGCGGCCACCGCGATCAGCCGACGCCGGGTACGGGTGCCCGCCGGGGCAGCGGCGGTACCGCTCGCCCCGGCCCGAGGACCGGACGCGTGCGCGTCGGCGCGCGCCTCGGCGAACACGGTGCTCAGGTCGGGCAGTGCGCCGGGACCCTCGACGTCCTCGTCGGGGCCGGCCACGGGACGGTCGTCACGCTCGGGCGCGACGATCTCGGGCGCGAAGCGGTGGGCCGAGGAGAGGGAGGCGTGCGCGACGACGGCCGACACCAGCTCCTGCTGGCAGTCGACGCACGTCCGCAGGTGGTGCGCGGCACCGAGCACGACGTCACGCGTCGCGTCCCCGGTGAGCAGCCGCGGGAGGTCCTCGGAGATGTGCGGTGTACTCATCAGCGCCCCCGGGTGCTCTCGAGTAGGCCGGCGAGGCGTTGCAGGCCGCGCGCGGTGCGGGTCTTGACGGTGCCGAGCGGGACGTCGAGCGCCGCTGAGATCTCGGTCTGCGTATAGCTCTCGAAGTAGGCCAGCTCGATCACCTCGCGCTGTACGTCAGGCAGTTGGTCGAGGGCGGCGCGCACCTCGTCGGCCCAGACGAGCCGTTCGGCGATCTCGCGCCCGTCGTCACCGGTGATCTCGCGCATGGAGTCCAGTGGGACGACGACGTCGCGGCGCTTGCGCAGGTGGTCGATGGCGCGCTTGCGGGCGATGCCGAGCGTCCAGGCCCGCAGCGACTGTTGCGGGTCGAAGCGCTCGTGGACCCGCCACAGCTCGTAGAACACCCGCTGCATGACGTCCTGGATGTCCGGCTGCGGGACGTAGCGCCCGAGATAGGACATCACGAGGGGACCGAGGGTGCGGTACGCATCCTCGAGCGCCTCGGGCTCGCCTCGGTTCAGGCGTTCGCCGATGTCGGCGAGTGCGGCCTCCATACCCTGCTGTTCGTCGCCGGGGGCCGTCACGGTTCCCCGATCCGGCCGGTGACCTCGGCGAGGGCGATCCCGGGCGCGTGCGCGGCGATGGTCACGACGTCGCCGTCCTCGAGCCAGGTCCGCGGGCCCCCGGCGTCGATCGCGACGGTGCCGTCGCAGGTGAGCTCCAGCAGGCAACCCAGTTCGTCGTCCCCGGGCCCGCTGACCGTCCCCGAGCCGTACAGGTCCCCGGGGTTGGCACGGGCGCCGTTGGAGGTGAGGTGCGCCAGCATCTGGGCGTAGGTCCAGTACATCGCCCCGAACGGGGGCCGGCTCACCACCGTGTCGTTGACCCGGACCTCGAGGCCGAGGTCCAGCCCGTGCCGGCCGTGGTCGCACAGGGGCGCGACCGGCTCGGGGTCCTGCGGCGGCGACGGCAGCCGCGGCAGCTCGGTCAGCGGCGTGACCCAGGCCGCGACGGAGGTGGCGAAGGACTTGCCGAGGAACGGCCCCAGTGGCCGGGTCTCGAAGCGCTGGATGTCGCGGGCCGACCAGTCGTTGAGCAGGCACACGCCGAAGACGTGCGCGTCGGCGTCGGCGACGGCGATCCGGGAACCGCCCCGGCCGACGACGAACCCCAGCTCGGCCTCGAAGTCCAACCGGCGCGTGGGTCCGAAGCTGCCCGGGCCGAGGACGCCCTGCGGTCGCGGGACCGGCGTGCCGGACACGACGACCGACCGGGACCGGCCGTGGTAGCCGATCGGCAGGTGCTTCCAGCTGGCCGGCAGCGGGTCGGCGTCCGGGCGGAACAGCCGGCCCACGTTGCTCGCGTGGTGCTCGGAGGCGTAGAAGTCGACGTAGTCGGCCACCGTGAACGGCAGCTGCGGGCGCACGTCGGCCAGCGCGTGCGTCGCCTCGGCGTCGCGGACGGCATCGGCGACGCGCTCCCACGCCGCAGGCCCGGCGCCCAGTAGGAAGTCCAGCGTGCCGTAGGCGAACAGCTCCGGATCGACGCGGGAGAGGTCCACGACCTCGTCGTCGCGGCGGTAGGCGGCGAACAGCCGGCCCTCCCGGTCATGGACCGAGCCGTACCCGACGACGGTCACCCGCGGGTCCACGACCAGGCGTACTGCCCGTCGTCGGCGGCCCGGCCGCCCTCGCCGAGACGCAGCGGCCGGAAGGTGTCGACCATCACCGCGAGCTCGTCGACCTCCTGCACACCGACGGAGCGCTCGTAGGCACCGGGCTGCGGGCCGTGCGAGTGACCGCCGGGGTGCAGGCTCACCGAGCCCTGCCCGATGCCCGACCCGCGACGCGCCTCGTAGTCGCCGCCGCAGTAGAACATGACCTCGTCGCTGTCGACGTTCGAATGGTAGTAGGGCACCGGGATGGCGAGCGGATGGTAGTCGACCTTGCGGGGCACGAAGTTGCAGACGACGAAGTTGTGGCCCTCGAACACCTGGTGCACCGGCGGCGGCTGGTGCACCTTCCCGGTGATCGGCATGAAGTCCTCGACGTTGAACGTGTACGGGTAGAGGCAGCCGTCCCAGCCCACGACATCGAACGGGTGGTGGGGCAGTACGTGCACCGAGCCCGCGATGCCGGTCGGCCCGGCGGCGCGGTGCTTGACGTACACCTCGGTGTCGCCGGCCGTCTCGACCGGCGGGTCACCCGGGCCGTGCAGGTCCCGCTCGCAGTACGGCGCGTGCTCGAGCAGCTGACCGTGCCGGGACAGGTAGCGGTGCGCCGGCCCCACGTGCGAGTTGGCCTCGATGCAGTACGCCCGGACCGTCCCCGAGGGCAGCCAGCGATGCGTCGTCGCGCGGGGGACGACCACGTAGTCGCCGCGCGTGAACGCGAGCGGGCCGAACACCGTCTCGCAGACGCCCGCGCCGTCCTCGATGTACACGCACTCGTCGCCGAGCGCGTTGCGATAGAACGGCGACGGCGCGGACCCGACCACGTAGCCGATGCGCACGTCCTCGTTGCCGAGCACCAGCCGCCGGCCGCGCACGAGGTCGGTGCCGGCGGCGTCGTCGGCGAAGAGCTCGTGCAGGCGCAGGTGGCGCGGCAGCAGCGGTTCGTTCGGCGCGGTGGCGAGGTCGGGGAGGTCCCAGCTGCGTGCGTCGCGCAGCGCGGACGGGATCTCGCGGTGGTAGAGCAACGACGAGTCCGAGGAGAAGCCCTCCTCGCCCATCAACTCCTCGTAGTACAGCCGCCCGTCCGCGTCACGGTGCTGCGTGTGTCGTTTGGGCGGGATGCTCCCGCGCTGCTGGTAGTAGGGCATGGCACCTCATCGACGTCGTTGTCGGTCGTGGACCACCCTGTCACGAATGGCGACTTTCGAGGTTGACTGGCGACCTCCGCGTCCACTGGCGACCTGTAGCTCGCCAGTCGGCTGACAGGTCGCCAGTCGACGGGGCAGGTCGCCAGTCGACGGGGCAGGTCGCCAGTCGACGGGGCGCCGTCGCGCGGGAGCGACGGGCCTCAGCGCTTCTCGACCTCGACGTAGTCACGCTCGCCGGCACCGATGTAGAGCTGGCGCGGCCGACCGATGCGCGTGCTCTTGTCGTTGATCATCTCGTTCCACTGCGCGATCCACCCCGGCAGCCGGCCGATCGCGAACAGCACCGTGAACATGCGGGTCGGGAAGCCCATGGCCCGGTAGATCAGGCCGGTGTAGAAGTCCACGTTCGGGTAGAGCTTGCGCTCGACGAAGTAGTCGTCGGCGAGCGCGTGCTGCTCGAGCTCGATCGCGATGTCGAGCAGGTCGTCACGCTTGCCGAGAGCCTCGAGCACCTCGTCGGCCGACTTCTTCACGATGGCGGCGCGGGGGTCGTAGTTCTTGTACACCCGGTGGCCGAAGCCCATGAGCTTGACGCCGGCCTCCTTGTTCTTCACCTTCGTCACGAACTCGCCGACGTCGCCGCCCGCCGCGCGGATGCCCTCGAGCATCTCCAGCACCGACTGGTTGGCGCCGCCGTGCAGCGGGCCGAAGAGCGCGTTGATGCCGGCCGAGACGGAGGCGAACAGGTTGGCCTGCGACGACCCGACGAGCCGGACCGTCGAGGTGGAGCAGTTCTGCTCGTGGTCGGCGTGCAGGATGAACAGTCGGTCGAGCGCCTTGGCGAGCGTCGGGTCCACCTCGTACGGCTCGGCCGGGAAGCCGAAGGTCATGCGCAGGAAGTTCTCGACGAGACCGAGCGAGTTGTCGGGGTAGAGGAACGGCTGGCCGACGCTCTTCTTGTAGGCGTAGGCGGCGATCGTGGGCAGCTTGGCGAGCAGCCGGTAGGTCGAGAGCTCGACGTCGTGCTGGCTGAACGGGTCGAGCGAGTCCTGGTAGAACGTCGACAGCGCCGACACCGCCGAGGACAGCACCGGCATCGGGTGGGCGTCGCTGGGGAACCCGTCGAAGAAGTTCTTGAGGTCCTCGTGCAGCAGCGTGTGCCGGCGGATGTTGTTCTCGAAGCTCGCGAGCTGGTCGGTGGTGGGCAGCTCGCCGTGGATGAGCAGATAGCTGGTCTCGAGGAACGTCGAGTGTTCGGCGAGCTGGTCGATCGGGTAGCCGCGGTAGCGCAGGATGCCGGCGTCACCGTCGATGTAGGTGATCTCCGAGGAGCAGGACGCGGTGTTGGCGAAGCCCGGGTCGTAGGTGACCAGACCCGTCGAGGACAGCAGCTTGCTGACGTCGGCCCCGGACGCGCCCTCGGCCGCGGGCCGGTAGGGCAGCTCCAACGGCTCGCTGCCGGGGGCGTTCAGTACGGCGGGCTGGGCATCGGCAGACATGGGTCCCCTTTCGGCGTTCCGGTCGTTTCGCAACGTACCCGTCGCCGTGCCGCCCCTCCCCGGGGTGGTCCGTAGGTCACCCCGGGGCCGCCCGGGTGCCGTCAGTCGGTGAGGTTCTGCAACCGCACCTGACCGCGGGCGACGAGGCGTTCGTCGGCGTCGGTGATCTCGACGAGCCAGAGCTGCTGGCTGCGGCCGCGGTGGACGGGGGTGGCCGTCGCGACCAGCCGCCCCTCCCGGCAGGCCCGCAGGAAGTCGGTCTGGTTCGACACCCCGACGACCTGGCCGCGGTCGCCGAGCCAGATGGCGCCGGCGACGCTCGCCGCGGTCTCCACCGCCGAGGCGTACACCCCACCGTGGACGAGGCCGAAGGGCTGCAGGTGGTGCGGGCCGACGGTCCAGGACACCACCACCCGGTCCGCCTCCGCGACGTCGAGGGTGAAGCCGAGGGCGTCGTTCAGCCCCCTGTCGAAGGTCGCCGCCAGCTGTTCGCGCACATCGGTCATGTCCCGGGACGCTAGCCCCGTCGGTCCGGACGGGCCGCGCCGGCCGTCATGCCGCGTACTCGCGCGGCCGCGACGGGCGCGGGTGTCGCCCGAGCAGCGCGCGGTCGAGCGCGACCCGCCCCCGCGCGAGCGGGATCGTCAGCCACCACCACAGCTGGAAGGCGATGCCGGCCAGCGGGACGAGCACGGCCGCGTCCCCGGCGTCGTGGAGCGTCACGAAGCCCAGCGAGGTCTCGAAGGCCCGGGGGGCGACGTGGACGAGGAACGGCAGCACGAGCCAGTACGCGGTCGCGAGCAGCAGCACCAGGGTCAGCAGGGCGGAGACGAAGCCGACCACGGCGTGCAGGAGCAGCCAGAGCGCGTCGCGCCAGCTCGCCGGGTCCCGCAGCACGGTCGTGATGCGGCTGATCACCCCGGGACGCGACAGCCGGCGGTACGGCACGCCCACCGGCCTGGCCAGCAGCCGGGCGGCCGCGCGGCGGTGCGCGTCGGCGTAGCGGCGCACCAGCCAGGTGGCGGGTAGGAGCAGCGGTGCCACGACGGTGAGCGGCGTCAGCGCGACGAGCGTGAGCCACAGGGGCAGCAGCGCCACGCCGGCCAGGGCGGTGGGCGCCACGACGGCAGCGTGGGCGGTGAGGCGGAGGCGTTCGGTCAGGGCGTTGCGTCGGCGTGGCCGGGCGTCGGCCCGCGGCAGGACGAGCGTCGAGGTCATGACCCGATCGTCGACGTCGCACACGCCGCGCACAGTGGGGTTTCCTCCACCCGGTCGGTGGGGCTTGCCCCGACCGCGACCGGCTTCGCCTCAGCGCGGGATGACCTCGCCCATCTCGCCCCAGCCGTCGCCGGGGCCCTGGATGTTGATGATCTTCGGCGTGCTCGCCACCCAGTCCGGCATCCAGCCGATCGCGGTCCGGAAGTGCTCCGAGCCGACATGCGCGGCGCCCGCGTCGTCGTCGGCGAACCCCTCGACGAGCAGGAAGGTGTCGGGGTCGTCCACGCTGCGCGACCACTCGAAGAACAGGTTCCCCGGCTCGGCCCGCGTCGCGTCGGTGAACGCGGAGACCTGGTCGAGCCAGGAGTCCACCTTGTCGGGCCGCAGTTGCCACTTGACCACGATGAGGATCATCGGGTCATCATGCCCGCGCGACGCCGGGGCCGACAGGGTCGGCGTGACGGATCAGCCGGTTGCCGCCGTGGCCGCGGTGTCGGTGTCGGCGGCGGTGTCGGTGGCGGTCCGCGCCGGCGTCGTCGAGAACTGCAGCAGCCCGTCGTCGATCGCACCGTGGCGCAGCAGGGGCGCGTCGCGGAAGTAGTCGTTGCGCACCTTCCACACCCCGTGCGTGCCCTGGCGTGGCAACACCGCCTCGCCGCGGCGGACGTAGCCGGCCTGCAGTGCGCCGAGGATGGACGAGGAGTCGCGATCGGCGTCCTGGGCGCGCACGACCACCTGGTCCGCACCCCGCGCGGCCATGTGCTTGAGCAGCCGGACGACGTAGGTGGCGGCGATGTCGGCCTTCAGCGTCCAGGACGCGTTGATGTAGCCGAAGATGAGCGCGGCGTTGGGGATGCCCTCGAGCAGCACGCCCTTGTAGAAGACCGAGTCCGAGACCGACACCGGCTCGCCGTCGACGCGCAGCGTCGCCCCGCCGAGCATCTGCACCTGCAGGCCGGTGGCGGTGACGATGACGTCGGCCTCGATCTCCTCGCCGGAGTCGAGCCGGATCCCGGTCGGCGTGATGGTGTCGATGGTGCCGGTGACGACGTCGGCCCGGCCGGACTGGATGCTCGCGAACAGGTCGCCGTCGGGGACGAAGCACAGTCGCTGGTCCCACGGGTCGTACCGGGGGGTGAAGTGGGCGATGTCCGACGCTCCGGCCAGCTGCCGCTGCACCCCGCGCCGGACCAGTGCCTTGACGAGGCCGGGGCGCGCCTTGGCCAGCGCGTAGATGCCCCGCTGCACCGCGATGTTGCGGGCTCGGGTGGTCTTGTAGACGAACGACGTGGGCAGTACCCGCTGCAACGCGGCGGTGATCTTGTCGGTGACCGGCAGCGAGAGCACGTAGGTGGGGGAGCGCTGCAGCATGGTGACGTGCCCGGCCGTCTCGGCCATCGCCGGCACCAACGTGACGGCGGTGGCGCCGCTGCCGATGACGACCACCTTCTTGCCGGCGTAGTCGAGGTCGGCGGGCCAGTGCTGCGGATGGACGATCGTCCCGTCGAAGTCCTGCTCGCCCGCGAAGTCGGGGCGAAAGCCCTGGTCGTAGTCGTAGTAGCCGGTCCCGGCGACCAGGAAGGACGCCGTCATGCGTTCGGGGACGCCGCGGCCGTCGACGATGTCGACGGTCCAGCGCCCCTCGCGGCTCGACCAGGACGCCGACACGACGCGGCGTCCGAACCGGATGTGCTCGGTGACGCCGTACTCGGCGGCGGTGTCGGCGAGGTACGTCCTGATCGAGTCGCCGTCGGCGAGGATCCGCGGGCTGGTCCAGGGCCGGAAGCCGTACGCGAACGTCATCATGTCCGAGTCCGAGCGGATGCCCGGGTAGCGGAAGAGGTCCCACGTGCCGCCGATGGCGTCACGACGCTCGATGACGGCGTACGTCCGCTCCGGCAGCTCGCGGGTGAGATGGCACGCCATGCCGATCCCGGAGATGCCGGCACCGACGATCAGGACGTCGACGTGCGTCACGGGCTCGGTCACGGGCTCGGTCGCGGGCTCGTCGCCGGGTCGGGTACCGGGTTGGGTTGCCATGACCTACCTCCGCGGGACGGTGTGTGTGACGCACCGTACCGGGATTCTCGGTCAACCGCTCCGGGGAGCGGTGCCGCGGACGCCGAGGTGCTGGAGCAGGTTGGCCGAGAACCGGTCGCCGGTGCGGGCCATCGTGGAGTTCATGACGCCGCGCACGGCCGGCGCGGCGGTGCGGGGCAGGGGAAGTTCGACGCTGAGCGTGAGGCTGATGGACAGCCGCGTGCCGTTCGCGACGTCGCGCAGGACGTACCAGCCGCTCGCGCCGGTGCGCTCGTGGGTGCCCTTCGGCGGGGCGTGCTCGTAGTCGATCCGGTTGAGCTCGTCGAAGGTCATCTTCTCGGTGAACGACGGGCTCACCCGCACGCCGAGTCCCTTGATCTGCATCATGTGCCAGGTCCAGAGGTCACCGTCGGTGTCGATGCGTTCGAGCAGCGGCGTCAGCTGCGGCAGCAGCACCGGGTCGGTGAGCGCGGCCCAGATGTCGGCGCGCGGTGCCGCCACGACGGCGTCGGACTCGGTGGTCGCCGAGAAGCGGTTCATCCCTGCAGGGTGCCCAGGTCGTGGATTCGTAACCGGGTCGTGTCGGTATACACACCTCATGGACTACCGACAGCTGGGCAGCAGCGGGCTGCGCGTCTCGACGATCACGCTCGGCACCATGGGCTTCGGCGGCGCGGGCAACTTCGGCAACGTCGGCAGCGGCGACGTGAAGGAGGCGCGCAGACAGCTCGAGCTGTGCCGCGACCACGGCGTGAACCTCGTCGACACCGCCGACGTGTACTCCGACGGCCGGTCGGAGGAGATCGTCGGGCAGGCCCTCGGCGCCGACCGCGACGACTGGCTGGTGGCGACCAAGGTGCGCTTCCCCATGAGCCCCGGCGGCCCGAACGACGCGGGCCTCTCGCGCCACCACGTCCTCCGGGGCTGCGAGGCGTCGCTGCGCCGGCTCGGAACCGACCACATCGACCTGTACCAGCTGCACGAGTGGGACGGCCGCACCCCGCTCGAGGAGACGCTGGGTGCCCTGCAGACGTTGGTCGAGCAGGGCAAGGTGCGCTACGTCGGCGTCAGCAACTACAGCGGCTGGCAGCTGCTCAAGGCCCTCGGCGCGAGCGAACGGCACGGCCTGCCCCGCTTCGCGGCCGAGCAGATCTACTACTCGCTGCAGGCGCGGGACGCCGAGAACGAGCTGCTCCCGGCGGCCGTCGACCAAGGGCTCGGGGTGCTGGTGTGGAGCCCGCTGGCCGGCGGGCTGCTCTCGGGCAAGTACTCCCGCGGCCGGGACGGCACGCTGAAGTCGCCGAAGGGCTCCCGCCACGCCTCGGACTGGTCGGAGCCGCCGATCGACTTCCCCGACCGGCTGTTCGCGACCATCGACGTGCTCAAGGACGTCGGCCGCGCGCGCAAGGTCTCGGCGGCCCAGGTCGCGCTGGCGTGGCTGCTCACGCGGCCCGCCGTCACGTCGCTGATCGTCGGGGCCCGCGACACCGACCAGCTCGCCGACAACCTCGCCGGGGCCGAGCTCGTGCTCACCGACGACGAGCTCGCCCGCCTCGAGCAGGTCAGCCGGCCGCCGTTGCCCTATCCGTACTGGCATCAGAACGCCACCGCGGCCGACCGGTTCGGACCGGCCGACCTCGCCCTGCACCAGCCCTACCTGCACGACTCATAGCGGCCCGACCGCGGTGACGAGGACGACGGGCTCGCCGGCCTCGTCGCTCGCCGCCAGGTCGATCTCGGCCGAGATGGCCCAGTCGTGGTCGCCGTCGGGATCGTCGAGGATCTGGCGCACGCGCCACCGGCCGGGTTCGGTCGTCACCTGCAGCAACCGCGGGTTGCGCGCGTCCGGGCCGGTCCCGACGCGGGGGTACTCGGCGAAGTAGCCCTCGAGCGCGGCGACCCAGTCGACGTCCGGGTCGAGATCGGCGAGCTGGTCGAGCCGCCGCAGCGCGAAGAGCTCGACCCGCCGGAACATGGTGTTGCGCACCAGCACGGTGAAGGCCCGGACGTTCTCGCTCAGCGACGCCGGGCGGCGTACCTCGACGACGTCCTCGCGCCCGGCGCCGGTGCCCGCGGTGAGCGCCTCCCACTCGTCCAACAGGCTCGAGTCGACCTGCCGCACCAGCGCGCCCAGCCACTCGACGATGTCGGTGACGCCCTCGGTCACCGCCGGCTCGGGCACCGACGAGCGCAGCGCCCGGTAGGCGTCGGTCAGGTAGCGCAGCACCAAGCCCTCGCTGCGCGACAGGCCGTAGAACGCCACGTACTCGGTGAAGGTCATCGCGCGTTCCCACATGTCCCGGACGACCGCCTTGGGACGCAGGTCGTCCTCGGACAGCCACGGATGGGTCTGCCGGTACACGGCGAACGCGCCCGTCAGCAGCTCCTGCAACGGCATGGGGTGCGTGACGTCGGCGAGCAGCTCCATGCGCTCCTCGTACTCGACGCCCTCGGCCTTGAGCTGGGCCACTGCCTCGCCGCGGGCGAGGTTCTGCTGTGCCCGCACGACCTGGCGCGGATCCTCGAGCGTCGCCTCGTAGACCGAGACGACGTCGAGGGCGTAGCTGTCGGACTCGGGATCGAGCAGGTCGAGCGCCGCCAGCGCGAACGTGGACAGCGGCTGGTTCAAGGCGAAGTTCAGCGGCAGGTCGGCGGTCAGCCGGACGACGCGGCCCTGCTCGTCCGGCTCGGCCAGCCGCTCGACGACGCCCGCCGCGAGCAGGGCGCGGTAGGCACGGATGGCCTCGCGCACCTGCTCGCGCTGCTGGGTCGCGGTGGTGTGGTTCGTGCGGATGAGATCGCGCATAGCGGCGAAGGCGTTGCCGGGGCGGGCGATCACGTTGAGCACCATCGCGGGGGTCACCGCGAAGCGGGCCGTCAGTGCCTCGGGCTGCGAGGAGAGCAGCCGGTCGTGGGTGTTCCGGCCCCAGGAGACGAACCCCTCGGGCGGCTTCTTGCGCACGATGCGGCGCAGCTTCTTCGCGTCGTCGCCGGCCTTGGCCACCAGCTTGGCGTTCTCGACCTCGTGCTCGGGCGCCTGGACGACCACGGTGCCGGCGGTGTCGAAGCCGGCCCGTCCGGCGCGTCCGGCGATCTGGTGGAACTCGCGTACCTGCAACTGCCGTTGCCGCTCGCCGTCGAACTTGCTGAGGGCGGCGAACACGACCGTGCGGATGGGGACGTTGATGCCGACGCCGAGCGTGTCCGTACCGCAGATGACCTTGAGCAGGCCGGCCTGCGCGAGCTGCTCGACCAGCCGCCGGTACTTGGGCAGCATCCCCGCGTGGTGCACCCCGATGCCGTGGCGCACCAGCCGGTTGAGCACCTTGCCGAAGCCGGCGGTGAACCGGAAGCCGGCGATCGTCTCGGCGATGACGTCGCGCTCGGCGCGGGAGGCGACGTTGATGCTCGTCAACGCCTGGGCGTGCTCCAGCGCGGCCGCCTGGGTGAAGTGCACGACGTAGATCGGGGCCTGCCCGCCGGCGACGAGATCGGCGACGGTCTCGTGCAGGGGAGTGGTCTCGTAATAGTGGTGCAGCGGGACGGGCCGCTCGGCGCCGGCGACCGTCGTCGTCTCGCGGCCGGTCCGCCGGCCCAGGTCGGCGGCCAGATCGGTGGTGTCGCCAAGCGTCGCGGACATGAGGAGGAACTGCGCGCGGGTGAGCTCGAGCAGCGGCACCTGCCACGCCCAGCCGCGGTCGGGGTCGGCGTAATAGTGGAACTCGTCGATGACCACGACGGCGAGGTCGCTGTCGCGGCCCGTGCGCAGCGCGATGTTGGCGAGCACCTCGGCGGTGCAGCACAGGACAGGCGCGTCGGCGTTGACCGCGGCGTCGCCGGTCATCATCCCGACGTTGGCCGAGCCGAACACACCGCAGAGCGCGAAGAACTTCTCGCTGACGAGCGCCTTGATCGGCGCGGTGTAGACCGAGCGGACCCCGCGCGCCAGCGCGAAGTAGTGCGCCGCGACGGCGACGAGCGACTTGCCCGAGCCGGTCGGGGTGGCGAGCACGACGTTCGCACCGGTGACCAGCTCGAGGATCGCCTCGTCCTGCGCGGGGTAGAGCTGCAGACCCTGGCCGCTCACCCACGCCTCGAAGTCGGCGTAGAGCTCGTCGGGGTCATGGTCGCGCGTCGCGGTCGCGGGCAGCGTCAGCGACCCGGCGGGATCGTCGGTGTGGAGGTCGTCGGTGGCGCTCATGTCGAGGTCCATGCTGCCCGACCCGGCCGGGCGCGCGACGACGCGGCACCGGCGCGCAGTGACCGCGCACCGATGCCGCGCACTCCCTCATCCCCCGCGGTGAGGGAGGAAACCCGCGAGACCCCACCCGCTCGCCTGCGTTCACGGTACGAAACGAGGCGTGTTAAAGGCGTATCGACGCGGCTCGCCGGAGTCACGTCGGGCGGCGATCGGTGACGGGCGGTGACGGCGAGTCGGCGTCCCCCGTCGGCTCGACCCGCGCGCCCGGTCAGGCGTGCTCGTCCTGCTCGGCGACGAGCTCGCGCGCGGCCTGCGTCGACTCGGCCGCGGGGGCGGACCCCCACATGCGCCGGCCGTTCGGCTCGTGCAGGAAGTACACCGCGACGAGGCCCACGACGCCCGCGGCGATGAGGTAGTACGCCGGCCAGTTCAGGTCGCCGGTCGCGCTCACGAGCGCCCCGACCACCACCGACGTCGTGCCCGCGAAGAGCGAGATCGCGACGTTGAAGGCGACCGACAGGCCGGCGCCGCGGACCTTGGTCGGGAACAGCGACGGCAACGTCGAGGGCATGGTCGCGCTGAAGGTGATGAGCGCGAGCCCCATGATGAGCAGACCGCAGAAGATCGACACGGCGCTGCCGGCGCGGATCAGCAGCACCATGGGCAGCGCCAGCACGATCAGCCCCACCGAGCCGCCGACGATGATCGGCTTGCGCCCGATGCGGTCGGACAGCAATCCGATGAACGGGATCGTCAGCAGGGCCACCGCCATGACGATGATCTGCAGCACGCTCGACGTCAGCGTGGTCACCTTGTCCCCGGCGGGCAGGGTCTCGGAGATGTAGGTCGGCATGTAGGACGTCAGCATGTAGTTGGTGACGTTCCAGACGATCACCAGGCCCATGCAGACGAGCACGAACGGCCAGAGCCCGGCGAGGATCTTGGCCTCGTCCCCTGTCTTGTTCGCCTTCTCCTTCTCCTCGGACTCCTTCTCCAGCGCCGCGTAGGCCGGGGTGTCGGCCAGCCGCGAGCGCAGGTAGACGCCGGCGACGCCGAGCGGCAGCGCCACGAAGAACGGGATCCGCCAGGCCCAGTCGTGCAGGGCCGGGTCGCCGACCACGTCCTGCACGATCGTGGCGACGATCGCGCCGCCGAGGTAACCGCTGAACGTGCCGAACTCCAGCCAGCTGCCGAGGAAGCCGCGGCGCTTGTCCGGCGCGTACTCGGCGATGAAGGTCATGGCGTTGCCGTACTCGCCGCCGGTGGAGAAGCCCTGCACGAGCCGGCACAGCAGCAACAGCGCCGGCGCCCAGAAGCCGACGGCGGCCTGCGTCGGCAGACAGCCGATGGCGAAGGTGCCGAGCGCCATCATGATCATGGTGATGGCCAGCACCTTGTTGCGCCCGATGCGGTCGGCGAGCGGACCGAAGAACATGCCGCCGAACGGGCGCACGAGGAAGGCGACGGCGAACGTGCCGAACGTGGCGATCGTGCCGAGCGAGTCGCTGAGCCCCGAGAAGAAGATGTCCTTGATCGTCGGCTCGAGGTAGGCGTAGACCCCGAAGTCGTACCACTCGGTGATGTTGCCGATCGCCGCCGCACCGATCGCCTTGCGGATGACCGGCGGGTCGGTGACGACCACGTCGTCGAGGGTCCAGCGCCGCGGGCGCTCGCGCGGGGTCAACACGGTCACGGGGTGGGGCCTCCGGGGTTCGGCTGGTGGGTGTCTCCGCGTCCACGTACCCAAATGCACAGGCGGCGAACATGCGGTGACGCCCCGGGGCGGGCTCCGCGGGGCCTGTCGACCCGGATGGCGCCGACGGGCCGCGGGACGCGAGACTTGCCGTGATGCCCGACACCGCTGACGTCTACAAGACGATGAACCTCGCGCTGCGCATCGGCGAGATGCTGCTGTCCTGCGGCGCCGGCGCGTCGGACGTCGGCGCCCAGATGGACAACGTCGGCCGCGCGTGCGGGCTGCGTCGCTTCACCGCCGACGTGACCTTCACCGAGCTCGCCATGAGCTACCAGGCCTCGTCCGACGAGCCCGCGATGATCCAGCTGCGCCAGGTCCGCCACCGCGAGGTCGACTACGAGGACCTCACCCTGGTCGACCATCTCGTCCGCGACCTCGTCGCCGGGCGCATCGACCGGGAGGAGGCGATCGCGCGGCTGAACCGCATCGTGTCCTCGGGTCATGCCCGGCCGCGCTGGACGGTCACCCTGGGCTACGGCGGGATGGGCGCCGGGGTCGGGATGGTCCTCGGCGGCAACGCGGCGATGGTCGGCATCGCGTTCGTCGCGGCCTGCCTCATCGACCGCATCCAACGGGTGATGGCCGCGAACCGGTGGCCGACGTTCTACCAGCAGGCGGCGGGGGGCCTGCTCGCGACCCTGCTCGCCGCCGGGGTGGCGCGTACCGGGCTCGACGTAGCCCCCGGTCGCGTCATCACCGCGAGCATCATCCTGCTGCTTGCCGGGGTCAGCTTCCTCGGCGCGATCCAGGACGCCCTCACCGGCTTCC
The DNA here is from genome assembly GCF_900129455.1 of Jatrophihabitans endophyticus. Classification (NCBI taxonomy): domain Bacteria; kingdom Bacillati; phylum Actinomycetota; class Actinomycetes; order Jatrophihabitantales; family Jatrophihabitantaceae; genus Jatrophihabitans; species Jatrophihabitans endophyticus. Next base: position 26,945 of record NZ_FQVU01000001.1, read on the forward strand.
CGCTCACCAGCGGCGCGCGCATGCTCGAGGCGGTGATCGCCACCGCGGGCGCGGTGGCCGGCGTCAGCGGCGGGCTCACCGTCGCGCGCATCGTCGGGGTGCGGCTCGGCGACCAGGTGGCGGGCACGACGGGCTTCGCGGACCTCCCGGTGATGACGGTGGGCGCCGCGCTCGCCGCGGCCAGCTACGCCTACGCGTGCTACGCGCCGCTGCGCGCACTGACCCCCATCGGCGTCATCGCAGCGCTCGCCGTCGCCGTCTACTTCGTGCTGGACGACCGCAACGTCGGCGGCCCGTTCGCCTCCGCGGTCGCGGCGGTCGTCATCGGGCTGATCTCGTTCTCCGCCGCGGGCCGGTTCCGGGTGCCGGCGCTGGTCGTTGTGACCGCGGCCATCGTGCCGCTGCTGCCGGGGCTGTCGATCTACCGCGGTCTCGCCACGATCGGACGGGACGCGTCGGCGGGCCTGCTCGCGCTGTTCACCGCCGGCGCCGTCGCGGTCGCGCTGAGCTCGGGCGCGATCCTGGGGGAGTACATCGCCCAGCCGCTCCGGCGTGAGGCGCGCCGACTCGAGACTCGGCTCGCCGGCCCACGTCTCGTCGGCCCCATGAGCGTGCGCGCGGTGCGGCGGCGGCATCGCGACCGACAGCAGGGCGGGGGCGCCGACGGCGGGTCGCGGTGACGGCGGGCCGCCGTGAGACGGCGGGAGCCGTCAGTCGGTGTAGACGCTGAAGCTGGGGACGCGCGCGGGACCGGTGACGCCCACCTGGATCTCGACCGTGACCCGGTCGGGATCGCTGTAGTCGTAGTTGACCGTCTTCACGCCCCAGCGGTCGCCCTCGCCCGGCGTCGCCACGGGCAGCGTGACGCTCTCGCCGACGCGCGGCAGCGGACGGTCGTCGGGCAGGGAGAGCTCGAGCGGTTCGCGGTCGCGGCCCATCACAAAGCGCACGTTCATGCCGGCGATGGTAGCCGCCCGGACGTGACCTGGGCCACACCGCCGCGGCGGGTCGGGCGCCGGCGTCCCGCTCATCCACGCGCGCGAGCTGGGCGCGGACCGCGTCGTCGACCCGGCGGTCCTCGCCGCTGGCGAGCAGGTCCAGCAGTCCGCGCCGCCGGGTTCGGACTGGCCGCCGAGGATCCGCATCACAGCTTCGGTGCGGAGCTGGTCGGTCAGACCGACGAACTGTCGCTGACCGACCGGTGAATCGTGTGGTGTCCGAGGGGGGACTTGAACCCCCACGCCCGATAAAGGGCACTAGCACCTCAAGCTAGCGCGTCTGCCATTCCGCCACCCGGACGAGTGCGGCAACAACATTAGCCGATCGCGGCCAGGCGGTTGCGCACCGGGCTGCAGGCACCGCAGCCGCACGAATACCGCGGCCGCCGTCGATCTTCCGACGCCACCCGCGTCCCAGCGTCACAAGCGCAGGAAGATCGCCGCGCGGACGATCGGTCTCGCCGGCGCGGCACCTCGGGCGGCGGTGGTAGGAACGACGGATGAGCCCCACCGTCTCCGCGCAGGACGAGGTCACCGAGCTGCTGGTCGAGCTCATCCGCTTCAACACCTCGAATCCGACGCATCCCGAACGTCCGGCGGCCGAGTGGGTGGCCGAGAAGCTCGACGAGGTGGGCGTCGAGTCCGAGATCTTCGAGTCCGAACCGGGGCGCGCGTCGGTCGTCGCACGGCTCGAGGGCAGCGACCGTGATCGCGCGCCCCTGCTGATCCACGGCCATCTCGACGTCGTCCCCGCCGACGCGAGCGAGTGGAGCGTCGACCCCTTCGCCGGCGAGGTGAAGGACGACTACGTGTGGGGCCGCGGCGCCATCGACATGAAGGACATGGACGCCATGACGCTCGCGCTCGTGCGCGAGTACCGGCGCACCGGGCGCAAGCCCGCGCGCGACGTCGTCCTCGCCTTCGTCGCCGACGAGGAGGCCGGCGGCCGCAAGGGCGCGCACCACCTCGTCGACCACCACGCGGACCTGTTCGCCGACTGCACCGAGGCGATCAGCGAGGTCGGCGGCTACTCGATCTCGCTCAACGACCAGGCGCGGGCCTACGCCATCCAGACCGCCGAGAAGGGCATCCACTGGCTTCGGCTGCGGGCGCGGAGCCGGCCGGGCCACGGCTCGATGGTGCACGAGGAGAACGCCGTCACCCGCCTCGCCGAGGCCGTCTCGCGCATCGGCAACCACGAATGGCCGATCGTCGTCACCGACACCGTCCGCGCCCTGGTCGAGGGGCTGGCCGAGACGCTCGGGCGCGACCTCGACCCCGAGCGTCCCGACGAGTGGCTGCCGGTGATCGGCGGTGCCGCGCGCATGATCGGCGCGACGGTGAGGAACACCGCGAACCCGACGATGCTGCAGGCCGGTTACAAGACCAACGTCATCCCCGGCTCGGCCGAGGCGACGATCGACTGCCGCTTCCTGCCCGGCCAGGAGGACGAGCTGCTCGCCACGATCGACGAGCTGCTCGGCGAGCACGTCGAGCGCGAGACCGAGGTGCGCGACATCGCGGTCGAGACGGGGTTCGACGGGCACCTGGTCGAGGTGATGGCCGCCGCCCTCAAGGCCGAGGACCCCATCGCGGTCCCGTTGCCGTACCTGATGAGCGGCGGCACCGACGCCAAGTCGTTCTCCACGCTGGGCATGCGCTGCTTCGGGTTCTCGCCGCTGCTGCTGCCCGCCGACCTCGACTTCACCGCGCTGTTCCACGGCATCGACGAGCGCGTGCCGGTGGACGGGTTGAAATTCGGGGTGCGCGTGCTCGACCGGCTGCTGCAGGATTGCTGACATGACGAGCCGCATCGCCGTCCTGGCCATCGACGCCGTCGACCCCGAGCCCGTCGCACGCTTCTGGTGCGCGGTGCTCGGCTGGCAGGAGCGCGACCACGACGAGGTCGGCATCGCCATCGGGCCCGCCGACGCGACGGCGCCGGGCATCGACGTGCTGCGCGTGCCCGAGGCGAAGACGATCAAGAACCGGCTGCACCTCGACCTGCGCGCCGACGGCGGCACCACGGCCGAGGAGCTCGACCGGCTGCTCGGTCTCGGCGCCCGGCGGGTCGACGTCGGTCAGGACGACGACGCCACCTGGGTGGTCCTGGCCGACCCAGGTGGCAACGAGTTCTGCCTGCTGTCACGCACCGTCGCCGAGGCGGCTGCGGGCTGACCCGGCCTCGGTGTCGGACCGCCGTGGCAGGCTCGTCGCGTGCTGATCGCCGACGTCGCCGCCGCCTCCGCCGACGTCGGCGCGACGTCCTCACGGCTGGCCAAGCGCGCGCGCATCGCCGAGCTGCTGGCCGCCGCCGACGACGTCGCCGAGGTGTCGGTCGTGGTGTCGTGGCTCTCGGGCGAGCTGCCGCAGCGCCAGATCGGCGTCGGCTGGGCGGCGCTGCGCACGGTTCCCGACGCCGCGGCCGTGCCGTCGCTCACCGTCCTGGGCGTCCATGCGACGCTCGAGAAGATCAAGTCGACGACCGGCAAGGGCTCGCAGGGGCGCCGCGCCGCCCTGCTCGCCGAGCTCTTCGGCACCGCCACCGTCGCCGAGCAGACCTTCCTGCGGCGGCTGCTCGGCGGCGAGCTGCGCCAGGGCGCGCTGCTGGGCGTGATGGCCGACGCCGTGGCGCAGGCCGCCGACGTGCACGCCGCCGCCGTCCGCCGGGCCGCCATGCTCGGCGGTGAGCTGCCGACCGTGGCCGCCGCGGCGCTCACCCGCGGCACCGACGGTCTCGCCGAGTTCCACCTTCGGGTCGGCCGGCCGGTCGGCCCGATGCTCGCGCAGACCGCCACCGACGTCCGCGATGCGCTCGAGCGGCTCGGCGGCGAGGCCGTGTTCGAAGCCAAGCTCGACGGCGCGCGGGTGCAGATCCACCGCGATGGCGACGCCGTCACCGTCTACACGCGCTCGCTCGACGACGTCACCGCCCGGCTGCCGGAGGTCGTCGACGCCGCGCTCGCACTGCCGGTCACCACGCTGATCGCCGACGCCGAGGCCATCGCCCTGCGTGCCGACGGCCGGCCGCACAAGTTCCAGGACACCGCCTCGCGCTTCGGCCGCAGCGTCGACATCGCGGCCGCGCGCGAGAAGCAGCCGCTGTCGGTCTTCGTGTTCGACGTGCTGCACGTCGACGGCGACGACGTGCTCGACCTGCCCGGCACCGAGCGCGCCGACGTGCTCGCCCGCGTCGTCCCCGACCGGCACCGGGTCGACCGCCTCGTCACGACCGACGGCGACGCCGCGCAGGCCTTCCTCGAGCGCACGCTGGCCGCCGGCCACGAGGGCGTCATGGCCAAGTCGCTGGCCGCGCCCTACGAGGCGGGCCGCCGCGGTGCGGGCTGGCTGAAGGTCAAGCCCGTGCACACCCTCGACCTCGTCGTGCTCGCCGTCGAGTGGGGGTCCGGGCGGCGCCGGGGCAAGCTGTCCAACATCCACCTCGGCGCCTACGACCCCGACACCGGCGGGTTCGTGATGCTGGGCAAGACGTTCAAGGGCATGACCGACGCCATGCTCGACTGGCAGACCGAGCACTTCCTGGCGATCGCCGACGGCCCCACCGACGGGTACGCCGTACGGGTGCGGCCGGAGCAGGTCGTCGAGATCGCCTTCGACGGCCTGCAGCGCTCGACGCGCTACCCCGGTGGCATGGCGCTGCGGTTCGCGCGCGTCCTGCGCTATCGCGACGACAAGCGCCCCGACGAGGCGGACACGATCGCCGGCGTCCGCGCGTTCTACGAGTCGCACTGACTCTGGCGCCGGGCACGGCCCGGGAACCCGCGGCGCGCGACGATCGTTGACCGCGCCATGCGCTCGAACCCCGCCTCGCTGCCCCCGCTGCCCGTCCAGGCCGACCGCCTCGCCGGGCTCGGCCTGCCCGTGCCGGCCACCGTCCCCGACGGCACCGGTCTGCTCGTGCCCGACGCCCCGCCGTCCACGCTCACGCCGCTGCTGCGGCGGGCCGGCAAGCCCGGTTTCGTGGTCGTCGACATGACCGACGTCGACGACTTCGCTCCGGTCGACGACCTGGACGTCCCCGCGCCGCCCTACCTCGTCCAGGACGTCACCCGCGGCGACGAGCTGCGCAACCAGAGCCCGGCCGAGGCGCTGCCGGCGCTGCGCGCTGCCGGCCGCACCCCGCTGACCCTGCGCGAGGGTCTCGCGTGACTGCTGCAGCAGCCCGACGTGCTGGCCCGGGACCACTGCTTCATGACCGTCGGCTCGCGCCGGCGCAAGGCCGACGGCAGGCTCGACGCCCGCACCCCCGCGATCTGGATCAGCAACGGCACGGGTCGCGACGGCCGGGCCGCGAAGGACGCGCCCAAGGTCGGGTGGTGCTGGGCCGGCAACCGGCACACCTGGCTCGGCTTCGCCTCGGCGGCGGGCCGGGTCGCCCTCGCGGGTTAGGCCGACAGGCCGGGCAGCGGGACCGAGGTCTTGGTGCGCTTGCGGCGCAGCGTGACGCGGCGGGTGCCGTCCATGTACTTGACGACGCGGGCGAGCTCCCAGCCGCCGAACTCCGCCTGCAGCGACAGCTGCGCCGCGGCGTTGAGCCGGGTGACGTCGGCCGGGATGTGCAGCGGCGCGTACTCCCAGTCCGGTTCGCTCGAGTCGGTCATCGCCGACCATTGTGCGCCATCGACGGCCGCGGTCGGCATGGCGTCCGACACCCGACCGGACGCGGGCGCCCCCACCCGTGTCGACTGGCGACTTCCCGTGTCGACTGGCGACTTGCAGGCCGACTGGCGACCTGTAGGTCGCCAGTCGGCCGGGAAGTCGCCAGTCGGCTTAGCCAGTCGCCAGTCGCCAGTCGTCAGCGGCCGAAGGTCATCACGAAGTCGCGGAGCGTGAGCGACAGCCACGGACGGTGACCGGCAAGGAAGGCGAGCGGGCCGGCGGGCGCGGCGGCGAGGCGGGTCGTCGTCACGGTGAGCCCGCCGCGGGCGCGGACCGGGCTCGTCGTCGGCGCGTCGTCGAGCTGTTGCACGATCGAGAACCGGACCGGCCACCGGCCCGGCAGCCGCAGCCGGTCGCGCACCGTGCCGGCGGTGATCCGGCCGTCGTCGTCGCGGGCGGCCCGCGCGTCCCCGGTGAAGTCGAAGGACGCGAGCTGCTTCGGGATGCCCCACAGTGCGCGGCCGCCCGCCAGCGAGGCCTCGCTGTCGACCCAGATGCGCACGATCGTCGGCCGCACCCGCGCGCCGCGCCGGGCCAGCACCACCGCCATGACCTCGCGGTAGCTGAGCACGCCGGGCGGCTCGTAGCGCACCCACGCCGTCGCGACGACGGCCCACCGGGCGAGCCGCACCGCCCGCCAGCCGTCGGGCAGGTCGTCGGGCAGGTCCGCGGCGGGGACGAGGAACAGCGAGAGATCGAGTCGGCCGCGCAGGTCCCACGGCTCGGACGGGTAGGGCGTGCTCACCGTGCCTCCCCGACGTACTCGCGCAGCAACGGGACGAGGCGGGTGCGGCGGGGGAGCGCGCCGACCTGCCGCACGGCGCGGGCGACGGCCGGGCCGGCGGCGTGGACGACGGAGAGATGCTGCTGGGCACGGGTCAGCGCGGTGTAGACCAGCGGCCGCGACAGCAGCCGGCCCGCCTCGGGCGGCAGCACCACGACGACGGCGGGGAACTCCGAGCCCTGCGCCCGGTGCACGGTGATGGCCCAGCCGTGGACGAGGTCGCCGAGCGCCTTGCCCTTGACCTCGGCCGGTCCGGAGGCGAACTCGACGGTCACCGCGCCGCTGGTGGGGTCGTCGCCGACGGCCGACACCGTGCCGACCTCGCCGTTGGCGTAGCCCGCGGGCTCGGCCTCGAGGTGGTTGGCGGTCGCGACGACGCGGTCGCCCGGGTCGAAGCGGCGCCGGCCCGTGCCCGGGTTCAGCGCGGCCTTGAGCGCGGCGTTGAGGGCCTGCGTCCCGGCCGGGCCGCGGTGCACCGGCGTGACGACCTGCACCGACGCGGCCGGGATCGACAGCGCCCGCGGGATGGAGTCGGTGACGAGCTGCACCACCCGGTGCGCGGCCTCGGTCGAGCCACGGGTCGGGACGACGACGACCTCGTGCGTGGGGTCGTCGACCGCGGCGAGCTCCCCGCCGCGCACCGCCGTGGCCAGCCGCGCGATGGTGCCGCCCTCATGCTGCCGGTAGAGCGTCGTCAGCTCGGTCACCGGGACGGTGCCCGAGTCGATGAGGTCGCCCAGCACCCGGCCCGGCCCGATCGAGGGCAGCTGGGCGGCGTCGCCGACCAGGACCAGGTGCGTGCCGTCCGCGCAGGCGGTGAGCAGCGCATCGGCCAGCTCGACGTCGAGCATCGAGGCCTCGTCGACCACGACGACGTCCTCGTCGAGCGGCCAGTCCTCGCCCCGGGTGAACCCGCCGTCGAAGCTCACCCCGTCACCGGCCTGCCGCGGCTGCGCGCCCAGCAGCCGGTGCAGCGTGGACGCGGGGGAGTCGCACAGCTCCTCGAGGCGCTTCGCGGCCCGACCGGTCGGTGCCGCGAGGGCGACGGTCCGGCCCGCGGCCTCGGCCAGGGCGACGAGCGTGGCCACGGTGCGGCTCTTGCCGGTGCCCGGGCCGCCGGTGAGCACGGTGACGCCGCCGCCGAGCGCGGCCGTCACCGCCGACAGCTGGACGGCGTCGAGCCCACCTGCGTTCCGGGTCCGCTTGCCGCCGGCCGCGATCGGCTCGGCGGTCGCGAGCAGCCGGGCGATGCCCTGCGCGATGCCGTCCTCGGCCTCGGCGTAGCGGGCCAGGCCGAGCGTGCCGTCGTCGGCCTCGACGACGCTCGCGGCCTCGACCGCGGCGTCGACGGCGGCCGACGCGTCACCCGAGCCGAACGCGGCGAGCGAGCCCTCCACGTCTTCGCGGGCGTCCACCGTGTGCCCGTCGCGGGCCTGCCCGGCGAGCACCCAGCCCACCAGCGCGCGGGCCCGGCGCGCATCGTCGCGGGCGACACCGGGGACGGCGACCCGCGCCACCCGGTCGGCGTCGTCCGGGGTCACGCCCGTCACCGCCAGCAGGCGCCACGGGTCGTCGCGCAGCAGCCGCGGCGCCGCCGGGCCGAGCAGGTCCACGGCGCGGCCCGCGAGCCGGGCGTCCACCCCGGCCGGGACGAGCAGGCCGGCGACCTCCAGCGCCGGCCCGGCCGCGATGAAGGACGAGAGCAACCGCCCCGCGCGCTGCGGGCCCACCTTCGGCAGCGCGGTCAGCGCGGCGGTGGTGACGTCGCCGGGCCCGGTGATGCCGGCGCCGGCGAGCTCGCCGGCCAGCCGCTTGCCCAGCCCCGGCCAGAGGCCGGCGTCGCAGAACGCGACGAAGACCGGGTCGGACGGGCTCGGCTGGGTCAGGACACCGTCTCCGGGTACTGGAGCCGCGGCGCGCTGACGTCGTCGAGCGCCGAGCGGATCGCCGGTGGCAGGTCCAGCGTCTCGGCGGCGAGCGCGGCGGTCAGCTGGCCCAGGGTGCGCGGGCCGATGATGGGGGCGGCCACGCCGGGACGGTCGCGCACCCAGGCCAGCGAGATCGCGAGCGGCGAGGTCGCGAGCCCCTCGGCGGCGGTCGCGACGGCCTCGACGACACCGACCGTGGCGGGGTCGTCCAGATCGGCGAGGTGGCGCGTGCCCGCCGCGGCCCGCGAGTCGGCCGGGATGCCGGTGCGGTACTTGCCGGTGAGCGCGCCCCCGCCGAGCGGGGAGTACGGCAGGACGCCGACGCCGAGACCCAGGCAGGCCGGGACGACGTCGCGCTCGACGCCGCGGGCGAGCAGCGAGTAGCGCACCTGGTTGGACACGATCGGCGCGAAGGCGGGTTTGGCCGCCTGCAGTGTGGCCGCCTGCGCGGTGCGCCAGCCCGAGAAGTTGGAGACGCCGACGTAGCGCACCTTGCCCGACTCGACCGCGGTGTCGAGCGCCGAGAGCGTCTCCTCGACGGCGACGTGCGGATCCGGCACGTGGACCTGCCAGAGGTCGAGATGGTCCACGCCGAGCCGGCGCAGCGACCGGTCGAGGTCGCCGAGCAGCCGGCCGCGGGAGTTGTCCACGACCCCCTGGCCGTCCTCGAAGCGCAGCCCGGCCTTGCCTGCGAGCACGAGCTCCTCGCGGGGGACGACATCGGCCAGCAGGCCGGCCAGGATCTCCTCCGCCGCGCCGTCGGCGTACGACACCGCGGTGTCGACCAGCGTGCCGCCGGCGTCGAGGAAGGCGACCAGGATCGCCGCGGCCTCGTCGGCGTCGGTCTCGCGGCCCCACCGCCAGGTGCCCACGCCGAGGTGGGACACCCGAAGCCCGCTCGTGCCCACCGTGCGTTGCTTCACGGACGCTGAACCTACCGGCTGGGCGCGCAGGAGCACCCCCCGGTGCTCGCTATGGTTGCGCGGTGCGCCTCGGACTCAACGTCGGTTACTGGGGTCTCGGCGGCGACAGCAGCCAGGATCTCGCCCTCGTCCAGGAGGCCGAGCGCCTCGGCTACTCGGTGGTGTGGGTCGCCGAGGCCTACGGCTCGGACGCCGTCACCGTCCTCACCTGGATCGCCGCGCAGACCTCGACCATCGACGTCGGCAGCGCGATCCTGCAGATCCCGGCCCGCACGCCGACGATGACCGCGATGACCGCCGCCACCCTCGACAGCCTCTCCGGCGGCCGGTTCCGGCTCGGGCTCGGCGTGTCCGGACCGCAGGTGTCCGAGGGGTGGCACGGCGTCCGCTTCGCCAAGCCGCTCGCCCGCACCCGCGAGTACGTCGACATCGTGCGATTGGCGCTCGCCCGCGAACGGGTCGAGTACCACGGCGCCACGTACGAGCTCCCGCTGCCCGACGGTCCCGGCAAGGCGCTGCACCTGATGCTGCACCCGACGCGCGAGGACCTCCCGCTCTACCTCGCCGCCATCGGGCCCCGCAATCTCGAGCTCGCCGGCGAGATCGCCGACGGCTGGCTGCCGGTGTTCTTCGCCCCGGCGCACGCCGACCAGCTCCTCGACCGTGTCGCCGCCGGCCGGGCCAAGGCCGGGCGGGACCTCGATGGCTTCGACGTCGCCGCCACCGTGCCGCTCGTCGTCGGCGACGACGCGACCGCGTGCGCCGACCCCGTGCGCGGGTACGCCGCCCTGTACGTGGGGGGCATGGGCAGCCGCGAGCAGAACTTCTACAACGCGCTGGCCGGCCGCATGGGATTCGAGGACGCCGCGGCGACGGTGCAGGAGCTCTACCTCGCCCGCGAGTACGACGCGGCGGCCGCCGCCGTCCCCGTGGAGTTCATCGACGGGACGTCGCTGCTCGGCCCGGTCGAGCGCATCGCCGACCGGATGGTCGAATTCGCCGAGGCGGGCGTCACGACGCTCTCGGTCGCCCCCTACGGCGCGACCCACGAGGAACGGGTCGCCGCGCTGCGTGGTGCGGCCGAAGCCCTCGACCGCTCGGGCACGGCCGGCGCATGAACCCGTTCCAGGGTGTCGTCCTCGGCATCGTCCAGGGACTGACGGAGTTCCTGCCGATCTCGTCCACCGCTCACCTGCGCATCGTCCCCGCGCTGTTCGGCTGGGAGGACCCGGGCACCGCCTTCACCGCCGTCATCCAGCTGGGCACGATGCTCGCCATCGTCGTGTACTTCTGGCGCGAGCTGCTGCACATCACCGTCGCCTGGTTCCGCGGCTTCTGGGACCGCTCGGTGCGGGGGTCGCTCGAGTACAAGATGGGCTGGTACCTGATCCTGGCCACCGTGCCCATCGGCGTCCTCGGGCTGATCTTCGACCACCAGATATCGACCGGCGCCCGCAACCTGTGGGTCATCTCGGTCACGCTCATCGCCCTCGCCCTCGTGCTGCTGGGGGCGGAGAAGGTGAGCACCCGGCGGCGGGGCGAGGAGCAGATCACCACGACGGACGCGATCGTGGTCGGCTCGGCCCAGGCGCTGTCGCTGATCCCCGGGGCGTCACGCTCGGGGACGACCATCACCGCCGGGCTGTTCCGCGGCCTCACCCGCGAGGCCGCCGCCCGCTTCTCCTTCCTGCTGTCGGTGCCGGCGGTGGTGCTCTCCGGGCTCTACGAGCTCAAGGACGTCGGCAACGACGGCCCCGGGCTCGGCGTCACCGGTCTCGCCGTCGTCTTCGCGTTCGTGGTCGGGCTGGCGTCGATCGCCTGGCTGATGAAGTGGCTCGCCCGGCACAGCACGTTCGTGTTCATCTACTACCGCATCGCGCTCGGGGTGCTGCTCATCGTGCTGCTCTCGACCGGCGTCCTGGACCCGACGTGACGGTCCCGACGCCGATCCGGGGGGGCCGCTAGATGCCCACCGTCCTGCTCGTCCGGCACGGACTCACCAAGATGACCGGACCGGTGCTCGCCGGCCGCACGCCCGGCGTGCACCTGGACGAGCGCGGGCAGCGGCAGGCGGCCACCCTCGCCGAGCGCGCGGCGTCGCTGCCGCTCGCCGCCGTCGTCACGAGCCCCCTCGAACGGTGCGTCGAGACCGCCGGCGCGATCCGCGACGCGCAGCAGGGGCAGCGTGCTCGCCGGACGCCGCTCGGCTGGCACGTCGACGACCGGTTCATCGAGTGCGGCTACGGCGACTGGACCGGCAAGCCGATCCGCGAGCTCGCCAAGGACCCGCTCTGGAAGACCGTCCAGGCGCAGCCGTCGGCCGTCCGGTTCCCGAACGGCGAGGCGCTGGCGGACATGTCGGCGCGCGCCGTTGCGGGCGTACGCGACTGGGACGGACGCATCGCCGAGGAGTACGGCCCCGACGCCGTCTGGGTCGCCTGCAGCCACGGCGACGTGATCAAGGCGATCGTCGCGGACGCGCTCGGGCTGCATCTCGACCAGTACCAGCGGATCGTGCCCGACCCGTGCTCGGTGTCGATCGTGCGCTACACCGCGACGCGGCCGTACGTCGTCCGCGTCAACGACACCGGCGGGGACCTCGCCGGTTTCGCACCGCCCAAGCGGCGACGTCGCACCAAGGCCGCCGACGACGCCACGGTGGGCGGCGGCGCCGGCGGCGGGTCGGTGTGAACGCGGTGACACCGAGTCGCCGGACCGGGGACCCACGAGCGGCGCGGCGGCCCGGCAGACCATAGGCTGAAGGCATCATGCGCCAGCTCCACGTCTTCGACCGTCCCAGCCGCTTCGTGGCGGGCACCGTCGGCCAGCCCGGCGACCGCGCCTTCTACCTGCAAGCCGTCGACGGCGCCCGGGTCGTCTCGGTCGCGCTGGAGAAGCAGCAGGTCGAGGTCCTCGCCGACCGGCTCGAGCAGCTGCTCGACGACATCGTCGAGCGCACCGGGACGGCGCTACCGGCCGACGAGACCGACACCGAGGCGCTCGACCAGCCGATCGACGAGGAGTTCCGCGTCGCGGCGATGGGGCTGGCCTGGGACGGCGACACCGGCCTGGTGGTCATCGAGGCCCAGGCGCCGGTCGACGAGCCCGAGGTCGCCGAGGAGACCCTGCTCGAGGACGTCGAGGACGGCCCCGACGCGCTGCGCGTGCTGATCGAGCCGACCACCGCGCGCGCCTTCGTGGAGCGGGCCCGCCGGCTCGTCTCCGCGGGCCGCCCGCCGTGCCCGCTGTGCGGTCAGCCCCTCACCCCGTCGGGTCACGTCTGCGCCCGGCTGAACGGTTACCGGCGTGGCGTCTCACTGAACCCGTGACTGCGCACGAGGCCGGCCGGTGACCGACGGACTCACCCCCGCGCTGCCGCTCGGGACCGACGGGGACGGCGTCACCGTCGCCGACGCGGTGCAGCTGCTCTCGACCGGTGAGCTCGCCATCGAGGGGCGCGTCATGGACGCGTCCAACGCCACCTTCTACTGCGGTGTCGTGGCCGGCGAGCGGCGCGCGGCCTGCGTCTACAAGCCCGTCGCCGGAGAGCGGCCGCTGTGGGACTTCCCCGACGGCACGCTCGCCGAGCGCGAGGTGGCCGCCTACGAGGTGTCGGCGGCGACCGGCTGGGGGATCGTCCCCCCGACGGTCTACCGGGAGGGCCCGGCCGGGCCCGGCATGGTGCAGCTGTGGATCGACGTCGACGAGACCGTGGACGTCGGCCGGCTCATGCGCCGGCGCGACCTCGAGCGGCTGCGCCACATCGCGGTCTTCGACGCCGTGGTCAACAACTCCGACCGCAAGGGTGGCCACCTGCTGCCGACGCCCGCGGGCGACGTGTTCGGCATCGACCACGGCGTGACCTTCTCCGTCGAGGACAAGCTGCGCACCGTCCTCTGGCAGTGGGCCGGCGCGAAGCTGCCACCCGAGGCGCGCACGGTGCTCGCCCGGCTGGCGACCGAGCTCGACGGCGAGCTGGGGGAGCGCCTGGGCGAGCTGCTCACCCGGCGCGAGGTGCGGCAGACGCGTGCGCGGGTGCACCGGCTGCTGTCCGCCGGCCGCCACCCCGAGCCGCACGGCGACTGGCCGGCGGTGCCCTGGCCGCCCATCTGAGGCCACCGGCTAGCGTGACGAGCATGGACGCCTGGTCGAGCCCCGCCGTGCCCGAGCTTGCGGGCACCGGGCCGGCGCTGCGGCTGTTCGACACCGCGACCGGCGAGGTGCGCGAGACCACGCCCGGCCCGACGGCGCGCATGTACGTCTGCGGCATCACGCCCTACGACGCCACGCACCTCGGCCACGCGGCCACCTATCTGGCGTTCGACCTCGTCCAGCGCGTCTGGCGCGACGCGGGCCACCGCGTGCACTACGTCCAGAACGTGACCGACGTCGACGACCCGCTGCTCGAGCGCGCCGAGCAGACCGGCGAGAGCTGGGAGGCCCTGGCCGCCCGCGAGACGCGGCTGTTCTGCGAGGACATGACCGCGCTGCGGGTGCTCGCACCGGACGACTTCGTGGGCGCGGTCGAGGCCGTCCCGGAGATCACGGTGGCGATCGAGGGACTGCTCGAGCGCGGCGCGGCCTACCGGCTCGACGACGACGTGTACTTCCCGGTCTCGGCCGCCGCCGGTTTCGGCCGGGAGTCCGGCTACGACCGCGACACGATGCTGGCGCTCTTCGGCGAGCGCGGCGGCGACCCCGACCGGGCCGGCAAGAAGGATGCGCTCGACTCGCTGCTGTGGCGGGGCCGCCGTCCCGACGAGCCGTCGTGGGACAGCCCGCTCGGCCCCGGCCGACCCGGCTGGCACATCGAGTGCAGCGTCATCGCGCTGAACCGGCTCGGGATGGCCTTCGACGTGCAGGGCGGCGGCTCGGATCTGATCTTCCCGCACCACGAGCACTCGGCCGCGCACGCCGAGGCCCTGACCGGCGAGGAGCCGTTCGCCCGGTTCTACGTGCACGCGGGGATGATCGGGCTGGACGGCGAGAAGATGAGCAAGTCCCGCGGCAACCTGGTGCTGGTCTCCAAGCTGCGCGCGGCGCACATCGACCCGATGGCGGTGCGGCTGGCGCTGCTCGACGGGCACTACCGGGCCGACCGGGAGTGGACGGGGGGCCGGCTGCCCGCGGCCGAGGCCCGGCTGAGCCGGTGGCGGGTCGCGGTGGGGCAGGATGCCGGGCCGGCGGCGGACGCAGTGCTCGCGCAGGTCCGCGCCGCCCTCGCCGACGACCTGGACACCGTCCGCGCCCTCGCCGCGGTCGACCGCTGGGTCGAGTCCGCGGGCGGCGAGCCCGACGGCCCGACCGGAGCGGCCACCGACGCGGTCGGCACCGATCCGGACGCGCCGCGCCTGGTCCGCGACCTCGTCGACGCCCTGCTGGGCGTCGCGCTCTGACGCTCCCCGGCGGGCCGTGCGTCAGTCGCGGCCGAGCGAGGGGCCGCCCGAGCCGCCGCCGGCATGCCCGCCGCCGCGGTCGCGTCGGCGCAGGTAGCGCTCGAACTCGCGGGCGATCGCGTCGCCGGACGCCTCGGTCATCTCGGTGCGGTCGATCTCGTCGTCGCGTTCCTCGAGGTTGCGGATGTACTCGACGACCTCCTCGTCCTCGGCGGCCATCTCGTCGACCAGCTTCTGCCAGTCGGCGGACTGCTCGGGCAGCTGCGCGAGCGGGACGGGGACGTCGAGAACCTCCTCGACGCCCTGCAGCAGCGCCAGCGTCGCCTTCGGGTTCGGCGGCTGGGACACGTAGTGCGGCACGCCCGCCCAGAACGAGATCGCCGGGATACCGGCGCCGACGCAGGCGTCCTGCAGCACGCCGACGATGCCGGTCGGCCCCTCGTAGCGGGAGCGCTCCATGCCGTAGCGGGCGGCGGACTCGGGGTCGTACGCGCTGCCGGTCACCGAGGTGGGCCGGGTGTGCGGCGTGTCCGACAGCAGTGCGCCGAGCGTGACGACCATCTGCACGTCGAGCTCGTTGATCGCACCCAGCAGCTCGGCGCAGAACGCCCGCCACCGCATGTTCGGCTCGATGCCGTGCATGAGCACGAGGTCGAACTCCGCGCCGGGCGGCCGGCAGTGCGACAGCCGGGTGGTGGGCCAGTCGATCCGGCGTGACAGACCGTCGACCAACGAGACGGTGGGGCGGTTGACCTGGAAGTCGTAGTAGTCGTCGGGGTCGAGCTCGGCGAGCGGCTGGGCGTCCCACACCAGCTCGAGGTGCTCGACGGCACCGCTCGCGGCGTCGCCCGCGTCGTTCCACCCCTCGAAGGCCGCCACCAGGACGGGAGAGACGAGCTCGGGCCAGCCGGTCCGGTCGAACGAGCTCACCGGGCGACCCGGCCGGTGGCGGCGAGGATCGGGGTGCGCGTGCGAGCCGTCATTCCTCCAGCCTACGACCGGACCGGCAGCGGCCCGGGACGCGACGCCACCGGCCGGTCCGCGACGGTGGCGGCGCTCACACCCGGCGTCCACGCAGCGCCGCGCGGCCCGGCTGTCCGGGCCGATTCGTCCCCGGGTGAGACACTGGGAAGGCTGGCCGGTCCCGGACCGACGCAGCGCCGATCCGCGCCCACCGAGGGGAAGAGCACCTTGCCGGACACCGCCGACCACCGTCCCGACGCCACCGACGACCTGAGCGCAGCCCTGCGCCGGCGCATCCTGGTGCTCGACGGCGCGATGGGCACGGCGATCCAGCGCGACCGCCCCGACGAGGCCGGCTACCGCGGCGAGCGGTTCGCCGACTGGCCGTCCGACGTCCAGGGCAACAACGACCTGCTCTCGATCACCCAGCCGCAGATCATCCGCGACATCCACCTCGAGTACCTCGAGGCCGGCGCCGACATCATCGAGACCAACACCTTCAACGCCCAGGTGATCTCGCTCGCCGACTACGGCATGCAGGAGCTCGCCTACGAGCTGAACGTCGCGTCCGCGCGGCTCGCGCGCGAGGCGGCCGACGAGCTGACGTCGCGAACGCCGGACAAGCCGCGCTGGGTCGCCGGGGCCATCGGCCCACTGAACCGCACCGGCTCCATCTCGCCCGACGTCAACGACCCGGGTGCGCGCAACATCGATTTCGACACGATGGTCGCCGCCTACCACGAGCAGGCCCAGGGCCTCGTCGACGGCGGCGTCGACATCATCATGATCGAGACGATCTTCGACACGCTGAACTGCAAGGCGGCGATCTTCGCCGTCGAGACGCTGTTCGAGGAGCAGGGCCGCCGCTGGCCGGTGATCATCTCCGGCACGATCACCGACGCGTCGGGGCGCACGCTGACCGGCCAGGTCACCGAGGCGTTCTGGAACTCGGTGCGCCACGTCCGGCCGCTCATGGTCGGCCTCAACTGCTCCCTCGGCGGCAAGGAGCTGCGTCCCTACGTGGCCGAGCTGTCGCGCATCGCCGACACCTTCGTCCACGCGTACCCGAACGCCGGACTGCCCAACGCCTTCGGCGAGTACGACGAGGAGCCCGACGACACCGCCGGGACGATCCAGGAGTTCGCCGAGGCCGGCCTGATCAACATGGCCGGCGGCTGCTGCGGCACCACGCCGGCCCACATCGCCTCGATCGCACACCACGTCGAGGGCAAGGACCCGCGCACGCCGGCGACGGTCGGCCCTGCGCTGCGGCTGTCCGGCCTCGAGCCGCTCACCGTCGACGACGACTCGCTGTTCGTCAACGTCGGCGAGCGCACCAACATCACCGGTTCGGCGCGCTTCCGCAACCTCATCCGCGACGGCGACTACAACACCGCGCTGTCGGTCGCGCGGCAGCAGGTCGAGAACGGCGCGCAGGTGATCGACGTCAACATGGACGAGGGCATGATCGACGGCGTCGCCGCGATGCAGCGCTTCCTGCGTCTCGTCGGCAGCGAGCCCGACATCTGCCGCGTCCCGGTGATGGTCGACTCCTCGAAGTGGGAGGTCATCGAGGAGGGGCTGAAGAACGTCCAGGGCAAGTCGATCGTCAACTCGATCTCGCTCAAGGAGGGCAAGGAGCCGTTCGTCGAGCACGCTCGGCTGTGCCGCAAGTACGGCGCCGCCGTCGTGGTCATGGCCTTCGACGAGGACGGCCAGGCCGACAACCTGCAGCGCCGCAAGGACATCTGCAAGCGCGCCTACGACGTCCTCGTCGACGAGGTCGGCTTCCCGGCCGAGGACATCATCTTCGACCCCAACGTCTTCGCGGTGGCGACCGGCATCGAGGAGCATGCGAGCTACGGCCTGGACTTCATCGAGGGCGCCCGCTGGATCAAGCAGAACCTGCCCGGCGCGAAGATCTCCGGGGGCATCTCCAACGTCTCGTTCTCCTTCCGCGGCAACAACGCGGTGCGCGAGGCCATCCACGCCGTGTTCCTGTTCCACGCGATCAAGGCAGGGCTGACGATGGGCATCGTCAACGCCGGTGCCCTCGTCGTCTACGACCAGGTGGACGAGAAGCTGCGCGAGCGGATCGAGGACGTCGTCCTCAACCGTCGCGACGACGCCGCCGAACGACTGCTCGAGGTCGCCGGCGAGTACGCCGGCTCCGGCCAGCAGCGCGAGGTGGCCAGCGAGGAGTGGCGCAGCCTGCCGCTGGGCGAGCGCATCACGCACGCACTGGTCAAGGGCATCGACCAGCACGTCGAGGACGACACCGAGGCGCTGCGGCAGGAGATCGCCGACCGCGGCGGCCGGCCGCTCGAGGTCATCGAGGGCCCGCTGATGGACGGCATGAACGTCGTCGGCGACCTGTTCGGTGCCGGCAAGATGTTCCTGCCGCAGGTCGTGAAGTCCGCGCGGGTGATGAAGAAGGCCGTCGCCTACCTCATCCCGTTCATCGAGGACGAGAAGTCGCCCGACGACCAGGGCCGCAGCAACGGCACGGTGGTCATGGCGACGGTCAAGGGCGACGTCCACGACATCGGCAAGAACATCGTCGGCGTCGTCCTGCAGTGCAACAACTACGACGTGATCGACCTCGGCGTCATGGTGCCGGCGCAGAAGATCCTCGACGCCGCGAAGGAGCACGACGCCGACATCATCGGCCTCTCCGGGCTCATCACCCCGTCGCTGGACGAGATGGTCAACTTCGCCGCCGAGATGGAGCGGCAGGGCTTCGACATCCCGCTGCTGATCGGTGGCGCCACGACCTCGCGCGCCCACACCGCGGTGAAGGTCGACAAGCGCTACCACGGCCCGGTCGTCTGGGTGAAGGACGCGTCGCGCTCGGTGCCGGTCGTGGCCTCGCTGCTGTCCGCCGAGCGCCGCACCACGCTGCTCGACGACCTCAAGGCCGACTACGACTCGCTGCGCGAGCGGCACGAGTCGCGGCAGAACCAGAAGGTCATCCTGCCCATCGACACGGTCCGCGAGGACCGCACGCCGATCGAGTGGGACGGCTACCGGCCGACGCGCCCGCACCTCATCACGCAGCAGACACGGGACATGCACACCGATGACTACCACCCGTCGGGCACACCCACGCAGTACGTCAAGACCTTCAAGAGCTACGACCTGGGCGAGCTGCGCAAGTACATCGACTGGCAGCCGTTCTTCAACGCGTGGGAGATGAAGGGCAAGTACCCCGACATCCTCAACAACCCGACCACCGGTGAGACCGCGCGCAAGCTGTGGGACGACGCGCAGGCCATGCTCGACCGGATCGTCGAGGAGCGATGGCTCACCGCCGCCGGCGTGATCGGCCTGTTCCCGGCGAACTCGGTCGACTTCGACAGCGTCGAGGTCTACCGCGACGAGAAGCGGGGCGAGGTGCTCGCGACGCTGCACATGCTGCGCCAGCAGACCGAGCACCGCGAGGGCGTGCCGCACCGCTCGCTCGCCGACTTCGTGGCCCCCGCCGCGACCGGGATCAAGGACTACGTCGGCGCGTTCGCCGTCACCGCCGGCCTCGGCAGCGGCGAGAAGATCACGGAGTTCAAGGAGTCGTTGGACGACTACAGCGCGATCCTGCTCGAATCCCTCGCCGACCGGCTCGCCGAGGCGTTCGCCGAGCGCATGCACGAGCGCGTCCGGCACGAGTTCTGGGGTTACGCGCCGGACGAGAAGCTCGACAGCGAGGAGCTGATCCGCGAGAGGTACCAGGGCATCCGGCCGGCTCCGGGCTACCCGGCGTGCCCCGAGCACACCGAGAAGCGCACCCTCTGGCAGCTGCTCGACGTGGAGGCCAACACCGGCATCCAGCTCACCGACAGCATGGCGATGTGGCCGGGGGCGTCGGTCAGCGGCTGGTACTTCTCGCACCCGCAGTCGCAGTACTTCGTGCTGGGGCGTATCGGTCGCGACCAGGTCGAGGACTACGCGAAGCGCAAGGGCTGGACCGTGGCCGAGGCCGAACGCTGGCTCTCGCCCAACCTCGGTTATCGCACCGACGACGAGTGACCCGGCGACGGCCGGCCCGGCTCAGCCGGTGTCGGCCGCCCGGGGGCGCGGGCACGCCCGCTCGCCGTTGAAGCGGTCTGCGGTCGTCGGCCGGCCGACCAGGAACCCCTGCACCCGATCGACGCCCAGGGCGACGAGCCGGGCGAGCTGGGCCTCGGTCTCGACGCCCTCCGCGACGATCGGCTTGCCCAGCGCCCGGCCCAGCGCGACCGTCGCCTCGACCACGGCGGCGCCCCGCGCCTGGTCGATGCGGCTCACGAACGAACGGTCCAGCTTCAGGACGTCCACGGGCAGGTCGACGAGCACGCCGAGCGAGCTGTAGGAGCTGCCGAAGTCGTCCAGCGCGATCCGGATGCCGCGGGCGCGCAACTCCTCCAGCACGGCGACGCACCGGTCGAGATCGGCCATCACCGCGCTCTCGGTGATCTCGAGGGTGAGTCGACGTGGCGGCAGGTCGCCGAGCGCGGCGAGCACGTCGGGGACGAAGCGCGGGTCGGTGAGCTCCAGCGGCGAGACGTTGACCGCGACCGGGACCTGCAGCCGGGGCTGGTCGCGCAGCGCGACGCCGAGCACGTGGCGGCCGACGTCGTGGATGATGCCCGAGCGCTCGGCGATCGGGATCCACAGCGACGGCGGCATCACGGTGTCACGGTGACGCCATCGGGCGAGCGCCTCGGCCGAGACGCGCGTGCGCGTGCGCGGCACCACGACCTGTTGGTACCGGACCTCGATCTCGTCACGCTCGACGGCGTGCAGGAGGTCGCAGGTGAGCGCGGCACGGGCCCGCAGCTGCCGGGCCAGCTGCTCGTCGAAGACGGCGACGCCGTCGTTGTCGGCCGCACGCTCGACCGCGGCGAAGGCGTCCTTGATCATCGACTCCGCACCGGCGCCCGGCCGTGCCACGACCGCGCCGACGCGGGCGCCGCCCCAGCCCGCGACCCCGGTCTCGGCGCTACGGCGGATCTCGGCCAGCCGGGCGACGAGGTAGCCGTCGGGGTCGGCACCGGGCATGACCTCGAGGACCGCGAAGGCCTCGCCGTCGACCCGGGCGATCGTCGTCCCCGGCCGGCGGATCGAACGCAGCGCCCGCGCGGCCGTCGCCACGGCCTCGTGCATGCGGTCGGGGCCGTCGACCGCGGCGATGCGGCCGAGCCCGTCGAGCCGGCAGACGGCGAGCAGCACGCTCGCCGAGTCGGTGCACAGCCGGTCCTCGATCCGGCTGCGCAGCACGGCGAGGTTCGGCAGTCCGGTCACGTCGTCGTGCCCGGCGCGATGCGCGAACTCGGCGTCCACGCTCGCGCGGTCGGCTGCGGCGGCGACGACGCGCAGCAGCGACTCGACGAACTGCCGAGTAGACGCCGACAACGGCCCCAGGCCGCGGGCCACGACGCGCTGCCGCCGACCCTGCACCCGCACCGAGGGCAGCACCGCCGCCGGTGACACCCGGAGCCGGTCGAGACCGGAGACGAGGACGACGACCCCGTCGCGGTGCAACTCCGCGCGCAACTCCCGCTCGACCCGGCGGCTCAGGGTGTCGACGGCCTCGGTCACGGCGGCCTGGCTCACCCGCACGAGCACCGCCTGCCGCCGGACCAGGGTCTCGCGTGCCCGCGCGGTGCCGAGCAGCGCCCGGGCCGCCACGACCAGGATCGCGGCGCCGCCGGGCAGCACGTCGAGCGTCGTCGTCCACTCCCGGTAGTCCGGTCGGTCGGCGAGGAAGGGCAGGACGGCGCAGCCGATGACGGCGACCCCGCCGAGGGCGCTGAGCCGGCGCACCCACCCGCTCGTGACGGAGCAGACGAGAGCGCAGACGACGACGGGTGCGACGGCGCACACCGCCGTGCTCCACCCGAGCGCGCCGTAGCGGGGCCAGTCGGCAGCAGTGGGCGACGAGCGCACCACGAGGCCCGCCGGCCACCACAGCAGCGTCACCGTCACGGCACAGCCGACGACCGCGGCCGCGAGCCCGCGCATCAGCCGCACGGGAAGTCCGGGCAGCAGCCGGGACGCGGTGACGACGGTGACGAGCGCCGTCGTCGAGCAGAGCAGGTAGCGGACGTACAGGCTCGTCCCGAGATCGACGCTCGTGGGCCGCGCCAGCACGACCGCGCCGGCCAGCAGCGTCGCGGTGGTCACGAAGGCGAGCAGGGCGCACCACAGGAAGTCGCGCTGAGGACGGGTGAAGGCCCAGATGCCGGCGCAGGCCAGCGCGCTGAACGCGGTGATGCCGGCCAGGACGCAGTTCGCGCCGACCAACAGCTCTGCCGTCATCGCCGTCCGTTTCGTCGGGGTCCGACGCGGGGAACGCGTGACGAATATCGCACGTCGCGCCGACGGCGGCCCATCGAGCGGGCCGACGGCCTCGCGTCGCGGCCCGGTGGCACGCAGTCGGGCCGCGGGCGTTTCGCCGTCCCGACGAGGAAGGCCCGGCCACGATCGCGGACGATCGTGGCCGGGCCAATGTCTCGGAACCCGGTCCCCCCCGGTACCGCAGCTCCGGCACTCGCGAGGCTCGCTACCCCCGTATACGAACCCCGCCACTACGGGGCGGTGTGGACCCCGAGATGGACTATTGGTACACGCCGGGACGTATAAGTTCCGTACCGCAACTAACACGCTGTGCGCACGTCCCGGCCCGTCTCGCTCACCGTCGGTACCGAACGCAGGGGTAACCGCGGGAGACGGGCCGCACCGAACCCGACAATCGCCGCGAAACCCGCGGCCACCGCCCGTCACCGAGCGTGTTCGGATAGGCCGAGGTGTGGCCGGTGTCACGTCCGGATACCGGCGCGACGCCACCCGCCGCGGCGGGGACACCTCCTGCCGATCCGGCTCATGGCCGCACCGGGGACGATGTGACCATGGCATCGACCGCGTCGGCGGCCCTGAAGCGGGTCGCACTCGAAGGGCTCGGCTGGCTTCTCGTCGTCGGCGGCATCGTCGCCCTGGTCCTGCCGGGGCCCGGGCTGCTCGCGATCGTCGCCGGGCTGGCCCTGCTCTCGCAGCAGTACGACTGGGCGCGGCGGCGCCTGGAACCGGCCAAGCAGCGGGCGCTGCAGGCCGCCGCCGACGGTGTCTCGACCTGGCCTCGCATCCTCATGTCCGCCACCGGGGCAGCGTTCCTCGTGGCCCTGGGCGTGCTGTGGGGCCTCAAGCCCGACGTGCCGGGCTGGTGGCCGCTGGCGGACTCCTGGTGGCTACCCGGCGGCTGGGGGACGGGCGCGTCGCTGATCGTGTCCGGGCTCGTCGCCGCCGCGCTCATCGTGTACAGCTACCGCAACTTCCGCGAGATCAAGGCCACCGATCCGACGCCGTGACGAAGCCCGCGACGGCGCCCCGGTAGGTTGAGCGCCATGGATCTCGTCGTCGCCTCGGAGCTCGACGCCCGGCGCGCGGTGCTGCTCGCCACCGGCTCGATCGACATCGCCAGCCGGGACCGGCTCGCCGACGCCGCGGCCGAGGCGCTGCGCTCGGGCGCGACCGACGTCGTGGTCGACCTCTCGGCGGTGTCGTTCATCGACTCGACGGGCGTCGGCACGCTCGTCGGCATCGCCGAGGCCGTCAGCGACATCGACGGCAGCTTCCACGTCCGCGAACCCTCCCGCCCGGTCGCCCGCATCCTGGAGGTCTCCGGGCTCGCCGACGAGTGGCGCGAGGGCCCGGCTGCCTGAGGTGCCCGACCGCGGCCCCGCCCGACCGGCCGCCGTCCTGTTCGACATGGACGGCACGCTGCTGGACTCGGAGAAGATCTGGGACGTCGCCCTGCACGAGCTCGCCCGCGAGCTGGGCGGGACGCTGTCGCGCGCGGCCCGCGAGGCGATGGTCGGCTCGAGCATGGGGCGGTCCGTGGCGCTGCTGCACGAGGATCTCGGCGTCGAGGCCGACCCGGCCCGGAGCGCGGACTTCCTCTCGACCCGCACCACCGAGCTGTTCCGCACCGACCTCGAGTGGCGGCCCGGGGCGCGCGAGCTGCTCGCCGACGTGCATGCCGCGGGCGTCCCGGCGGCCCTCGTCACCTCCACGCACCGCGCGCTCACCGAGATCGCCCTGGACACCCTCGGCCGCGGGTTCTTCACCGCCACGGTCTGCGGGGACGAGGTGGCGCGACCGAAACCGGCGGGCGACCCCTACCTGCGCGCGGCGGAGCTGCTCGGTGTCGGGGTCACCGGGTGCGTCGCGATCGAGGACTCCCCACTCGGCGTGACCTCGGCCGAGGCGGCCGGGTGCGTCGTCCTGGCTGTCCCGAGCGAGGTGCCGATCGCCCCCGCGCCGGGGCGGGCCGTCCGCGACTCGCTGGTGGGGCTGTCCGTCGCCGACCTCGCGGCGCTGCCACCGGCCTGACGCCGAACTCGCTCAGATCGAGCCGAAGCGGCTCAACGGCCAGATGATGAGCCACGCCCGGCCGATGATCGAGTCCTTCTCGATCGGCCCGAAGCTGCGGCTGTCGGTCGAGTCGCAGCGGTTGTCGCCCATGACGAAGACGTCGTCGACGGGGACGCGCCAGCTCGACCGGCCGTCCGTCGCCCGGGTGGGGCGCGAGCCGCACTTGGCGTCGACGTAGGACTCCGCCAACGGCCGGCGCGAGCCGTTGAGGTAGACCCGGCCGTCGCGGAGGCGGACGGTGTCGCCCCCGACCGCGACGACGCGCTTGACGAGCACGTTCTCCGGCACGTCCGCGGCGGCCGGTCGGTTGAACACGACGATGTCGCCCTGCTTGGGGTCCTCGAAGCGGTAACTGACCTTGTCGACGAGGATGCGGTCGTCGTTGCAGCCGTCGCAGCCGTGCAGCGTGGGCTCCATCGACGGGGACGGGATGTAGTACGGCGAGACGACGAAGGCGCGCAACGACGCCACGACGAGCACGAGGACGCCGATCACGATCGCGTACCGCACGATGCGGCGACCGTGCCGGCCGACCACGCCGCCCAGCCGCCGCCACGGCGAGCCGCGCCGACCGCGCGCGGACGCGTCCTCGCCCTCGGCGCCGCTGTCGGCACCGCCGGCGTTCGCGGTGTCGTTCGCGGTGTCGTTCGCGGTGTCGTTCGCGGTGTCGTTCGCGGTGTCGCCGTTCCCGTCGCGGTTCGGGCCGCCGCCGGCGGCCCGGCGGAACCGGCGCCGCGGCGCCCGCTCGTCGTCGCCGGGCTGCGGCTCGGTGGCCGCGAGGAAGCGCGACAGGTCCGGGCCGGGGTCGCGCGGCGCCAGCTCGGTGTCCGGTACGTCGGCGGCGACCGACGTCGGCGGTTCGGGACGCGGTCGCGGGCGCGCGCCGCGGCCGGCCCCGTCGGCGCTCGTCGTGTCGTCGGGGCCGGTGGCGGTGTCGGTCGCCGCGCGGTCGGTGGCGGCGCCGTCCACCGATCCGTCGGACGGGCTGACCTCGACGTCGGCGGCGCGGGCCGGCCCGGGCTGCGGTCGCCGGCCGGCCGGTGTGTCCGGCACCCCGGCCGACTCCGCCCGACGGGCCGCGACCCGTGCCTCGATACGCGCGCGCAGCTCGGCGTCGTCGGTCACGAGCCGTACGGTAACCGCTCGCCCGCGGACGCGCCCCGTAGCATCGGCCCGTGAGCTCGCAGCCGCCCGCGCGGCGCTCGGCATCGATGCTGACGCTCGGCCGGGTACGCGGCGTGCCGGTGGTCGTCTCGCCGTCCTGGACGCTCGTGGCCCTGCTGCTCACGGTCGTGTACGGACCGCTGGTCGACGACGCGGTCGCCGACGTCGACGGTGCCGGCGCCTACGCCGCCGCCTTCGCGTTCAGCCTGCTGTTCGCCGGCTGTGTGCTGGCCCACGAGCTGGGTCACACCGTCATCAGCACCGCCCTGGGCTACCCGGTCCGCCGGGTGGTGCTGCTCGTCCTGGGCGGCGTCTCCGAGATCGACGGGGAGCCGACGCGCCCGCGCCACGAGCTGGCGATCGCGGCGTCGGGCCCGCTGGTGTCGCTCGTCATCGCCGCCGCGGGGTTAGGTGCGCACCTCGCGACCCCGGCGGGGTCGCTCGCGAGCGTGCTCTTCGCGCTCCTGGCGTGGACGAACCTCGCGCTCGCGGTGTTCAACCTGCTGCCCGGCCTGCCCCTCGACGGCGGCCACATCGTGCGCGCCGTGGTGTGGGCGTGCGGGGCGTCCGCGGTGACGAGCACGCGGATCGCCGCGTGGTGCGGACGGGTGCTGGCGGTGCTGGTGGCCGGTACCGGCCTGCTCGCGCTGCGCGGGCAGGCCGGTACCGGCAGCTCGCTGCTCGTGCTGTTCCTGGCCGTCTACCTGTGGGCGAGCGCGACGCAGACGCTGCGGCTGGCCGACGTCCGGCGCACCCTGCCCACCGTCAGCGTCGCGGCGCTGCTGCGCCCGGGTGTGCTCGTGCCCGAGCACGCCTCCGTGGCCGAGGCGCTGCGCCGCGTGCACGACGTCGGCGCGCGCGGCGTGGTCCTCACCGACGCCGCCCAGCGGCCGGTCGCCGTCGTCGAGGAGCGGCTCGTGTCGGCCGTCGCCCCCGAGCGGCAGGCATGGACGCCGGCGCGCGACGTCGCGCGGCCGCTGACCGCGGCCACGACGCTGCGCCCGGACGTCCACCGCGGGCATGACGGCGAGGCCGGCGGCGGCCTGGACGCCACCACCGTGTTCGAGCACATGCAGCGACATCCGGCACCGGAGTACCTGGTGCTGACCGACGCCGGCGAGCCGGCAGGCATCATCGCCACCGTGGACTTCGCACGAGCACTGAACCAGCGCCTTCGTACCGGCGGCCGCCGATGAGCGCCGCCCCGGGCTCCGGGCCCTTCGCGGTGGGGGAGCGGGTGCAGCTCAGCGACCCCAAGGGACGGCTGCACACCGTCACCCTCGAAGCCGGCAAGCAGTTCCACACGCATCGCGGCGCGATCGAGCACGATGCGTTGATCGGCGCGCCCGAGGGCAGCGTGGTCGGCTCGACAGCGGGGACGCAGTACCTGGCGCTGCGGCCGCTGCTCAGCGACTTCGTCCTCTCGATGCCCCGCGGCGCCGCCGTGATCTACCCCAAGGACGCCGCCCAGATCGTCGCGATGGGCGACATCGCCCCGGGCGCGGCCGTGCTCGAGGCGGGCGCGGGGTCCGGTGCGCTGACCTGCTCCCTGCTGCGCTCCGTCGGGCCGACCGGCACGGTGCTGTCCTACGAGGTGCGCGACGACCACGCCGACGTGGCCGTCCGCAACGTCGAGACGTTCTTCGGCGAGCAGCCGGCGAACTGGACGCTGCGCCGCGGCCCCGTCGAGGGAGACGTGACCGGGCACCCGGCCGACGAGCAGGTCGACCGGGTGATCCTGGACATGCTCAGCCCCTGGGAGGTGCTGCCCGCCGTGGTGCCGGCGCTCCGCCCGGGCGGGGTGCTCGTCGGCTACGTCGCGACGACGACGCAGCTCTCGCGGCTGGTGGAGGCGCTGCGCGCCTTCGGCGGCTTCACCGAGCCCTACGCGTGGGAGAGCCTCGTGCGTGGCTGGCACGTCGTCGATCTCGCCGTGCGGCCGGATCACCGCATGATCGGGCACACCGCGTTCCTCGTCACCGCCCGCCGGCTGGCACCGGGCGTGGTGGCACCGACCCGGCAGCGCCGCCCCACCGCGACCCGTTAGTCCTGCACCGTCGGCCGGATCGTCTCGTCGCCGATCTCGACGTCGTCGGGCTGCTCGATCGCGAAGGCGACGGCGCGGTAGTCAGTCCGCGTCCGGGCCGGCGACCTCGACGTCGTCGGTCTGCCGCACGACGTGGATGCAGTCGCCCGGGCACTCCTTGGCCGAGGAGATGACGTCGAGGCGCAGCGAGTCGGGCACGTCGGTGCGCGCCCCGGGCGCCGCCAGCAGCTCGCCCTGGTCGTCCTTGACGTACGCGAGCCCGTCGACGTCGAACTCGAACACCTCGGGCGCGTACTGGACGCACAGGCCGTCCCCGGTGCACAGGTCCTGGTCGATCCACACGCGTAGCGACTCACTCACGGGTCGGTAACCCCTCCGAAACGTAGCCAAGATTCGCTGTCTCACACCGAGGGTAGAGCGCCCTCGTGCGCGCGCGTACGTGTGTAGGGTGAGGTCTCGCGAACATTCCGCGCGCGGCACGAGTTCAGCCGGGAGGTTGGCCGACATGGTGCACGAGCACGACGACGCCACGGGTTCGAGCAACGATCCCGATCTGCGTCGGCGTACGGCGTTCCTGGAGCAGGAGCTCGAGCTGCTGCGGGCCAAGGTCTCCGAGTCGCCCCGCCACATGCGCCTGCTCGAGGACCGGCTCACCGAGTCGCAGGCGCGCGTCGCCGCGCTGGGCGACCGCAACGACCGCCTCGCCGACACGCTGCGCGAAGCGCGCGACCAGATGGTGCAGCTCAAGGAGGAGATCGACCGCCTCGCCCAGCCGCCGAGCGGGTACGGCGTGTTCCTCGAGCTGTTCGACGACCGCACCGTGGACATCTTCACCAGCGGTCGGAAGCTGCGCGTGGCCGTCTCGCCCGAGGTCGAGGTCGAGGACCTCAAGCACGGCCAGGAGGTCATGCTCAACGAGGCGATGAACGTCGTCGCCGCGCGAGGCTTCGAGCGCTCCGGCGAGGTCGTCATGCTCAAGGAGATCCTCGACGGCGGCGACCGCGCCCTCGTCGTCGGTCACACCGACGAGGAGCGCGTCGTCCACCTGGCCGAGATCCTGCGCGACAAGCCGTTGCGCGCGGGCGACTCGCTGCTGCTCGAGACCCGGTCGGCCTACGCCTACGAGCGGGTGCCCAAGAGCGAGGTCGAGGAGCTCATCCTCGAAGAGGTCCCCGACATCGACTACGAGGACATCGGCGGCCTCGGCTCGCAGATCGAGGCGATCCGCGACGCCGTCGAGCTCCCCTTCCTGCACGCCGACCTGTTCCGCGAGCACCAGCTCCGTCCGCCGAAGGGCATCCTGCTCTACGGCCCGCCCGGGTGCGGCAAGACGCTCATCGCGAAGGCCGTCGCGAACTCGCTGGCCCAGCAGGTGCAGAAGGTCCACGGCGGCGACGAGAAGGCCACCGCGTTCTTCCTCAACATCAAGGGCCCGGAGCTGCTCAACAAGTACGTCGGCGAGACCGAGCGGCACATCCGGCTTGTGTTCCAGCGCGCGCGGGAGAAGGCCTCCGACGGCACGCCGGTGATCGTCTTCTTCGACGAGATGGACTCGATCTTCCGCACCCGCGGCTCGGGAGTCTCCTCCGACGTCGAGAACACGATCGTGCCGCAGCTGCTCAGCGAGATCGACGGTGTCGAGGGACTCAAGAACGTCATCGTCATCGGCGCCTCCAACCGCGAGGACATGATCGACCCCGCGATCCTGCGTCCCGGCCGGCTCGACGTGAAGATCAAGATCGAACGTCCGGACGCCGAGGCGGCCAAGGACATCTTCTCCAAGTACCTCACCAACGGCCTCCCGGTGCACGCCGACGACCTCGCCGAGCACGCCGGCGACGAGACCGCGACCCTCGACGCGATGATCCAGCGCACCGTGGAGCGGATGTACACCGAGCGCGACGAGAACCGCTTCCTCGAGGTCACCTACGCCAACGGCGACAAGGAGACCTTGTACTTCAAGGACTTCAACTCGGGCGCGATGATCCAGAACATCGTCGACCGGGCCAAGAAGATGGCGATCAAGGACCTCATCACCACCGCCCAGCGCGGGCTGCGGGTCTCGCACCTGCTCGCCGCGTGCGTGGACGAGTTCAAGGAGAACGAGGACCTCCCCAACACCACCAACCCCGACGACTGGGCGCGGATCTCGGGCAAGAAGGGGGAGCGGATCGTCTACATCCGCACCCTCGTCTCCGGCGGCAAGGGCAGCGAGGCCGGCCGCTCCATCGACACCGTCGGCAACACGGGCCAGTACCTGTAGGTGAGCTTCTGGCAGGGCCTGCTCGTCCTCGTGGCGGGGGTGTGGGCCGGCACGATCAACACCGTGGTGGGGTCCGGGACGCTCGTCTCCTTCCCGGTGCTGGTGAGCATCGGCATCCCGCCGGTGACCGCGAACGTCTCGAACACGGTGGGGCTGTTCCCCGGCTCGTTCGTCGGCGCCTACGGCTACCGCCGCGAGCTCGCCGGCCAGCGGCAGCGCGCGACCTGGCTCGGCGCGGCGTCCCTGCTCGGTGCGGTCGGCGGCGCGATCCTGCTGCTCACGCTGCCGGCGGACGCGTTCGACGCGATCGTCCCGGTGCTCATCGTGCTGGCGCTGCTGCTGGTCGTGTTCGGCAAGCGCCTGACCGGCTGGCTCGCGAGTCGCGGTAGGGGGGCCACCGAGCGGGTCACCCCGACGCTCTGGCTCGTCACGCTGTTCACCGGCGTCTACGGCGGCTACTTCGGCGCGGCGCAGGGCATCCTGCTGATGGGCTTCCTCGGGCTGCTGCTGGCCGAGTCGCTGCAGCGGCAGAACGCCCTCAAGAACGTGCTCGCCGGCCTGGTCAACTTCGTCGCCGCCGTCGTCTTCACCCTCACGACGCACATCGACTGGGCCGCGGCCGGTCTCATCGCCCTCGGCTCGATCGTCGGCGGCCTGGTCGGCGCGACCATCGGCCGCCGGCTGCCCCCCACCGTCCTGCGCGCGACCATCGTGGTCATCGGCCTCGTCGCCGTGGTCAAGCTCATCGTCGACCCGTCCTGACCCGCTACCCTGCTCGCACCCGGCGCCGCGGCGCCGCGCTGGAGCACTCACAGGGCCGCGGGAGCGGCAGCGGAGAGGTCGACATGGGTCTCGTCATCGGCATCGTCGTCGTGGTCGTCGTGCTGCTGCTCGTCGGATGGGCGATCGTCGGCTACAACGGCCTCGTCCGAGCCCGCAACGCGTTCCAGAACGCGTTCGCGCAGATCGACGTCCAACTGCAGCGGCGCTTCGACCTCATCCCCAACCTGGTCGAGACGGCGAAGGGCTACCTGGCCCACGAACGCGGCACGCTCGAGGCCGTCACCCAGGCCCGGGCCGCGGCGATCACCGGCCTCGGCGCGGCGCAGGCCGCGCCCGGCGAGCCGCAGGCGATGCAGCAGCTGGCCGCGACCCAGGGGCAGCTCACCGGCGCGCTCGGCCGCTTCACCGCCACCGCCGAGCAGTACCCCGATCTCAAGGCCAACCAGAACATGATGCAGCTGTCCGAGGAGCTCGCCTCGACCGAGAACCGGGTCGCCTTCGCCCGACAGGCCTACAACGACTCGGTGCTCGCCTACGAGAACAGGCGCGAGTCGTTCCCGACGTCGGTGCTCGCGGGCATGTTCCACTTCGGCGAGGCGGCGCAGTGGCAGATCGCGCCGGACGCCCCGCAGACGCGCGACGCGCCGCACGTGCAGTTCTGACGACCGGCAGGCCGGCGGTGAACTTCTTCGAGCGGCAGCGCGCCGCCCGGGGCACGACCGTGCGACTCGTGGTGCTGTTCGCGCTCGCGGTGCTGTGCATCGTCGCCGTCGTGGCCGCGGTCGCGTGGTACCTCACCCGTAACGGTCCGGTCGGCACCACCGTCACCTGGGTCGCCGTCGCCGCGGCCTTCACGCTGGCCGTGATCGGCGGCGGCACGGCGTCCAAGCTCGTCGCGTTGCGCGGCGGCGGGGCGGTCGTCGCGCAGTCCGTCGGCGCGGTGGCCGTCGACCCCACGACGCACGATCCGCGGCTGCGCCGGCTCGTCAACGTCGTCGAGGAGATGGCGATCGCGTCCGGCGTCCCCGCGCCGCGGCTGTTCGTGCTCGAACGCGAGGACGGCATCAACGCCTTCGCCGCCGGTTACGGCACGGGGGACGCCGCGATCACGGTGACCTCGGGCGCGCTGGACCGCCTCGACCGCGACGAGCTGCAGGGGGTGATCGGTCACGAGTTCAGCCACATCCTCAACGGCGACATGCGCCTGAACGTGCGGCTGCTCGGGCTGCTCAACGGCATCCTGCTGCTGGGGCTCGTCGGCCTGCGCTTCCTGCAGTTCGGCGGCGGTCGCTCGCGCGACTCCAAGGGCGGCAACCCCATGCTCGTCGTCGCGCTCGTGCTGCTGGTCCTCGGCTTCGTCGGCCAGTTCTTCGCCGGCCTCATCAAGGCGGGGGTGAGCCGGCAGCGCGAATGGCTGGCCGACGCGTCCGCCGTGCAGTTCACGCGACAGACCAGCGG
Organism: Jatrophihabitans endophyticus; assembly: GCF_900129455.1. NCBI lineage: Bacteria > Bacillati > Actinomycetota > Actinomycetes > Jatrophihabitantales > Jatrophihabitantaceae > Jatrophihabitans > Jatrophihabitans endophyticus. The sequence continues at coordinate 58,738 of NZ_FQVU01000001.1, forward strand.
GCTCGCCGGCGCGCTCAAGAAGATCGGCGGGCTGCCGGTCGGCTCGGCGCTGCACGACAGCCACAGCGAGCGGCAGGTCGACCACATGCTGTTCGGCCCCGGCTCGCGCAGCACGCTCTACGCGACGCACCCGCCGCTGACCGAACGGATCGCCGCGCTCGACCCGAGCTTCCGTCCCGACGAGCTGCGCGAGCTGCAGGAGCGGTTCGCGCAGCGGCCGCCCGACGGGCTCGCCGAGGACGCGGCGGCGGGCCTGACCGAACGCGCCGGCCCCGCGCCCGTCGCCAACGCCGAGGTGCGCGCGAGCACGGTGCGCCTCGCTCCGGCCGACGTCACGGCACGGGTGGCCACCGTGACCCCGGACGACCTGGCCCGCGGGGCGCGTCTCGACGCCCGGCTGCCCGCCGAGCTGCGTGAGAGCGCCGGCCAACCGGCCACCGCCGTCGCGCTGGTGCTCGCGCTGCTGCTGGACGCGCGCGACGACGTGCGCGAGGTGCAGCTGCGCACGGTCGACGCGCGGCTCGGGCCGTCGGTCGCCGCCGCCACCGTCCGGCTGAGCGCGGCCACGACCCGGCTCGACCCGCTGCTCGCCCTGCCGTTGGTCGGGCTCGCGGCACCACAGCTGGCCGCCCGCCCCGCAGCCGAACGCGACGCGGTGCAGGCGGCCCTGCGCGAGCTCGCCCTCGTCGACGGCCGGGTCACCGTGTTCGAGTACGCGCTGATGCGCGTGGTCGGCGTCCGGCTCGCCGACGCGGCGTCACCCGCGGCACGGTCGCGGCCCGGCCGCACGACGCTGCGGTCCGGGACCGACGCCGCGCTGACCCTGCTGGCCGTGCTCGCCGCCGTCGGCCACACCGACCCCGCCGCGGCGCAGCACGCGTTCCACGCCGCGACGACCCTCCTGCTGCCCGCCGCGACGGGCATCGCGTTCGCACCACCGGCCGACCCGTGGCGCGCCCTCGACACCGGCTGGGACGTCCTCGACGCGCTCGACCCGCGCCACAAGCAGCTGCTCGTGGAGGCGATGGTCGCGGCGGTCGCCGACGACGGCGTGCTGCGCCCGGCCGAGGCCGAGCTGCTGCGCGCCGCCTGCGCGGTGCTGCACTGCCCGCTGCCGCCGCTCGTCGCCTAGCGACCGCCTCGCGGTCGCGACCGGGCCCGCGGCCGTCCGTCAGACCAGGCTCGGCTGCACCCACGGCTCGCCGAGCAGGTGGTGGGCGAGCCACGCCCACACCGTCTCGTACCAGACCCGCGCGTTCCCGGGCTTGAGGATCCAGTGACCCTCGTCGGGGAAGTACAGGTAGGCCGACTCGACGCCACGGCGCTGCAGGTCCCACCACAACCGCTGCGCCTCGCCGACGGGGACGCGGTAGTCCTTGTCGCCGTGGATGACGAGCATCGGCGTGTGGATCTCGTCGGCGTACGTGCTCGGCGAGTACTCGGTGTAGCGCTGCGGCTCGGTCTCGGGCAGGCCCCACTCCAGCGCCCAGTCACCCGGGACGTCGGTGGTGCCCTGGAACTGCGCCATGTTCCACAGGCTCGCGTGGGTGACGATGCACCGGAACCGGTCGGTGTGCCCGGCCACCCAGTTCGCCATGTAGCCGCCGTAGGACCCGCCGAGGGCCGCCGTACGGGTCCCGTCGACGTCCTCGCGGGCGACGACGTCGTCCACGACGCTCATCAGGTCGGTGTAGGGCGTGCCGCCCCACTGGCCCCAGCCACGGCGTTGCTGGTCCATGCCGTACCCGGTCGACAGCGCCGGGTCGGGCAGCACCACCGCGTACCCGCGCGCGGCCATCAACCACGGGTTCCAGCGCCACGTCCACCCGTTCCACGACGAGAACGGGCCGCCGTGGACGAACAGCAGCAGCGGGGCGGGGCGCTGCGCCGACGCACCCTCGGGCAGGACGAGCCACGACCCGATCTCGGCGCCGTCGGCGGCGGTCGTGCTCAGTCGGTGCAGCGTGCCGGGCACCGTGGCCGCACCGGGAGCGGGCAGGACGGCGGGCGCCGCGTCGGTGGCGGTCGCGTCGTAGCGCACCGGGCGGGGCGGGGTGTCCCACGCGTCGCGCAGCGCGAAGACGCTCGCGCCGTCCGGGGTCACCGACACCGCGGTGTGATGACCCGACGCCGTGACGCGCGTGATGGTGCCGCTGCGCACGTCGAGGCGGAACACCGGCGCGTGCCCCTGTTCGTCGGCGACGAAGAAGACGGTGTCGGCGTCGGCGCCGAAGCGCGGTGCCGAGGGCTGCACGTCGGGGTCGCCGATCAGCTCGCGGCCGTCGCCGGAGTCGAGGTCGACGAGCCACAGCGAGCGCGTCCACGGTTCGTCGGCGGTGCAGTCGCCGGCCCGCTCGCACACCACCCAGCGGCCGTCGCGCGAGACGTCCGGCGACTCGAAGCCGGCCGTCTCGTCCTCGGCCAGCACGCGGTGCTCGCCGGTCGTGGTGTCGATCGCGACGAGCGCGGCCTTCGGGAAGCCGGGTCGCGTCCGCCGGTACCAGCTCGTGACGACGGTGCGACCGTCGGGCGTGATCGCGAACGCCGCCTCGTCCAGCGCGCGCCCGGGCTCGGGCGTGAGGTCCAACGGCTCGGTGGCCTCGCCCGACGCCGTCGGACGCCACGCCAGCAACCGGACCTCCTCGGGACCGAGGTCGTGGTCCCAGTACCGCACCGGCGAGGACGTGTGCAGGATCGCCGAGGTCCCGGACTTGCGCCGCGCCGTGCGCCGCTCGCCGTCCTCGTCCGCCCCGCGGGTGCCGGGGAGGGCGGACGTCGCGAGCACCATGACGTCGGCGGCCGCCGCGGCGTGCGTCGACGTGACCCCGCCGGGCCGGGTGAGCACGCGCTCGGCCTCACCGGCGGCAGGCAGCCGCCACAGCGCGGGCGGGTCGTCGTCGGCGTCGTCGGCGGCGGCGGCGCGGCCGGAGACGAACAGGACGTCACCGGCGGCGGTGAACGCGGGCGCGCTCTCGCCCTTGGCCGAGCGGGTGAGGCGCACGGCGTCGCGCTCGCCCGCCGGGTCGACGTCCCACAGCGCCGTGACGAACGCGTCGCCGTCGTCGTTCAGCTCGGCGACGGTCGCGACCAACCGAGCACCGTCGGGGGAGAGCGCGAGGCCGGTCACGCGGGCGTGGGCGAGGTACTCGTCGAAGGTCGCGAATCCGCTCATACGACGACCGTATTCCCCCGGGGTGTCGGCGGCAGCCCGTAGCCTGGGGTCATGACGGTACGGCGCGTGATGGGCACCGAGGTCGAGTACGGCGTCAGCCTGCCGGGGCAGCCCGCCGCGAACGCGATGCTGCTGTCGGCGCAGGTCGTCAACGCCTACGCGAGCCTGCTGCCCGCCGGCCGCGCGCGCCGCGCGAGCTGGGACTTCGAGGAGGAGTCACCCCTGCGCGACGCCCGCGGGTTCGACCTCGGCGGCGGCAGCGGCACGGTGGCGCAGGAGTTCATCGAGGCCGAGGAGGACGCCGGCATGGCCAACGTCATCCTCCCCAACGGCGCCCGGCTCTACGTCGACCACGCCCATCCGGAGTACTCGAGCCCCGAGGTCACCAATCCGCTGGACGCGGTGCGGTGGGACAAGGCCGGCGAGCTCGTCATGCTCGAGGCGGTGCGGCGGCTGCCGACGCTGCCCGGCGTGAACCCCGTCATCAACCTGTACAAGAACAACACCGACAACAAGGGTGCGTCCTACGGCGCCCACGAGAACTACCTGTGCAGGCGCGAGACGCCGTTCGCCGCGCTCGTGCGGCACCTCGTCCCGTTCTTCGTGACCCGGCAGGTCATGTGCGGGGCGGGGCGCGTGGGGCGCGGGCAGGACGGCCGTACGTCCGGGTTCCAGATCGCGCAGCGCGCCGACTTCTTCGAGGTCGAGGTCGGTCTCGAGACCACGCTCAAGCGTCCGATCGTCAACACCCGCGACGAGCCGCACGCCGACGCCGACCGTTACCGCCGGCTGCACGTCATCATCGGCGACGCCAACATGTCCGAGATCTCGACACTGCTCAAGGTCGGCACCACCGCCCTGGTGCTCGACATGATCGAGGCCGGCTACCTGCCCGACGACCTCGCGATCTCGCAGCCGGTGCGCGAGCTGCACGCGGTGTCGCACGACCCGTCGCTGCGACACGCGATCACGCTGGCCGACGGCCGCACGATCACCGCGCTCGACCTGCAGGGCGAGTACCTCGACCGGGCCCGCAAGTTCGTCGACGACCGGCAGGGCGACGACGCCGACCCGCAGACCCGCGACGTCCTCGAACGCTGGGAGTCGGTGCTCGCCCGTCTCGCGACCGACGCGATGCAGCTGGCCCGCGAGCTCGACTGGGTGGCCAAGCTGCGGCTGCTCGAGGGCTACCGCGACCGCGACCACCTGGACTGGGACGCGCCGCAGCTGCAGCTCGTCGACCTGCAGTACTCCGACGTGCGTCCCGAGAAGGGGCTCTACCACCGGCTCGTCGGCCGCGGCGCGTTCGAGACGCTGCTGCCGGCCGGAGCCGCCGCCGCGGCCGTGACCGAGGCGCCCGAGGACACCCGCGCCTACTTCCGGGGCGAGTGCCTGCGCCGGTACGGACCGTCGGTCGCCGCGGCGTCCTGGGACTCGGTGATCTTCGACGTCGGGCGCGAGTCGCTGGTGCGCGTGCCCATGCTCGAGCCGCTGCGGGGCACGCGCGCGCACGTCGGCGAGCTGTTCGACCGCTGCGCGACGGCCGGCGACCTCGTCGAGGCGCTGAACGGCGCTCGCTGACGGGGCGCCGACCGGCGCCGGTCAGCCGATCCAGGAGGGGTCGATGTGGCCGCGCTTGCGGCCGACGAAGGCGATGTAGTCCAGCGGCTCGCCGGCGACCGACAGCCGGTGCCGGTAGCGCGTCTGCCGTGCCTCCTCGAGCACTCCCTCGGCCACCATGCGTTCGAGCAGCCGGGCGAAGTCGCTCGGCGAGTCCATGTAGCGGTCGCGCAGGTTGAACGCGACCCAGCCCTGCTCGCCGATCGCGTTGAACGCGGCCGCGAACGCCGCGGGCGGGATGTCGTCGAAGCCGAGCGCGGCCACGCACGTCATGCAGTTCAACCCCGCGTCACGCAGCATCGCGCGCTGGGTGTCGTCCAGCGCGGTGACGTCCTGCGCCAGGTAGTCGCGGTAGACCTCGGGCCGGTCGCGCAGCGCGGCCTCGCACGCCTCGGGCAGCAGGTCGCAGCCGATGACGACCGCGGCGCCGAGGGCGACGAGCTCCTCGCCCACCATGCCGTTGCCGGCGCCGAAGTCGAGCACGCGCAGATCCGCAGCACGCTCACCGGCCGCCTCGAGCGACTCGGCCAGCAGGCCGGTGATGACCTCGGGGGAGCGGCACTGGAGCAGGCCGGCGAACAGCTGCTCGTACATGCCGGGGATCCGGTAGATCTCGGCGTAGTCGTGGAAGCGGATACGGCGGGCCTCGCCGTCGACCACGACGTCGCAGTACTCCTCGTTCTGGTCGAGGTCGGCCGCGTCGGGCAGCGTGATGGACAGGGCGGATTCGCTGGGCTCGATGAGGGAGATGGTGGCGTCCTTTCGCGTCGGGCGGCGGGCCGGCGGCCGTGTCGGTTTCAGGAATACTATGGCTATTCTTCAGCCCTGCTTCATCCGCGAGCGGGCGCGGGGTGGCGCGCGTGGTCGGCCTCACCCCGACACGCCCGGGCGGCTGACCGGTTTGACAGGGTTCCGCCGGGCTCGGCACCGTGGGGTCACGGCCGGTATCACCTGCGACGAACGAGCGGGACTGCCGAATCAGCGACGAAAGGAATCCGACCGTGACCCTGACCCTCACCCAGACCGCCGCCAGCGAGATCCGCAACCTGGTGGCCCAGCCCGAGGTGCCCGACGACAGCGGCGTGCGCATCGCGAGCTCCGGCGACGGCGCGCTGACGCTCTCGCTCTCGACGGCGCCCGACGCCGGTGACGCCGTCATCGACGACCAGGGCGCCCGGGTCTTCCTCGAGCCCACCGCCGGGGAGCTGCTCGACGACAAGACGCTGGACGCCGCGGTGGATCCGCAGGGCCAGGTGCAGTTCAGCCTGGCCGAACAGGTCTGACGCACCGCAGCACGCCAACTACCGCCCGCACCGGCCCGTCCGGTGCGGGCGGTGGTGCGTCCGGGGGTTCTGCCGGTTCGGGACCGGGTGGCTCGCGGCGCTCAGGCGCGGGCGTACCGCTCGGCGGCGCGGGCGCGGGCCTTCGTCGCCTCGGTCTCACGGTCTTTCGGCGGCGCGGTCGTCACGAGCGCGTCGAGCAGGTGCCGCGTGACGTGCGCGATCTCGTGGACGGCGGCGTCGAACGCGGCCTGATTGGCCTGCGAGGGCTTGCTGGCACCGCTGACCTTGCGCACGTACTGCAGCGCGGCCGCGTGGACCTCGTCGGTCGTGGCCGGCGGCTCGAAGTTGTGCAGGACCCGGATGTTGCGGCACATGCCGCCACTGTGCCACGGGCGCCGGCGCCGCGGGAGGGCGTCGCCGAAGGACGTGCGTGATCGTCAGGAGGAGGTGTCGTACTGGTCGAAGTGGATCCGCTCGCTGCGCACGCCGCGCCCGACCAGGCTGAAGACCGTCGTCGAGATCATGGTGTCGGGACCGGCGACGAGGACGTCGACGTCGAGCTGCGCCCAGTCCTTCAACGTCGGCACGACGTCCTCCACCTTGCCCCGCAGCCCGGTGTAGCCGGGGTCCTGCGACACCACGCCGTAGACCTGGACCACGTCGGCGCGGCCGGCCCGCTCGACGGCGCGGGCGAGCAGCTCGGCCGGGTAGAGCTCGGCGGCCGAGCGCGCACCCACGAAGACCTGCGTCGCCGGGCACTGCGGGTGGCCGAGCAGTGACTCGACGACCGCGACCATCGGGGCCGCACCGGTGCCGGCGCAGACGCACAGCAAGCCGCCGGGCCCGAGCGTCCCCGGCTCGACGACCAGGCCGTTGCCCCGCGGCGGCCCCAGCCGCACCCGGTCGCCGACCGTCGTGTGCATGACGAGGGCCGCGGCCACCCCGGTCGCGTTCACCGCGCGCACGTGCAGGTCGACGGTGTTGTCCGGCCGGGGCGCGCTCGCCATCGACATCCGCCGCCACTCGCGCCGTCGCGTCGCGAGCTCGATCGTGAGGTACTGGCCCGGCCGGAAGGAGTACGGACCGTCGGGCTGCAGCCGCACGACGGCGAAGTCACGCACCGGGCGCTCGTGCGCGACCACGGTGGCGCCCCAGGCCGCGGGCTCGTCGCGCCGGGCCAGGGCGCCGTCGATCATCGTGCTGGCCAGCCGGGTGTAGCTGCCGGTGATCGCCCGGTCGATCTCATCGGTCCAGGCCTCGCCGAGCAGGGTGCGCCATGTGCTGCGCAGTGCTTGGGCGGCGAGGTCGTAGTGCCGCGGCTCGACGTCGAACTTGCGGTGGTCGGCACCGAGTTGGGCGAGGTGCGCCGACATCGACTCGGGATCGTCGGCGACCACCCACTGCACCAGTGCCCGGCCGAAGTCCTCGCGCTGCGCGCTCATGCTCACCGGGAACATCCGGAAGGCGTCCTCGCCGAGGAGCAGGAACAGCTCGGCGTAGAAGTTGCGGACGAGCGTGTCCGCGCGGTCGGCGACGAGCTCCCACGCATGGCGCACCAGCGCACGGTCGTAGGGGCGGGCGTCGGCGGCGTAGGAGCGGGGGAGCGCCGGGTCGACGCGCCGCAGCTCGGCGGGACCGACGACGAGGCCGGCGACCGGGCCGGCGACCGGGCCGGCGGCGGGATCGGGCGCCGGAGCAGCAGCGGGAGCCGCCGGAGCGGGATCCGCCGGAGCGGGGGTCGTCGAAGCCGGAGCAGCCGGCGCCGCGGCGGACCGGGGTCGGGAGTCGGCGGCGACGACGGGGGCGTCGGTGGGGATGAGCTCCCCGGTCGCCGGATCGGCCTGGTGCCGGTGCACCCGCGCCGGGGCACGGTCGGCACGGCCGCCGGCACGCTCCGCGCGTGGGTCCCCGTCCGAGCCGCGCCACCGGCCGAAGGCCTGACGGAGCCCCATGTCGTCGCCTCCAGGTCAACTGGAGCTTCACTGTAGCGGTCGGGGTAGCGTCCGCGGGAGACTCGAGTGGGCCGGATTCGGCGACGCCGCCGTCGCCGACCGGACGGCCGCTGGCAAGGCGTCGTCCCGGCCGAGGACGCCGACGCAGAGCACGCACACGATCGGGAGCGAACGATGGCCGACGACGTCGAGGCGCCGGCACCCGAGCGGCCCGGGTCGGTGGGGGAGCACCTGCTGCAGGACCGGTACGGCACCCGCGAGCGCGCCGACCGCTTCTACCGCGAGCAGATGCTCGACTCCCTCACCCCCCGGATGGCGGCGTTCATCGCGGTGCAGACGCAGCTGGTGGTGGCGACCGCCGACCCGGAGGGCCGCCCCGACGTGTCGGTGCGCTTCGGCGAACCGGGCTTCGTGCAGATGATCGACCGGCACACGCTGTGCTGGCCGGAGCTGCGCGGCAACGGGGTGATGACGACCCTCGGCAACCTGACCACCAACCCGTGGGCCCACCTGATGTTCCTCGACGGCGACGAGCGGATCGGCCTGCACGTGCGCGGCGAGACCCGCATCGTCGAGGCCGAGCAGATGGCCGTGGAGCATCCCGCCGTCGTCGCCGTGCCGATGAGCGGGCGGCCCCCCGACCGCTGGGTGGTGCTGCGGCTGGCGAGCAGCTACGTCCACTGCCGCAAGCACTTCCCCCGTTCCGACGCGCCGGTGGAATGGGGCACCGACGACGTCCGGGCCAAGGGGGGCGACTACTTCGGCGCGCGGGACACCCCGTCGGCGTGGGCGCCGCGGCCGCCGCGGAGCCGGCCGGCCGGCTGACGCCCGCGCGCCCCGCGGGGAGCCGGGCGGCGCCCCGCGTCGACGTGCGGCATGCTCTGGCGTGTGGACGCCGTCCTGCACCGGATCGAGGCCCTCCCCGGCGAGGGTCGCTACGCCGTCACCTTCCGCCGTCACGACGGGGTGGAGCAGACCGCGGTCGCCCAGGTCGGCGCGACCGACGTCGAGATCGCCGAGTCCGCCCTGCCCGTGGGGTGGACGCGCGACTCGACGGCCGCCCGCGCCACCGCCGAGGCGGTGACCGCCCTGGACGCCGCCCGGCGGCTCGCCGACCCGAGCGGCGCGACCCTGCGCGACGTCGACGGCGGCTGGGACGTCGGGCTCGGCAACATCGTGCTCGACACGGCCGGGACGCCCCGCTGCACCGCTCACGGCCCGCTCGCCGACGAGGGCGACGGCGCATGGGCGTGCCCGGAGTGCGGCGCCCGCGCGCTGTACGGGTGAGTCATCGGTGACGACGCCGCGGGGGTGGGTGGTGCCCACGCCGCGGCCGGCGGACGGGCCGACCACGGGCGAGGAGCGTCCCCTCCTGGTCGGCTACCTCGCCTGGCAGCGCGCCACGCTGGTGAACATCTGCGCCGGGCTGGGCCCCGGGCAGCTCGCGCTGCGCCCGGTGCCGTCGTCCGCGCTCTCCCTGCTCGGGCTGCTGCGGCATCTCGCGAAGGTGGAGCGGATCTGGCTGCGACAGCGGGTGGCGGGCGAGGACGTCCCGCCGCTGTTCCACGGCACCCGCGACGCGACGGACTTCGACGCCGGGACGGCCGCGGACGCGCCGTCGGCGGTCGAGCTGTTCGACGACGAGTGCCGGCGCGCCGACGCCGCCGTCGCGGCGGTCCCGTTCGAGCACGAGATCACGGTGCACGGGCAGGTCATGTCGCTGCGGATGGTGTACGTCCACCTGATCGGGGAGTACGCGCGGCACAACGGCCACGCCGACCTGCTGCGCGAGGCCATCGACGGCGTCAGGGGTCGCTGACCCCGGCTCACCGCGGGTCGACGCCGGCGGCGTACAGGTCGCGCAGCAGCCCGATCGCCGCCCCCTGCCCGACGAGCTCGTCGAGCACGTGCAGGGCGAAGGCCAGCCGGCTGCCGCCGGCGTACTCGCCGCCGGCCGGTCCTACTGGGACGCGGAGCGCCGCGTCGTCGAGGGCGACGAGGTGGCCGCGCCACTCGGCGTAGGCGGCCTCGAGCTGAGCCACCGCCTCGCCGGCGTCCGCGGCCGGCTTCGGTTCGACGGCCCCCGGCGCCCGGCCGAGCAGGGTCGCGTTGCGCGGGTCGCGCAGCATCGCGGCGAGGACGTCGAGTCGGCGCCGCAGGCCGAGGTCGGGGTCGTCGCCGGGCTGCCGGCGCCACTCGTCGTCGGTGAGCCCGAGCAGCCGATGACGCACCCGGGCCCACGCGTGGTCGCAGCGCGTCCGGACGTCCTCGCTCGTCGTCGGCATCGGGCCATCGTGCGCCCACGACGATGTGGCCGCGCTGCGCGGCCCTCCCCGGCGTGTCGTGGCGAGGCACGACCGGGTGCTCCGGTTGCCGAAGCAGTGAACCACTGGTTCACTGCTTCGCATGCCCTACCGGCGCACCGCGGCCGTCCAGGCCCGCCTCGACGCGCAGCACGAGCGCATCATCGCCGCGGCGGCGGCGCTGCTGGCCGAGCACGGCTACGCCTCGTGCACGGTGGCCGCGGTCGCCGCGCGCACCGGCATCGCCACCGGCACCGTCTACAACCACTTCGCGAGCAAGGCCGACCTCGCCGCCGCGGTGTTCCGCACCGTCGTCACCCGTGAGGTCGAGGTCGTCCGCGCCGCCGCCCGCGCGCACGACGACGTCGCCGGGCAGCTCACCGCGATCGTCGAGACGTTCGCCGGCCGCGCTCTCAAACAGCCCCGCCGGGCGTACGCGCTGCTGGCCGAACCGGTCGACGCCTGCGTCGAGTCGCTGCGACTGGACTTCCGCCGCGCGTTCCGTGACGTCATCGCCGAGGCCGTCGCCGACGGGGTCCGCTCCGGCCGGCTGCCGCCGCAGAACGCCGACGTCGTCGCCGCCGCCCTCGTCGGCGCCGTCGCCGAGGCGCTCGTCGGCCCGCTGGCCGTCGGCCACGACGACCCCGACACCCTGCCCACCCTCGTCCGCTTCGCGCATCGCGCCGTCGGAGGCACCCCGTCATGACCACCCCGCCCGGCCGTCGACCCACCCACGACGTCACCAACCAGGTGCCGCCGATCGTGGGTCGCGACATCACGACCCACCCCGCCCTCGTCGAGGGGATGACCCGCGAGGGTGCGGGCTGGGCGGTGCCGGAGGTCGCGGACCTCGGTCGCCTCGGCAACAGCGAGCAGTGGCAGCAGGCGGGCCGGCTGGCCAACGAGCACCCGCCGGTGCTGCACACCCACGACCGCTACGGCAATCGTGTCGACGAGGTCGAGTACCTGCCGCAGTACCACGACCTGATGGCCGCCGCGGTCGAGCACGGCCTGCACGGGGCGGCGTGGGCCGACGATCGACCCGGCGCGCACGTCGCGCGCGCGGCGAAGATGATGGCCTGGGGAGTCACCGACGCGGGCCACCTGTGCCCGGTCTCGATGACCTACTCGGTCGTGCCGGCGCTGCGGGCGGCACCCGAGCTCGCGGCGGCCTACGAGCCGCTGCTCACGAACCGTCACTACGACCGCGAGCTGCGCGCGCCGCTGACCAAGGCCGGCCTGATCGCCGGCATGTCCATGACCGAGAAGCAGGGCGGGTCGGACGTGCGGGCGAACACGACGCGCGCCGTCCCGAACGCCGACGGCAGCTACGCGCTGACCGGTCACAAGTGGTTCACCTCGGCGCCGATGTCCGACGTGTTCCTGACGCTGGCCCAGGCCCCGGGCGGGCTGTCGTGCTTCCTGGTGCCGCGGGTGCTGCCCGACGGCACCCGGAACGCGTTCTTCCTGCAGCGGTTGAAGGACAAGCTCGGCAACCGGTCCAACGCCTCGAGCGAGGTCGAGTACGACGGCACGCTCGGCTGGCTCGTCGGCGACGAGGGGCGCGGTGTCGCCACCATCATCGAGATGGTCACCATGACCCGCCTCGACTGCGCGCTGATGGCCGCGGGCGGCATGCGCCTCAACATCGCCCACGCGCTGCACCACGCCACGCACCGGCGGGCGTTCGGGCGTCGGCTCGCCGACCAGCCGGCGATGACGAACGTGCTCGCCGACCTCGCCGTCGACGCCGAGGCCGCGACGACGCTCGTCCTGCGCGTCGCCGGCGCGGTGGATCGCGCGACGCGCGGCGACGACGCCGAGCGGTCGTTCCGGCGCGTCGCGCTGGCGGTCACGAAGTACTACCTGTGCAAGCGGCTGGCGTCGCACACCGTGGAGGCGCTCGAGTGCCTCGGCGGCAACGGCTACGTCGAGGACTCCGGCATGCCGCGGCTGTACCGCGAGGCGCCGTTGATCTCGATCTGGGAGGGCTCGGGCAACGTCGCGGCGCTCGACACGGTGCGGGCGATGGCACGCCAGCCGGCGGCGGTGACGGCATTCCTCGAGGAGCTGGACCTCGCGGTGGGCGTCGACAGCCGCTACGACGACGCGCTGGCCGTCCTGCACAAGGAGCTCGCCGGCGGCGACCCGCTGGAGCTGCAGTACCGCGCCCGGTACCTGGTCGAGCGGATGGCGCTGCTGCTGCAGGGTTCGCTGCTGCTGCGCCACGGCGACCCCGCGGTCGGGGACGCGTTCGTCGCGTCGCGGCTGGCGGGGGACTGGGGGACCGCCTACGGGACGCTGCCCGCCGGGGTCGACACCGCGGCGGTGCTCGCCCGGGCGGCCGTGCCCGAGTAGGCCGGGCGCACGCGGCTCAGCTGGCGCGGCGGTGCGGGGAGGCCAGCAGCAGGTCGGCGCGGCGGGCGGCGACGCTCTGACCGTTGGGCAGCAGCTCGCCGAAGTCCTCGAACGCGACGACGCCGTTGCACAGCAGGCTCCAGCCCTGCTCGGGATGGGCCGAGACGACATGGGCGGCGTGGTGGTCGACCGCGTCGGCCGTGGGGCAGCAGGGCACGTGCGCGCAGGAGTAGGCGGCGGAGTGCTCGATCGGGGTGTCGATCATGTTCGTTCCTGTAATCGCTTCCGGGTGAGGAGTCGACCCAAGTGTGCACTGTTTCCGGTGCAGATCCAGGACACTTGCTCGGGACGCGTACAAATGATCCATCGGCGTGACCTGAACCACAAGTAAAGCCCGGATGGCATCGTTACCTAACCGATATCAAACATCGGGCATATGCCTGTTTTACGTGCGACCCTCGCGATCCTGTGCGCGACGCAGCCTTCGCGTCCGGGGTACCCAGTCGGCGAGCACCGCGGGGAAGCCGGCGGCCAGCGCGGCCGCGACCACTTCGTCGTCGTCGTCGACGACCGCATGCACGCCACGGGGAGCGAGCCGTCGCAACGCCCCGAGCTTGTACGCCGGCGCGGGCCGGAAGTCGCCGTCCGGGCGCATGACGAGCTCCCCGGCGGGCAGGCCGTGCTCGGCGAACCATCGCGCGGTGACCTCGCGCAGCCACTCCGGCCGCCCGGTCAGCCACACGATCTCGTGGCGGGAACCGAGGTCGGCGACGAGCCGGGCCCCCTCGGGCAGCAACCCGTCGTCGCCCGCCGCCCGGAAGAACCGGTGCCACGCGCCGCGGTCGAGGTGGTGCAGCCGGTGCCGGACGTCGGCCACGACACCGTCGACGTCGAACACGGCGAGGCCGGACACCACGCCGCCCCGGGGGCCGGCGGGCGTCCCCTCGCCGGCGCTCTGCGCGTCCGGGCGGACGTCCGGGGAACCCACACCGCCAGCGTAGAGTTACCGCCTCGTGCGCTTCCTCGCCTCGTCGGCCGTCCCGTCGTTCGATCTCACCTACGACGACGTGTTCATGGTCCCGGCCCGCTCGGACATCGGCTCTCGCTTCGACGTCGACCTGACCACCGCCGACGGCAGCGGCGCGACGATCCCGCTGGTCGTCGCCAACATGACCGCCGTCGCCGGACGCCGCATGGCCGAGACCGTGGCCCGTCGCGGCGGGCTGACCGTCCTGCCGCAGGACATTCCCGTGGAGGTCGTGCGCGAGGTCGTCGAGTGGGTCAAGCGTCGGCACCTCGTGATCGACACCCCGGTGACCCTCACCCCGCACTCCACGGTGAGCGACGCCCTGGCCCTGCTGCCGAAACGAGCGCACGGCGCGGTCGTCGTCGTGTCCGACGACCGGCCGGTGGGCGTGGTGACCGAGGCCGACTGCGCGGGCGCGGAGCGCTTCGCGCAGCTGCACGACGTGATGACGGCGAACCCGCTCACGCTGCGCGAGCCGATCGAGGCGCAGGACGCGTTCACCCGGCTCGACGCCGAGCGCCGCAAGCTCGCGCCGGTCGTCGACGCGGCGGGTCGGCTCGTCGGGGTGCTGACCCGGACCGGCGCGCTCCGTTCCACCATCTACCGGCCCGCCGTCGACGCCGGCGGGCGGTTGCGCGTCGCGGCCGCCATGGGCGTGAACGGCGACGTGGGCCGGCGCGCGACGGAGCTCCTCGACGCCGGTGTCGACGTCCTCGTCCTGGACACCGCGCACGGCCACCAGCAGCGCATGGTCGAGGCGCTCGCCGCGGTACGGGCCCTCGCGCCGCGGGTGCCGGTCGTGGCCGGCAACGTCGTCTCGGCCGAGGGCACGCGCGAGCTCATCGAGGCCGGCGCGGACATCGTCAAGGTCGGCGTCGGGCCCGGGGCCATGTGCACGACGCGGATGATGACCGGCGTCGGCCGGCCGCAGTTCTCGGCCGTGCTCGAGTGCGCCGAGGCCGCCCGGGCGCTCGGCAAGCACGTCTGGGCCGACGGCGGCGTGCGGCACCCGCGCGACGTCGCGCTGGCCCTCGCCGCGGGCGCGTCGTCGGTGATGATCGGGTCGTGGTTCGCCGGCACCTACGAGTCGCCCGGCGATCTGCACGTCGCGCCCGACGGCCGCGCCTACAAGGACAGCTTCGGCATGGCCTCGGCCCGCGCGGTGGCCCGGCGAACCAGCGGCGAGAGCTCGTTCGAGCGGGCCCGCAAGGCGCTGTACGAAGAGGGCATCTCGAGCGGCCGGATGTTCATCGACCCCGAGCGGCCCGGCGTCGAGGACCTCGTCGACGCCATCACCGCCGGCGTCCGCTCGGCGTGCACGTACGCCGGCGCGCGCACCCTCGCCGAGCTGCACGAGCGCGCCGTCATCGGCGTCCAGAGCACCGCCGGCTTCGCGGAGGGCCGCCCGCTGCACAGCGGCTGGTGACCCGCTTCCCGCGAGTGGTCGCCGAGAACGCGAGTGGTCGGCAATATCGCGACCTCCGGCCGGCGTAAACGAGCACTCGAGGGGGCAGGATCGAGGCCATGCTGCTGCCGATGTCGCCGACGAGCTCGATGTTCCTCATCGCCGAGTCGCGAGAGCACCCGATGCACGTCGGCAGCCTGCAGCTGTTCAAGCCCCCGGAGGGCGCCGACGCGTTCGACATCCGCACGCTGCTGCGCGAGCGGATGGCCGACGACGCGGTGGCGCCCGTGCTGCGACGCCGACCCCGTCGGTCGGTGACCACCCTGGGGCAATGGGGCTGGGAGGTCGACCAGGCCTTCGACCTCGAACACCACGTGCGCCACAGCGCGCTGCCGCGCCCCGGCCGCGTCCGCGAGCTCCTGGAGCTCGTGTCGCGGCTGCACTCGACGCTGCTCGACCGGTACCGGCCGCTGTGGGAGATGCACCTGATCGAGGGCCTCGACGACGGCCGCTTCGCCATCTACAGCAAGGTGCACCACTCGGTCGTCGACGGCGTCTCGGCGCTGCGGATGCTCGCCTCGATGCTGAGCGAGGACGCCGAGGAGCGGGACATGCCCGCCCCGTGGGCACCGCGCGAACGCTCCCCGCGCCGCCCCCGCACCGGCAACCGATCGGTCAACGCCGTGGCCAAGGTCGTCGGCGACACCGCCGGCCTCGCGCCGTCGCTGGCCCGCACGGTGACGCGCGCGGTGCGCGAGCAGGGCGCCACGATGTCGTTCTCGGCGCCGCAGTCGATCTTCAACGTCAAGATCACCGGAGCGCGGCGCTTCGCCGCGCAGTCGTGGCCGATGGAGCGGTTGCGTGCCGTCGGCAAGGCCGGCGGCACGACGCTCAACGACGTCGTGCTCGCGATGTGCTCCGGCGCGCTGCGCCGCTACCTGCTGGCCATGGACGAGCTGCCGACCACCTCGCTGATCGCGATGGTCCCGGTGTCGCTGCACGGCGACGGCGAGGGCGACATCGACGGCGGCAACGCGATCGGGCTCGTCACCTGCCGGCTCGGCACGGACCTCGACGACGCCGGGGAACGGCTGGCCGCCGTCCACCGCTCGATGACGGAGGGCAAGGAGTCGCTGTCGGGCATGAGCCGGCTGCAGATCCTGGCCATGAGCGGCATCGGCATCGCGCCGCTCGGGCTGTACCCGGCGCTCAAGCTCGTCGACACCGTCCGCCCGCCGTTCAACCTGATCATCTCGAACGTGCCGGGCCCCCGGCGGCCGCTGTACTGGAACGGCGCCCGGCTCGACGGTCTCTACCCGCTGTCGATCCCGCTGGACGGGCAGGCCCTGAACATCACGTGCACCAGCTACACCGACGAGGTGGCGTTCGGCCTCACCGGATGCCGGCGGACGGTGCCGCACCTGCAGCACCTGCTGACCTATCTCGACGACGAACTGCGCGACCTCGAGCTCGCGACCGGCGCCTGACCGCTACCCGAGCGCGTCCGCCCAGGCGCGGTGGGTCCGCTCGTCGAACGCGACGAGCACGCAGCGCGTGACCCGGGTCGTGGCCGTGCGCAGCGCGGCGACGCTGACCGCCGCGGCCGCGGCGAGCGGGTAGCGGTAGACGCCGGTCGAGATCGACGGGAACGCGACGCTGCGCGCCCCCACCTCGTCGCAGCGGCGCAGTGACTCGACGTACGCGCCGTGCAGCAGCTCGGCCGCCGGTTCGTCGATGCCGTGGCGGGGACCGACCGCATGCACCACATGACGCACCGGCGGATCGAGGTCGAAGGCGGGCGTGACGACGGCCCCGCCCGGCGGGCAGGGCGCGAGGGGGCGCAGCGCCGCGAGCAGCCGCGGTCCGGCCGCCGCGTGGACGGCCGCGTCGACCCCGCCGCCGCCGACCAGCGCTGAGTTCGCGGCGGTGACGATCGCATCGACGGCGATCGCGGTGATGTCGCCGCGGACGAGGTCCAGCCGCGGTGCCCCGGTCACGCCGGGTTCCTACCCGCGCCGCGCGGCGTCGAGGGAGTCGAAGAGCCGCAGCCGCTCGTCGAGCCCGGTGAGCGTCAGCGGCCGGCGGACGGCGCGGGTGCCGGCGACGATGCGGACCTCGCAGCCGCGAGCGGTGCCGAGCACGTCGACGGCCAACAGCATCTCCATGGCCGCCGCCGAGAGCAGGGTGACCTCGGAGAGGTCCAGCACCAAGGTGGCGGCACCGTCGACCCGGTCGAGCAGGTCGCCGCGCAGCCGCGGCGTGACGACGTAGTCGAGCTCGCCGCCGACCCGGGCGACGCGAACCCCGTCGCCGTCGACGTCGCCCTCGGCGATCTCGGGGTCGAGCACGAACCGCCGGGGCGGGTCGAGCGACGGGTAGGGCGGCATGGCTCCTCGCGGCAGGCAGTGATCCAGCTCCGGTCGTCGGCCCTCGTGGCCGGCGGCTGGAGACACGGCTGGCTGCGTAACCGCGCAGCAGATCGTACGGTCTGCCGCCGACGGCGGCGACCCGGACGCCACGCCCGGTGCCGGCGCTACCCGCCGAACCAGTGGCTGCCGTGTCCCGGCCCGCGATCGTGGGACGACGGATCGGCTACCGAACGGTAATGTCCGCTTCGTCCACCTACCGAGGAGCCCCGTGATGCGCACCGCTGCCCGCCCGGCCCGTCCTGTCAGCCGCGGTGTCCCGGCCGCCCTCGTCGCCGTCGTCGGGGTGCTGCTGGTCCTCGCCGGCACGCTCGTCGGCGCCGGTCGTGCGGGCGCCGCGGCGGGCCCGCCGCTGACCGAGCCACCCGCGGCGCTGTCGGCCGCACTGGCGTGCGACGGCGACCTCGCCGCCGGGCCCACGCCGGTGCTGCTCGTGCCCGGCACGACCCTCACCCCGGACGTCAACTTCTCCTGGAACTACGAGAAGGTCTTCTCCGCCGCCGGCCGCCCGTGGTGCGCGGTCACGCTGCCCGGGCACGCGATGGGCGACATCCAGGTGGCCGCGCAGTACGTGACGGCCGCGATCAGGACCATGCACGAACGGGCCGGTCGCGCCGTCTCGGTCGTCGGGTTCAGCCAGGGCGGCATGGTGCCGCGCTGGACGCTGAAGTACTGGCCCGACACCCGCACGATGGTCGACGACGTCGTCGGCATCGACCCGTCCAATCACGGCACCTACGACGCGCACGTCGTGTGCGCGGTCGGCGGCTGCGCTCCCGCGATCTGGCAGCAGCGCACCGGCTCGGCGTTCCTGACCGCGCTCAACACCGGCGGCGAGACGTTCGCGGGACTGTCCTACACGCAGATGTACACCGCGCTCGACGAGGTCGTGGTGCCGAACTTCGACCCGGTGGCGAGCTCGGCGCTGCACACCGGGTCGGGCCGGATCAGCAACGTCCTCGTGCAGTCGATCTGCCCGGGGCACGTCGCCGAGCACCTGTCGATGGGCACGTTCGACCCGGTGGCCTACGCACTGGTGATCGACGCGCTGACCCACGCCGGGCCGGCCGACCCCGCGCGTGTCTCGCGCTCGGTCTGCCTGCGCGCCAGCATGCCCGGCGTCGGCGCCGCGACGGTCGCGACCCGTTTCCCGGGCGTCGTCGCGACCGCCGGCCAGCAGCTGCTCACCTACCCGCACGTCGCCGCGGAGCCGCCGCTCGCGCCGTACGCGGCCGGCTGACCCCGCTTCTCAGGCGCCGTGCCCCGCGGCGACCTCCTCGCCCGCCGCGACCGGGCCGGGCGGCGTGCCGTCGCCGAACGGCCGCCCGCCGAGGTCGCCGCGACCGTGCGCGGTGAGCCAGTTCCCGAGCTCGGGGCCGGCGGGGACGACGCCGGTCGGGTTGATCTCCTTGTGCACCAGGTAGTAGTGCTCCTTGATCTGGACGAAGTCGGTGGTGTCACCGAAACCCGGGGTCTGGAAGAGGTCGCGCGCGTACGCCCACAGCACCGGGAACTCGGTGAGCTTCTGCCGGTTGCACTTGAAGTGGCCGTGGTAGACGGCGTCGAAGCGGGCCAGCGTCGTGAACAGCCGCACGTCGGCCTCGGTGATGGTGTCGCCGACGAGGTAGCGCCGGTCGCGCAGTCGGTCCGAGAGCCAGTCCAGCCGGGCGAACAGCGCGTCGTAGGCCCGTTCGTAGGAGCGCTGGCTGGTGGCGAAGCCGCACTTGTACACGCCGTTGTTGACGTCGTGGAACACCAGTTCGGCGACCTCGTCGATCTCGTCGCGCAGCGGTTCGGGGTAGAGCTCGGGCGCGCCGTCGCGGTGGAACGCGGTCCACTCGAGCGAGAGGTCGATCGTGAGCTGCGGGTAGTCGTTGGTGACGACCTGACCGGTCGGGACGTCGACGATCGCGGGCACGGTGATGCCGCGGGGGTAGTCGGGATACCGCGCGAAGAAGGCCTGCTGGAGGCGCTCGATGCCCAGCACCGGGTCGACGCCGCCCGGGTCGAGGTCGAACGTCCAGCTGCGCTCGTCGTGTGTGGGGCCGCAGATGCCCATGGACAGCACGGGTTCGAGACCCAGCAGCCGCCGGACGATGATCGCGCGGTTCGCCCACGGGCACGCCCGGGCGACGACCAGCCGGTAGCGGTCGGCCTCGACCGGGTAGCCGTCACGGCCGTCGGCGGTGATGCGCGTGGTGATGTAGTTCTGGTCGCGCTCGAACGAGCCGTCCGAGCCCATGTCCTTGGTTGCCGATGTGGTGGCGCTGTCGTTGCTCACGACGGCAGTGTGCCCACCCGGCGGCCTCGGCGACGTCGCCGACAGCCCGTTCCCAGCCGCCGCGGTTAGCGTGGGTCCGATGACGGCCGTCGGCGCGCCCCGCCTCGATCTCACGAGCGACCACGTGCCGGTCAGGGGCGCCCGGGCGGGGGAGCTACGGGCCTACGGCCGCATGGTGCGCATGGTCGGCCGCGGCGTCCCGCAACCGCCGGCGGGTCTCGGCACCCCGACCCTGCTGGTACCCGGGTTCCTGTCCGGCGACGTGTCGCTCACGCTGCTGTCGCGCGAGCTGCGGCGCCGGGGTCACCGCACGTTCCGCAGCGACATCGGCGCCAACGTCGGCTGCACCGAGCCCATGGTGCGGCGCCTGCTCGACCGCCTCGAGGTGGTCGCGGCGGCGGAGGGCGGCCCGGTGACCCTGGTGGGTCACAGCCGCGGCGGCATGGTGGTGGCTCTCGCCGCGCGCCGCCGCCCCGACCTCGTGGCCGGCGTCGTCGCGCTGAGCGCGCCGGTGACGGGCTCGCTCAGCGTCGCGCCGCACGTGCGCAGGCAGCTGGAGCTGCTGTTCCGGCTCAACCGGCGGGGTCTCACCCGGGTGCTGGGCGCCGACTGCGTGACCGGCGACTGCGCGCTGCGGGTGGCCGCCGAGCTGACCTCGCCCTTTCCGGCCGCCGTGCCCTTCACGTCGGTCTACTCCCGCGACGACGCGATCATCGACTGGCGCACCTGCCTCGACCCCGCGGCCGAGCTGGTCGAGGTCCGGTCCGGGCACGTGGGCATGGCGACCGACCCGGCGGTCGTGCGCATCGTCGCCCGGCAGCTGGCGGCGATCGCCACCACGGGCTGACCCGTCCCGACCGCCTGCGGGGGACGCTCGGGCAGACTGAGGCGGTGCCCGAGCTGCCCGAGGTCGAGTCCGCCCGCTCGGTCATCGCGGGGTCAGCCCTGCACCGGCGCATCGACGACGTCGACGATCGCGACACCTACGAGTGCCGGCCGCACCCGCCGGGGGAGCTCCGTGACGCGCTGGTCGGACGGACCATCGTGGCCGCGCACCGGCGCGGCAAGCTCATGTACTGCGAGACGTCCGACGACGGGCCGTTGCTCGGCATCCACCTTGGCATGGCCGGCCGCATCCTGGTCACCCGCCCGTCGGGCGAGACCGACGAGGGCGGTGACTACGCCGGGTCGGGACGAGGACGGAGCGCGAACGCGCGCAAACCCGAGTGAGACCGCTTCACCGTCTCCTTCGCCGACGGTGGGACGCTGCGATTGTTCGACAAGCGACGGCTCGGTCGCGTGTATCTCGACCCCGACGTCGCTGCTCTCGGCCCCGACGCCGGCGAGGTGGGGGTCCGCGAGTTCCGGGAGATCGTCGGTGCGAGCGCGGCGCCGGTCAAGGCCCGGATCATGGATCAGCACGCGCTGGCCGGGGTCGGCAACCTGCTCGCCGACGAGGCGCTCTGGCAGGCCGCGATCGACCCGAGGCGTGCGGCGCGGGAGCTGTCGCACGACGAGCTCGGCGCGCTGCACCGGGCGCTGCGTACGGCCATCCGCTCGGCGATCCGGCAGGGCGGCGTGCACACCGGCGTCGTCGTCGCGCACCGGACGAAGGGCGGTCACTGCCCGCGGTGCGGCGCCGAGATGGCACGCGCCACCGTGGGTGGGCGCACCACGTGGCGGTGCAGCCGGGAGCAGTGAACCGGGCGGCCGGACGTCAGCGGCCGACCGGACCGGTGCCCGAGATCCCGAGGGCGGTCGCGACGCCCTGCTTGGCGACTGGCTTGGTGGCCGGCTTGGTCGTCGGCTTGGGGGTGGCCGCCGTGGAGCCGCTCGTCGGCTTCGCCGCGCTCGTGGCCTCGCACGACCCGGGCGAGGTCGTGGCGAGCCGGCCGATGTCGTCGGCCCCGAGCGCCTTCGGGAAGACCGTCAGGCCGGCCACCGCGCCGCGGAACCCCGAGGACAGCGCGCCGACCTCGACGCCGGTCAGTGCGGCGGCACCGCTCGCCACCGTGCCCTGCGCGACGCCGTCCACCGCGAGCGTGGCCTTGCCCCCGCCGACCGACAGCGTGACGAGGTGCCAGGTGCCGGCCAGGGCCTGCCCGAACGTCTCGGTGCCGTAGGACGCCCCGGCGGCGGGCAGGCCGTACCCGGACAGCTGCACGTGCGACGCGGCGTCGCCGGTCGTGTCGTAGGTGCGCACGAAGCCGCCGGCCGGCGCGCCGGAGGCGCCGACGGCGCGCACGAACGTCGAGAAGTCGGCGGCGCTCGCGTCGGTGCGTTCCCAGAGCGCGATCGTCCAGGACGTCGGCGACCCCGGCACGCCCACGCGTCGCTGCTGACCGGCCGCGGTGACCTCGGCGCCACCGGTGACGCCGTCGGGCACGTCCGTGGCCGCGACCGGCGAGCCCGACCACCCCGTGCCGCGGGCGAGGTCGCTGCTGGCGACGGCACCGAGCTGGCCCGCGAGCGTGGCGTACCCGGGCGCCGCGGTGCACGAGGTCGTGGCCGCGGCGGCCGCGGTGGCCGTCGTGGTGGCGGTCGTCGGCGCGAGGTGCAGCAGCGTCACGCCGCCGTCGACCGGGACGGTGAAGCCGGTGCCGGTGCCGACGCTCGTCTCGGCGTTGCCGCGTGAGGGCTGGCGCACCGTGGCGGTGTGCGTCCCGGACACCTGCACGCGAACCGCGCGCGAGGTGTCGGCGACGCGGTCGTGGGTGGCCGCGTCCTCGACCGGCGTGGCCAGCCAGAGCGCGAGCGTCTCGCCGCCACCGGCGGGGTCGGTGATCGACAGCGTGCGCAGCAGGCTGCCGCCGCCGCGCACCGACGTCACGTCCGAGGCCCGGGCGGCACCGGCGGCGACCGACGCGGGGGAGCCCAGCGCGACGTCGGCGAGCAGGTTGCGCACCGCGGTGTAGGCGGGCTTGACGGTGCCGTCGTAGCGGACGAGGCCGTAGTGCTGCTCGGGGTCGGTGTTCGCGGCCTGCGGCTTCTCGTCGAGCAGCTCGTAGAGGTAGGTGCGCGCGACGCCGAGGCGAGCGGCGTCCAGCAGCGTGCGCACGGTGTAGTCCGCGGCGGTGGCGTCGGTGGCCGCGAACTGCGTCGGGCTCATCGCGGTCGCGTCGGTGTAGCCGGCCTCGGTGACGACCAGGGGAAGGGACGGGTCCTGGGCCTTGGCCGCCGCCGGGAGCCGGCTCTCGAGGGCGAGCTCCGGGGCGGCGCCGCCGCTGTAGGTGTGCACGTTGGTCACGCTCGCGAGACCCTGGACCGACCCGAACTGCGCGATCGACCCCGGACGGCAGAACGCGGGGGCGAAGACGCCGAGCCGGCGCAGCTCGTCACTCGACTGCAGCTGCTGCACCAGCGCCTCGGCGTAGGCGCGCTGGTGGGCGGCCCAGGCGGAGTCGCCGGAGCAGTCGTACTCGTTGGTCGGCTCCACCGCGTCCACGTAGGGCGCCACCTGCGTGAGCGCCGACAGCTGCGCGGGGTCGACCGACTGCGTGCTCGCGTCCTTCGTCCCGCCGACGATGAGCGACGAGCGGATGCCGGCCGCGCCGAGCTGGCGCAGGGCGGCGACCTCGTCGGGCCGGTCGGCCACCAGCCCGTCGCGCACGTGCCGCACCCCCAGCCCCTGCAGCAGGGAGCGGACCCGGTCGGTGTCGGCGTAGGCGGTGTCGTTGTAGTAGGTGTGCACGTTGACGCCGACGGACTCGATGAGGTCGTTCGCGGTGACGACCCGACGCTCGGCCGCTGCCGGGATCGACACGGTGCCCGCGGCGGCCGGCACGGCACCGGCGACCCCGCCGGCCAGCAGCCCGGCCACGACCGTCAGGGCCACGCCGGCCCCCACGAGGCGACGACGGCGCGCGGAAGGGGCGACGGGAGCGGTGCGGCGGCGCTGGATCACGGCGGTACTGCCTTCTGACGGTCATGACGGGACGTAGGTCCCGCCGTCGGCCCCCGCCGGACTATCACTGTAAGGCCTTTAGTCCCGATCTACCTAACACGGATTTTGCATCTGACAGACATTGTCCGAATAACCCGGTTCGCAGGACGTGGCGGACGGCCGCTTCGCGACGCGCTCGGCCGGGGATTGCCCGGTCTCGGCGCGCCGCACCGGCATGATCGAGGCCAGGCCGACACCCGGCCGACGACCCCCGCCAGGCGTGCCCCGCGCCGGAGAGAGGACCCGGCCGTGCCCCCCTCGGCGCAACCCCCGCCGCAGCCGCAACTGCCGCAGCCGCAGGCGTCCACGCCGCCGCCGGCCGGGTCGCGCCGGCGCCGGGCCGCCGTCCTCGCCGTGGGCGTCGTCGCGGTCGCGGTCATCGTGGTGGGGATCGTGGTGGCCCTGCGCGCCGACCCCGACGGTGGCACCGCGGCGCGCCGGACGTCCGCCGGCACCGCTCCGCGGACCACCGTCGGGACCATGGTCCCGACGGCGTCGCCGAGCCGGGTGCCCGCCGGCCTGCCGGCGCGGGCCGGCGTCACCGTCGGCAGCGCGCTGTACCAGCGTTCGCCGGCCTCGCTCGCGCGCGCCCTCGACGACGTCGTCGACCTGCACCTCGGCTGGATCCGGATCGACCTGTCGTGGGCCGAGATCCAGCCCGATTCCGCCGCGCGCTTCCGGTGGGAGGACGTCGACACCGTCGTCGCCGCGGCACGGCGCCGTGGCCTGCAGGTGCTCGGCCTGCTCACCTACACGCCCGCGTGGGCCCGGGCCGACGGCTGCCGGGGCTTCGTGTGCCCGCCCCGCAGCACCGCCGAGTTCGCCCGCTTCGCCGCGGCCGCCGTGGCCCGGTACGCGCCGCGCGGCGTGCGCACCTACCAGCTCTGGAACGAGCCGAACATCGCGCAGTTCTGGGCCGACCCCGACCCCGTCGCGTACGGCCGGCTGGTGACCGCCACCGTGCCGGCGATGCGCGCCGCGGCGCCGGGCCTGACCGTCGTGCTCGGCGGGCTGGCCTTCGCCGGCACCGACGACGACGCCCGGGACCGGGGGGACGTCGACGCCGGCCGCTTCCTCGCCCGCGCGTGCGCCGACCGCCGCTGCCCGGTGGACGCGATCGGCTACGACCCCGACACCTACCCGGCGCTGCCCAGCGCCACCACGCAACCGCCCAACGCCTGGCAGCTCATGACCCGGCCGGCATCCGGACGGGTGGCGCTCCGCACGGCGATGGCCCGGGTCGGGCTGGGCAGGACGCCGGTCTGGGTGACCGGCTTCGGTGCCCCGACCCGCTACGCCGGCGCCCGCAGCAGGCGGGTGGTCGCCGAGTCCACGCAGGCCCGCATCCTGCTCGACGGCGCCCGGTTGGCGGGACGCCGCGACTCGGGCGTCGCGGCCTACTTCGTCGACACCCTGCGCGACACGGCTCGGCACGGCAGCCTGCGCGACCACTTCGGGTTGGTCACCGCCGACGGCCGTCGCAAGCCGGCGTTCCGCACGCTGGCCCGCGCCTTCGGCGGCTGAACCCCTGCCCCTCGCTGGTGATCGACATCCATTCTCCGCCGTCCTGACGACGGCAAGCGGATGTCGATCACCGGCCCGGGCCGACGGTCCCGTGCCCCTCGCTGGTGATCGACATCCATTCTCCGCCGTCCTGACGACGACAAGCGGATGTCGATCACCGGCCCGGGCCGACGATGACCACGGCCGTGGGGCCGGGTCAGGACCGCAGCGTGGTGTAGACCGCCTCGGCGCGGTCGGCGATGCGCTCCCAGTCGTAGTCGGCGGCCACCGCGGCGGCGCCGGCGGCCAACTCGTCGAGCCGCACCCGGCAGGCCTCGACCGCGGCCGCGAACGCCTCCGGCGTCGGGGGGCAGACGGCGCCGCTCACCCCCGGCTGCACGAGGTGGCGGGCGAAGTTGTCGGGGTGGTCGCTGGTGATCACCGGCGTCCCCATCGCCATCGCCTCGAGCGCCACCATGCCGAAGCCCTCGCGCACGGTCGGGAAGAGCACGAGGTCGGCGGCCGCGAGCTGGGCGAGCAGGTCGGCGTGCTCGGGCACGAACGGCAGGAAGTCGACGTGGGGGGCGACGCCGAGCTCGCCGGCCAGCGCGACGAGGGAGTCCGCCGCCGGTCCCTCGCCGATGACGGTCAGCCGCGCGGCCACCCCGTCGGCCCGCAGCAGGGCCAGCGCCCGGATCGCGACGTCGACCTTCTTGTGGTCGAGCAGCCGGCCGGCGCAGACCAGGCGCAGCACGTCGCCGCCGGGCTCGATGACGTCGGCCTCGGAGCGCAGCGCCGCCGGCGAGATGCCCGGCGTCACCACCTGCACGTCGAGGTCGCGCGAACGCACCTCGCGCAGCCGTTCGGCGGTGCCGTCGGAGGCCGCGACGATGCGGTCGGGCAGGCGGATGGCGGTGCGCTCGACGAACGCCGCGAGCCGGCCGGTCACGCCGAGGTACTCCGACCAGTAGTGCGCGCCCCAGTACTCGTGCCAGGTGACCGTCATCGGCCGCCGCCGCAGCCAGGCCACCACCCGGGCCGGGAACAGCGGCAGGAACGGGATCGCATCCACCTCGAGGACGTCGAAGCGACGCGTCACCATGCGCAGCGTCGCGGCGGCGAACACGAGCGCCTGCACGATCGAGCGACGCCCCTTCGTGTACAGCGGGACGAGCGGGCAGATCGCGTGGAAGGTGACCCCGTCACGCTCGATGCGGCGGGCGCGGTCCTCGTCGCGCCACCACTGCATCGTGTAGACGTCGACCCGGTAGCCCCGCGCGGCGAGGCGGGTGAACAGCTCGTCCTGGCGTCGTTCCTTGCCGCCCGTGCTCCACGGGGACACGGCGTCGGTGACGACGGCGATGCGCGGCCGGCGCCGGCCCGGGGCCGTTCCGGTCGTGGCGGCCGTTCCGGTCGTGGCGGCCGTGCGCAGCGTGTCGAGCGTCCGCTCGCGTTGGCGCTGCCAGTCCCACGTCGCGACGGCGGCGCGACGCCCTTCCCGACCCAGCGCCGCGGCGAGACCTGGATCGGTGAGGACCCGGCCGAGCGCGGTGGCGAGCGCGACGACGTCGCCGGGCGGGACGAGCAGCCCGTCGACACCGTCACGCACCACGTGCGGGATGCCACCGACCGCCGAGCCGACGACCGGCGTGCCCGTCGCCATCGCCTCGATCAGCGACATGCCGAACGACTCGCTCTCGGTCAGCGACGGCAGGACGGCCACCCCGGCGCCCGCCAGCACGGCGGCGACACCGGCCGGCGGCAGCGCCCCGTGCCACCGCACGCGCTCGCCGATCCCGGCGGCACTCGCACGGCGTCGCAGCTCGGGGACGGCATCACCGTCGCCCACGATCTCGAGGACGGCGTCGGGCACCTCGCGAGCGACCCGGGCGAACGCGTCGACGAGCACCGGCAGGCCCTTCCACGCGGAGGTCCGCTCGACCCGTCCGACGAACACGACCGAGCGGGCTCGCCCCACGCCGTCGGCCGGCGGACAGAAGGCGGTCGTGTCGACGCCGGGGGTGATGGTGACGGCGCGTCCGGTGCGCAGGTTGGTGGCGACGGGGGAGACCGCGACGTGTGCCCCGGCGCGGCGGAAGACGCGCGGCAGCACGTGGCGCTCGTAGGCCCGCAGCGCCGCGTCCACCACGCCGCCGCTGCCCTTGACGAGCGAACCGGCGTGGTACGTGAGGACCGTCGGGGTCGCACCCGCCGCGAGGATCGCGACGTCGGCGAGGTAGGGCACCGGCGAGTGCGCGTTCACGACGTCGACGCGCAGCCGGCGCAGCAACCGACGCAGCTGCCCGAACCACAGCGGGTTGACCGGCGTGTTGGACAGCGTCAGCCACGTGCCGAGCCGGACGACCCGGACGCCGTCGAGCGTCGTCTCGTCGCGGCCCGGCCCGGCCTTGGTCGAGACGACGACGACCTCGAAGCGGTCGTCGTCGCGCAGCCAGCCGGCCACCCGACGGGCGTAGTTCTGCATCCCGCCGACCTCGGTGTAGCGCGGCGCGACGATCGCGACCCTGGTGACGTTCACGGCACGGCCTCCATCGGGGGCAGCTGGTCGGCGCTCATGTCGGCGAGCCCGTCGGCCATCGGGGCGATCGTGCGGCTGACCGTGTACCCGACGACGCCGCCGGCGAGCTGGCCCGCGCCCCACGCCGCGGCGACCCAGGCGATGCCGTGCGCGGCGGCCACCGCGGCCAGGGCGATCATGAGCGCGGTGGTGAACAGCTGCACGACCACCATCGCCCGCAGGTGGTGGGCGATGCGCAGGCGCACCGCCGACCAGTAGTTGAACGCGACGCCGACCGTGCCGAGCGCGAGGACCCGCAGCGTGGTGGTGCCGCCGTCGGAGTAGCCGCCGCCGAAGACGAGCAGCACCAGCGGCGCCGCGAGCACGAGCACCACGATGCCCGCGGCCGACGCCGCGGCGATCGTCCGCCCCGCCTTCGCGACGATCGCCTCGCCGCGATCCGGGGCTCGCGACACCTCGGCGTACATCGAGTTCGAGATCATGTACACGCCGTGGTTGAGCAGGGTGACGATCTGGAACGCGATGAAGAACAGCGCGCTGTCGGCCGGCCCGCGCGCGTTGATGATCAGGACGGGGAACACCAGCTGCGGCGCGATGTAGAGGACGTTGGACAGGTAGCCCGCGCCGGCGAGCCGGATCGACCCGGTGAACGCGGCCGAGGGGCGCAGCCTCGCCCGGCCGTGGGTGCGGCGCAGCCGTCGCAGGATCACCGCGAGGCTCACGACGGCCGCGAGCAGCGCGGAGCCGCCGATCGCCCCGAAGATCGCGAACGCGCCGGCGCCGGCGAGCGTGAAGGGCAGCACGAACCGCACGATGCTGAGCAGCACCCCGTTGACGACGAAGTTGTCGACGACGCGGTCGATGGCGAGGAACACGCCGTCGGTGAGCTGGTTGAGGGCGGTGCCGGCGACGAACACGGCGAACAGCGGGACGGCCACCGGCCAGCTCACGACGTCGGCGAGGTCGGGTGCCACCGCGGGCAGCAGCGCGGCGTAGGCGACCGCGAGCACGGCCGCGGCGAGGCCGACCACCACGGTCGCGACGGCGGTGTCGGAACCGGGACGGTCGCTACGCGGCATGCTGCGCAGCAGGCTCACGTTCAGTCCCAGCTGCGCGAAGATGGCGAGGGCCTCGGTGGTGGCCACCAGCGAGCTGGCCAGCCCGACCTCACCGCGCGAGGCGACCCGCGCGGCGACGACCCAGAACACGGCGCCCACGAGGGCCATGGACAGTGTCGTGACCAGCATGAGGGCCGAGTTGCGGATCAGCGGGTCGCGCAACGAGGCCCGCAGCCGCGCCACGCGGCCGGCCGCCGGGGTGGTCATCGGTAGATCCTCGTCCCGGCCGTGCTGTACACGAGATCGAGCCGCCCGCCGACGGCGTCGCGCGGGTAGCGGTAGGTCAGCAGGTCACCGGTGAAGAACACCGTGCTCTGCCCGCGCGTCGACTGCTGCGGGCCCAGGAAGACGTAGGTGTCCTTCGTGAGCTGCAGCGGCAGGTAGTTGCCGGTCACGGTCACCGACCGCGGGAGGAACATCTGCAGTCGCGTCACCGAGACGATGTCGGCCGCGGCGACCGTGTTCAGACCGCGACCGCGGGTGTCGGCGGCGAGCCAGCGGGCGGCGGCGAGCTGCGGCGTCCGCGCGTACAGCAGGTCGTAGTACTGCCCGGAGTCGCTCTGGCTCAGCTGCGCGTAGTAGCCGCCGAGCAGCGCGGGCTGGGCGCCGGTCAGCACGAGCCCCATCGCCGCGACGACGCCGGCCACGAGCACCAGCGTCGGGCGCCGCCGGCGCCGCACCACCCGGGACGCGACCGCGAAGACACCGACGGCCACGAGCGGGGCGGCGAACAGCAGCGTCTGCTGGAACGCCCGCAGCACGCCGTAGTCGGCCGAGACACCGGGCACGACCACGACGGTCGCCAGTGCGCCGATGCTGCCGGCCACGAGCCAGAACTGCTCGCGGGTGATGCGACGCGTGCTCCGCGCGCGCAGGGCGAGGGCGAGCAGGCCCAGGACGAGGAAGAGCTGCAGCAGGCCGGCCGCGCCCGTCCGCAGCAACGCGTTCACGCCGCGCACGTTCAGCCCGGCACCGTCGACGGCGCGGCCGGCCGCCGTGAGGGGCAGGTACTCGCGCTCGACGAGGGGCGGGAGCAGCACGTTCCCGCTCGGCCGGGGGAACACGTAGAGCCCCGGGTGCGCGGTGCCGCGGGCATCGCTCGCGAGCTTCACGTAGCCGGCGAAGCGCTGGGCGGGCGTGGGGCCGCCCCCGCCGAACACGCTGTACTTGAGGTCCGACGACCCCGCCACGGGATTGCCCGAGATGAGCGTCTCGGTGAGCTTGTCGACGGTGTCGGCGAGATGGCCGCCCGAGTGCGTGGCCGGCGAGCTCCACGCCCAGGCGGTCGCGGCCAGCGCGAGCACGAGCAGCGGATGCAGCAGGACGGCCGGGGTCGGTCGTCGGGGCGCCGGTGAGCGCAGCAGCCGGCGCCGCTCGCCGACGGACTGCTCGTGCCGGCCGGTCGGCCGCTCGGCGGCGCGGCGGTCGCGTCCCGCGGCCCGGCGCTGCAGCCGCGGTTCGGCGCGCCGTCGCCAGAGCGCGCCGGCAGCCGTTCCCAGCAGCCCCAGGATCAGCGTGATGACGAGGACGTAGGTCGTCGAGTAGTGGGACAGCACGACGCCCACCCCGAACGCGAGGACGAGCCGGCGCCGTACGCGCACCGACCAGCCCCGCTGCGTCGCACCGAGCAGGACGAGCGCGAGGAACAGGTACGCGGTCTCCTGCCGGGTGAGGAACGGCATGTCGGTGTAGAAGGTGGGAAAGAGCGCGAACACCGCCGGCGCCAGCATCGCCATCCGCCGCGGAACCGTCCGTCGCGCGGCCACGTACACGCACACGGGCACGAGCGCGAAGACGAGCTGCAGGACGACCTTGAACACGAACACCCCGCCGACGCCGAGGTACTCGACCAGCACCGACGGCAGGATGTTCACGCTCAGGCACGCGTTGTACGGCGACGGGTAGGCGCTCATCACCCAGTGCCCGGCGTCGTGCGTGTAGAGGAAGGCGAGGTACTCCTGCTGGATGTCGTGCCCGGTGACGAACCAGCCCCGCAGGGACGTGCCGAGCAGCAGCGCCAGACCGGCGAGGTACACCACCGCGGCATCGCGCGCGGGAACGGCCGACGCGCGCCGATCGCGCACGAGCGCCGCCGCGAAGGCGGCCACCGCGACGGCGTGGGCGAGCGTCGCGACCGTCCCGCCCAGGCCGTTGTTGAGCCGGACCGCACCAGCCACCGCGAGCACGACGGCGCCGACGGCGAGGACCACGGCGGCGTCGAGACGGGCCCGCAGCCCCGCCCGCAGCGCGGCGCGCAGGCGTGCCGGCACCGCCAAGGGCGTGCGCGAGGGCACGAGCAGCAGCACGGTGTCGACGACGGCCGACGCCACGACGAGCACCGTGCGCGCGAGCGGAGCACCGACGCCGAACCACGGCAGGACGGTGTTCAGCCCCAACGGCACGACGATCAGGCCGAGGGCGGTCGTCCCGATCGCGTACAGGACGCGCGGCAGCGGGTCGGGCACGCGGGCGAACGCGCGGCGAGCGAGCACGAGGACGGGCACGCCGACGAGCAGCGCGGCGGCGAGCAGCGGCCGCAGGACGGGGACGTCGAGGTCGGCCAGCACGAGCGCCTGGCCGGCGAGCATGACCAGCACGGCGAGGACGGTCGTGTCGGCGGGGCGCCGCGCCGGTCGCCACCGGCGCAGGCGGGGTGCGAGCCCGCGCAGCGCGCCCCGTTCGCGACGGGCGTCGACGGGTGCGGCCGAGGCGGCGGCAAGGGTCGTCACGCGCGGCCCGTCACGCGGGGCCGGCCGGGCGCAGGTCGGCGAGGACCTGCCGCGGGCCGGCCAGGAAGGCCGACACGGACTCGCGGACGACGGCGTCGTCCCAGATGTCGGGGAAGAAGGCGAGCCCCACCGAGAGCCGGCCGGCGCACTCGACCGCGGAGACGGTGACGGACTCGACGCCGTTGGGGCGCGCGTGCGTCCCGATCTCGGTCTCGCCGACGCGCAGGCCCGGGAACAGCGGGTCGACGAGATGGGCCTGGGTGTAGGACATCGTGAGCCGCGGCGCGCCCTCGGCGCGCGGCATGGTGACCGTCGTCGGGTCGGCGTGCCGCGCCCGCGCCCGCAGCGACGCGTGGGCGAGCTCGGCCAGGCCGGACGCGCGGACGCGGGTCATCTCCGCGGCGACGGCGGCGGGGGAGAGGTCGTCGGCCGGACGGATGTACACCCCCGCCGACCAGTTGCCCCAGCACGACGCCGTCCCCGCCGCCTCGGACCGCGTGTTGTACAGGCACTCGAAGCCCGGTCGGGGGGCCGGCAGCGACGAGCGGGTGAGCGCTGCCCGCAGCCCCACGGTCGCGACCACCGCGGCGGACGTGCCGGGGAACCAGTCGTCGCGCACCGCCCGCAGCTCGCGCAGGAACCCGGTGTCGCTGACGAGGGTGACAGTGCGGTCGGCCAGCCGGTCAGCGTGGGCGGCGGCCGGTTCGTAGACGCCGCCGGCGAGCTCGCGACGGTGGCGGACGGCGTGGGCGAGCGTCGGGAGCCGGGTGAGCGCGGCCCGGGCGATCACGAGGTCCCGGCGGCGCTGGGACAGCACCGTCCACGACACCGGCGCGCGGCGATCGGCCGCCCGGGCGAGCAGGTGGCCGAGGAAGGTGTTCACCGTCCACCCGTCGCCCATCGCGTGGGACATCCGCACGCCGATCCAGTCCGGGCCGACGAGCACCCGCAGCGGCACGCGCTCCAACGGGGCGCGGTTCAGCGCGAGCACGCGATCGGTGTCGGCACCGCCCTCGACGCTCACGGCGATGACGTGCTCGAGCCATTCGTCTCGCTCGGCGGGCTCGACCCGGCGCCAGCGGGGCGGGACCGGCATCGTCCAACGGCCGATCTCGGGACGCTCGCGGCCGAGGTCGGCGAGCGCCCGGCGCACGTCGGCGGCGGGCGGCATGTCGATCCGGGTGACGGCCCGCACGTAGACGATGCCGCACCACGCACGGTCGGAGGCCGCCAGATCCCGCCAGCGCGGTGCCGGCGTGGGGTGGGGGTCCACGCCGGCACCGGGCTCGCGGGATCGGGGGCTCGTCATCGTGTCGTCTCGGTCAGCGGTCGCCGGTCAGCAGTGCAGGGTCAGTCGTTCGGGGCGGCCGCCGAGGGCGATCGTCGCGGTGTAGTGCCGGGCCGGCGGGGTCAGCCGGACGGTGAAGCCAGCGGCCGCGTCGGGCCGGCTGTCGATCGTCCCACCGGTGTGGCGGACGGTGGTGCCGGTGGCGCCGCTCGGTCGTGCCGTCGCGTTCCAGTTCAGTTGTCGGGCGGCGGCGAGGTGGCTGCGCACCGTGACCCCCAGCGCGAGGTCGCCGGTCGTGGTGACCGGGCAGGTGCGGGCGGTCCGTTCGTCGTCGAAGTACAGCTCCACGTAGCTCTCGTGCTGTCGGGCGAAGGAGCGGGCGAGCTCGTGGCGCAGGGCGGGTGAGGCGAGGAGGGCGATCGCGACGACGGCGGCCAGGGCACCGGTCACCGGCAGGGCCCCGGTGAGCAGCCGGCTCCGGCTCGGGGTCGCGCCCCCTGCCGCAGCGGGGTCGACCGGCTCGCGGTTCGCCATGCGGACTGCGATCAGGCGGCTTCGAACACGCTGCGGCCGAAGGCGGCACGGCGGGCGGCGGCCGCACCGGTCACGGCGTCCTCGATGAGCAGCTCGGGGCGGACCTCGACCGGGGCCTGGCCGAGGTAGGCCAGCCGGCCGGCCTCGTACCGCGTCTTGCGGGTCCCGTCGAGCACGAGACCGATCATGGTCGACAGCGCGGCCAGCGTAAAGAGCGCCGGCGTCGCGTAGGCGATGCCCAACGGCGCCGTCACGCCACCGAGCAGCGCGAGCAGGGCCGCGAAGGCGCCGTAGAACGGGACCGGGCGCTCGTGGCGAGCCAGGTTGACGATGAGGCTGAGGATCTTGAAGCCGTCACGGTAGGTGCGCAGCTTGGACTCGCTGCCGGCGGGCCGGTCGCGGAATCCGACCTTCACCGACGTGGTCGGGACACGGGTGGACAGGCAGTGGACGGTCAGCTCGGTCTCGATCTCGAACTCCCGCGAGGCGGCCGGGAAGCTCTTCACGAAGCGGCGGGAGAAGACGCGGTAGCCGCTGAGCATGTCCTCGACGTTGGTGCCGAACACCTTGCCGACGACCGCGTTCAGCATGCGGTTGCCGTTCTCGTGACCGGGGCGGTAGGCGTCCTCGCCGGTCGTCTCGGGCTCGCGGATGCCGAGCACGTGGTCGTGCGGGCCGTCGATGAGGGCCTGGATCATGGCCGGCGCGGCCGCGGCGTCGTAGGTGTCGTCGCCGTCGATCATGAGGTAGATGTCGGCGTCGATGTCGGCGAAGGCGCGGCGCACGACGTTGCCCTTGCCCTTGAGATTCTCGCGGCGGACGATCGCGCCGGCCTTGCGGGCGACCTCGGCGGTGGCGTCGCTGCTGCGGTTGTCGTAGACGTAGATCTCCATGCCCGGGACGGTGCTGCGCAGGTCGCGCACGACCTTGCCGATCGCCGCCTCCTCGTTGTAGCAGGGCACGATGGCGGCGACGCGGTAGCCGGGGAAGCGGGCGCCGGTGAACTCGTCCTCGACCCGGACGTGGGTGGCGGCGAAGGTGCGCAGGTCGATCTCGGCGCTCGTCATGCTCTCGGTGCCGATCGCGGTCTCGGTGCTGGTCATCTTCTCGGTCAACCCTCTCTAGGCCCCACCTGGGTTGGTCCCCGCGATCTCCCGCGGCCTGCAGACCCGCCAACTCGTTGTTAGCTGCTTGTGAGTTTGCAGGGGGGATAGGTCGTGCGCGACCCTTTCGTCCTCACGCGAGACTTACGTCGGACATCCCGGACCGGAGGTCCCGAAACCCACCGGACCAAAGGTCCCGCGAGGCGCGGGAAGGCCGTGCGTCGCATCACACCGGAAGCGCTTTCCAGCGCTGCCGGTCGGGACCGCGCGACGGGGTGCCGCACGCCGGCACGACGCGCGGCCGCGATCGCCGACGCCGGCACGACCGCGGCGCCGCGTCCTGGAAGAATGGCCGCGTGACCGAGCGGTCGTTACTCGCCGTCGCCGGAATGAGCGAGATCGGTGAGCGCGTCTACCTGTTCGTCCTCCATCACGGCAGGACGCATCCCACCGACGTCGCCGAACGGTTCGGCATCGAGCCGGCCGCCGCGGCCGCCGAACTGGAGCGGCTCCGTCACGCCGGCCTCGTGGCCCGCTCGGGCGGCTCCCACGACGCGTACGGCGCCGTCGATCCCCGCTCCTCGCTGAGCTCGATGACCGACGGACTGCTCGCCGCGGTCCAGCGCATCCGCGAGCGCATCCCGTCCCTGGCCGACCAGTACGACCGCAGCCTGGTCCTGGAGGCCGAGCACGACCGCACCCGGGTCGTCACCGACGCGGGCGCCATCGCCGCCTGGTACGTGCGGTTGCAGCAGCAGGCCAAGCGCGAGGTGGTCGTGTTCGACCGGCCGCCCTACGTCTCCTCGCCGCTGGAGCCCCTGGAGACCGTCGGCATGGCCCGCGGCGTGACGTGGCGGGCGATCTACACGCCGGACAGCTTCACCCGCGACGGTGCCTGGGAGGAGACGCTGCGCCTGGCCGAGCAGGGCGAGCGGGCACGCATCGTCGCGTCGCTGCCGGTCAAGCTCGTGATCTGCGACGAGTCGGCCGCCCTGCTGTCGCTGAGCCTGGACGGGGTCAGCAAGGACGCGCTGGTCACCGAGTCGGCGCCGCTGGTCGCGCTGCTCTACGAGGTGTTCCAGGCGTACTGGACCCGGGCGCTGCCGCTCACCGAGCAGGGCCGGCGGGCCGCCGCGGCCGAGCCCGACGCGACCGACCCCAACGCGACCGACCCGAACGCGACCGACCCCGACACGAGCCGGGTCGCGACGCCCCCGGGCTCGCGACGCCGGGGCGCCGCGTCCGGGTCGCGACCGGCCACCGCCGAGGAGCAGGCCATCCTGGCGCTCATCGGCTCCGGACTGACCGACGAGGCCATCGCCGCGCGACTGGACATCTCGGTCCGCTCCCTGCGCCGGCGCAGCCAGCGACTGCTGGCCGAGCTCGGCGCCGAGAACCGCTTCCAGGCCGGCGTCGAGGCCGCACGCCGGGGCTGGGTCTGACGCGGCACGTTCCCGGGCGTGAGCCGCGCGTGTGCCGGAGACGCGGCGAACTCCGGCAAACCGGACAGCTCGACCGGTCCGCATGTCCGGCTGCGGACAGTGGCCGCCCGCGGCCACGACGGGCCGGTTAGCGTGCCGCCGAGCCCGACCGAGCCAGCGCCGGGCAGCCCCGTCGAACGGACCACCTCTTGTCCCGTCACCTGCCCCGCGCCGCCCTGCGCCCCGCCCTCCGGCTGACCGTCGTGGCGTCGCTCGTCCTCACCGGTCTCGGGGCCCTCGCGGCACCCGCCGGGGCGGACACGCCCGACCTGCGCCCCGCCGGACGGCACGGCACCGCTGCCGCCGCGCAGCCGGCCACGCCGAGCGCGGACTACCGCGCCGGACGCTACGTCGTCGTGCTGCGCGACGACGCGACGACGACCTACGCCGGCGGGGTGCCGGGGCTGCGCCGCGTGCTCGGGTCCACCCGCCGTTTCGACGCCCGCAGCACGCCGGCCCGGGACTACGCGTCCTACCTGCGGACGCGGCAGCGGCAGGTGGCGGCGTCGGTCGGGGTGACCCCGCTGGCGACCTACACGCTCGCGACGAACGGCTTCGCCGCCGACCTGTCGGCGAAGCAGGCGGCGACGCTCGCGGCCGACCCCCGGGTCGCGAGCGTCGTCGCGAACACCATCCACAAGGTCGCCGACGCGGGCACCTCGACCGGCTACCTCGGCCTCGAGGGCCAGGGCGGCGTGTGGCAGTCGGTGGGTGGTGTCGCCGCGGCCGGCAAGGGCATCGTCGTCGGGGTCGTCGACACCGGCATCGCGCCCGAGAACCCGTCCTTCGCCGGCCCGGCGCTCGGCACCGACGCGGGCAGCGAGCCCTACCGCGACGGCGAGGACATCGTCTTCGCCAAGAGCGACGGCAGCGCGTTCCGCGGCACGTGCCAGACCGGGACGCAGTTCCCGGCGTCGGACTGCAGCACCAAGATCGTCGGCGCGCGGTACTTCGTGGACGGCTTCGGACGCGGCAACATCGGCGGCACCGCCCAGGGGGAGTACGTGTCGCCCCGCGACGGGTCGAGCCACGGCTCGCACACCGCCAGCACGGCCGCCGGCGACGCCGACGTCGCCGCCCGCGGCGCGCACATCTCCGGCGTCACCCCCGCGGCCAAGATCGCCGTGTACAAGGCCTGCTGGTCAGGCCCGGTCGCGACCGCGGAGGACGACGACGGCTGCGCCACGGCCGACCTGCTGTCCGCCATCGACGCCGCGGTGCACGACGGCGTCGACGTCATCAACTACTCGATCGGCGCGGGCGCCGCGAGCACCACCGACTCGGTCACCGACCAGGCGTTCATGCGGGCGGCCGCCGCCGGCATCTTCGTCGCCGCAGCGGGCGGCAACGCCGGACCGGACGCCTCGACGCTCGACAACGCCAGCCCGTGGATCACGACGGTGGCGGCGTCCACCATCCCGGCCCCGGAGGCCACGGTCGAGCTCGGCGACGGCACGAAGGCCCTCGGCGCCTCGGTGGGCGTGCCCGCCGCCGGGGTCACCGGCACGCTGGCCCAGGCCGCCGACGTGGCCACGGCCGGCGCGAAGGACCCCGAACTGTGCGCACCCGGCAGTCTCGACCCGGCCAAGGCCGGGGGCAGGGTCGTCCTCTGCGACCGGGGGACCTACGACCGCGTCGCGAAGTCGGCCGAGGTGAAGCGCGCCGGCGGCATCGGCATGGTGCTGGTCAACCCCGAGCCCAACTCGACCGACCTCGACGACCACGCCGTGCCCACCGTCCACGTCGACGCGCAGTACTACCCGGTCCTGCACGCGTACGCCAAGCGCGCCGACGCCACCGTCACGCTCCGCGCGGGCAACACCACCGGCACGCCGTCGGTCCCGACACCGCAGGTGGCGGGCTTCTCGTCCCGGGGGCCGGTGGAGGCCGACGGCTCCGACCTCGTCAAGCCCGACGTCGCCGCCCCCGGCGTGAACATCCTCGCCGCGGAGGCGAGCGCCGAGGGTGCCGCCCCCGAGTGGGGTTACATGTCCGGCACGTCCATGGCGTCGCCGCACGTCGCCGGTCTGGCCGCCCTCTACCTCGGCCGGCATCCGAACGCGACCCCGGCCGAGATCAAGTCCGCGCTGATGACCAGCGCCACCGACACCGTCGACGCCGAGGGCGCTGCCGTCCACGACCCGTTCGCGCAGGGCAACGGCCAGGTGCACCCGCCGGGCTACCTGGACCCGGGCCTGCTCTACCTCAACGACGTCGACGACTGGAACGGCTACCTGCAGGGCATCGGCGAGGAGCGCGGCGTCACCGCCATCGACGGCTCGGACCTCAACCTGGCCTCCATCGGCGTCGGCAGCCTGCCGGGGACGCAGACGGTCACCCGCACCGTCACCGCCACCGCCGCCGGGACGTTCACGGCGCACGTCACCGGGCTGGCCGGGGTCACCGCGACCGTCTCGCCGTCGACCCTGACCTTCACCGGGGCGGGGGAGCGCAAGTCGTTCACCGTCACCTTCACCCGGGACGACGCCGCGCTCGGCGAGTTCGTCACCGGGACGCTGACCTGGACCGACGGCACCACCAGCGTGCGGAGCGCGCTCGCCGTCCGCCCCGTCGCCTTCGACGCGCCGAAGGCGGTCGCGGGCACCGGCACCGTCGGCTCGGCCGCGATCCGCGTGCACGTCGGCGACCCCGCCGACGTCGCGCTGCGCAGCGAGGGGCTCGCCCACGGCGCGCGCGCGTCCGGCACCGGCACCGTGGGCGGCGACCACCACCGCTACGGCCTGACCGTGCCCGAGGGGTCGACCTTCCTGCGCGTCGACCTCGACGCCGGGGACGACACCGCCGACCTCGACCTCACCGTGTACCGCCGCACCGGCCCCGGTCTGCTGTCCGAGGTCGCGCAGTCGGCGACCGGCAGCGCGGACGAGCGGGTCGACGTCGACGGCGTGAGCAGTGGCGACTACGTCGTCGACATCGCGTTCTACGCCGCGGGCACGGACCACGCGACCGACCAGCGCTACCAGCTGACCAGTTACGTGGTCGACCCCGCCGCGGGCGACGGCTCCTTCACGACGTCCCCGGCGACGATCGCCGGCACGATCGGCGACACCCCGACCGTGACCGCGACGTGGCACGACCTCGAGCCCGGCCCGTATCTCGGGGTCGTCCGCTTCGGCGACACCGGCATCAGCACCGTGGTCACGGTCGACGCCGGCGAGGACGTCCCCGTGGCGCCCGGCACGCCGCAGCTCCGACTCGTCACCGACGACGGCTGGGTGGGCCAGGGCAAGGAGCTCGGCGTCCGGGCCAGCGGTCTCACCCCCGGCGAGACGTACGCGGCGGCGATCGACGACGCGGCACCGGCCCGCAGCGGCACCGCGTCCTCGCGCGGCACGCTCGACTGGCTCGTGCCGGTGCGTGCGACCGTCTCCCCGGGCGCACACGTCCTGCACCTCACCGGGGCCGGCGCGAACCTCAGCGAGCCGTTCACGGTGACTCCGGTGACCGTCGTCGACGGGTACGGCTCGCCGGCCACCGCGTTCACGGGCGCGCCGTACGCACGCCTCGCCGTCACCTTCGCCGGGTCGGGCCGGCTGCGGCTGGTCATGAAGGACCCGGGCAGCGGCAAGGTCTACCTGGACGAGGTCCGGACGGTGACGACGCCGGCGACGTTGCAGACCTTCGTCGCCGAGTCCTCGACGGTCCGGGTCGCGGCGGGTGACGTCGCGGCGAGCGCGACCGTCGTGCTCGCCGACGGGTCCACCGGGCCGACGTACACCTTCCCGACGTTCACGGCCGAGTCGGCCGCCCCGGGCACGATCCGGGTCTCGCGGTCGGCGAAGGACCCGGACGCGGTGGACGTCGCGGTGCAGAACAACGCCGGGACGAGCTTCAACCCGATGGTGCGCTACTACGGCTGCGACAACCGGCTGGTGGTGGCCAACGGCTACCTGAAGGACGGCGCCTCCACCCAGCGGTGGGACCTCACCGGCTTCCGCCGCGTCGACGTGGTCGACGACTACGGCAACCGGTTGCTCTCCCACGCCAACACCGGCCCGCACCGCTGCGACGAGGCGCACATCGACGTCGCGCAGAACTACTGGGCGACCGCGACGGCCACGCCCCGGAGCGCGCACGGCTACGACGCGAAGCATCCGATCTCCCTCACGATCAGCAATCGCTACGCCGCCTACAGCGCCGGCTTCGACCTGGTCGTCGGCGAGGGGACGCACCGGGTGCGGGGCACGGAGCTCTACTACGAGCAGATCCCGACGCCCCAGGTGACGGCGCCCGGCCCGGTCGTGTCGCGCACGGTCGCGATCCGCCCCGGCGCCGCGGTGTACGCCTCGTCGGTGTGGGAGGCGCAGAACCCGGCCAACGGCATCCACGTCCTCGCGACCGGATGGGTGGACGTCCCGGCGCTCACGATGGCCGCCCTGACACCGCCGACGATCACGGCGGGCACGCCACAGCTCACCGGCCACCGCACCGTCGGCTCGCTGCTGCGGGTGGATCCCGGCCGCTGGCGACCGGCGGGCACGAGGTTCGCGGTGCGCTGGCTGCGCGACGGAAAGGCGATCGGCGGCGCCACCGCGGCGCGCTACCGGCTGACCGGCAAGGACGCCGGTCACCGGATCGCGGCCGCCGTCACCGGCTCGCTCGACGGCGCGGCCCCGGTCACGAAGCGGACCGCGGCCGTGACGGTGCTGCGCACCCTCACGACCACGCCGCGGCCGCGACTGCACGGTGCGGCGCGGGTGGGCGAGCGGCTGACGGCCGTGACCGGGCGCTGGCGACCCGCCGCCACGCTGCGTCTGCGGTGGCTGCGCGACGGTCACGTCATCGGCTCGGCGCACGGCACGCACTACCGGCTGCGCAAGGCCGATCGCGGCCACCGCATCACCGTCGCCGTCACCGGCCGGCGCACCGGCTACCTGTCGGTGACCCGCACCAGCCCCGCCCGCCGCGTCCGCTGACGCAGGTCTCGTTCGGGCACTGTCCTACGGCCCGTGTGCAGCCCGTATACGCGCTGCACACGGGCCGTGTGACACCCGCGAGAGACCCGTGACGCCGTCGACCATGATCGAGGGGTGCGCGTGACGGTGGTGGGCGGCGGGATCAGCGGGCTCGCGACGGCGGCGCGGCTGCTGGCGGACGGAGCGGCCGTGACCGTCGTGGCGGCCGACGAGCCGGCGCACACCACCTCCTGGCTGGCCGCCGCGGTGTGGTTCCCGACCCACGCCGGGCCGCCCGAGCTCGTGGCGCGCTGGGGTGGCGAGACCTTCGCCGCGTTCGAGTGGCAGGCGGGGGAGCGGGTGCCCGGGGTGACGATGCGCGAGTCGCTCGCCCTGTACCGCGAGCCGCCCGGGGCCGCGGACTGGCACGGCCTCGTCGCGTCGCTGCGTTCCGCCCGCTCCGACGAGCTGCCCCCGGGGTACGCGCACGGCCTGCGCTTCCGCGTCCCCGCGATCGAGATGCCGCTCTACCTGCCGTGGCTGTTCCAGCACGTGACCGACGCCGGGGGCAGGTTCGTCGCCCGGCGGCTGGACACGCTCGCCGAGGCCTGGGACGTCGCACCGGCCGACGTCGTCGTCCACTGCGCCGGGCTCGCCGCCGGTCGCCTGACCGGCGACGACAGCGTCTACCCGGTCCGCGGGCAGATCGTCCGGGTTCCCAATCCCGGCGTCACCATGTCGGTGCGCGACGAGGCCCACCCCGCCGGCCGGGCGTACGTGCATCCGCGCTCGCACGACTGCATCCTCGGCGGCACCCTCGACGAGGGGCGCTGGGACACCGAGCCCGACGCCGCCACGACGGCGTCGATCCTGCGACGTTGCGCCGACCTCGTCCCCGCGCTCGCCGGGGCGCGCCCGATCGAGGCCGTGGCCGGGCTGCGTCCCGGGCGGCCGACCGTCCGGCTCGCCGTCGAGCAGACCGACCGCGGCCCCGTGGTGCACAACTACGGGCACGGCGGGTCGGGGGTGACGCTCGCCTGGGGCTGCGCCGCGGCGGCCGCGGCCCTGGTCACCGCGACGACAGTGCCGTCCACGACAGTGCCGTCCACGACAGTGCCGTCCAGCCGCCGAGACAGCGGCGCCGACGACCACGGCCGCGGCCCGGAGCTGTCGTAGCGTGCGGCCGTGAACACGATCCGGGTGGACGGGCAGCACCTGTCCGTCGACGAGCTGGTGCCGCTGGCCGGCGGGCCGCTGCGGGTGAGCGTCACCGACGAGGCGCGTGACCGCGTCCGCCGCTCGCACGAGTGGGCGGTGCGGCTCAGCGACGAGCGACCGATGTACGGGCGGAGCACCGGGGTGGGCGCCAACCGCGAGGTGCGGATCGAACCGTCCGTGGCGGCGGCGCAGGCGCTGCTGACGAGCCACGCGACCTCGGCCGGTCCGCCCCGGAGCCCCGACCGGGTGCGGGCGCTGCTGCTGGTGCGCCTCAACCAGCTGTGCGCCGGCGGCTCGGGCGTCTCCCCGCTGGTCGTCGACGAGCTCGCCCGGCTGATCTGCGACGACGCCCTCCCGGTGATCCACGAGCACGCCGGGGTGGGCACCGCCGATCTGTCCGCACTCGCCGCGACCGCGCTCGCGGTGCAGGAGCACTCCCGCGGCCACCTCGTCGAGCCGCTGCTGCTCGGCCCGGACGACGCCCTGCCGTTCCTGTCCAGCAACGCGGCCGCGCTGGCCGACGCCGGCCTCGCGCTCTCGCGCTACTCGCGCGCCGCCCGCAGCGGGTTGGCCGTCGCTGCGCTCAGCTTCGACGCCCTCGGCGGCAACATCGAGGCGTTCTCCCGCGCCGTCGAGCGGGTGACGCCGATGCTCGGCGCGCGCGCCACCTGCCGGGCGATGCGGGCACTGATCGGCTCCGAGGCGAGCCACGCGCTGCGCATCCAGGACCCGTACGGTCTGCGCGCCCTGCCGCAGAGCCACGGTGTGCTGCTCGACTCGCTGGCCGCGCTGCGCGACGCCGTCGACGCCTACGTGAACGCGCCGTCGGAGAACCCGGTCGTGCTGCCCGACGGCGCGGTCGCGCACCACGGCGGGTTCCACGCGTCGTATCTCTCGGTCGCGAGCGACACCGTCCGCAACGCCGCGGTGCAGTCGGCGCAGCTCGCCCTGCACCGACTCACCTACCTCAGCGAGCCGCAGCACACCGGGCTGACCCCGTTCCTCGGTGACGGCACGCCCGGCGCGTCCGGCGTGATGCTGGTGGAGTACGTCGCGGCGTCCGCGCTCGGCGACCTGCGTGCCGCCGCCGCCCCGGCGGCGGTGCAGACGACGAGCCTGTCGCGCGGCGCGGAGGACACCGCCAGCTTCGCCTCACTCGCCGCCCGCCAGCTGCTCGACAGCGCGGAGAGCTACGAGCTGCTGGTCGCCGCCGAGCTGCTGAACGCCGTCCGGGCGCACCGGCTGCGGGGTCGCGCGCCGGACGGGCCGTTGCGCGACGTGCTGGCCGCCTGCGCCGGGCTCGCCGACGACCACCGCGACCGCGACCTCACCGCCGACCTCGAGACCGCCCGCACGCTGATCGCGCCGCTCACCGAGTTCGTCGACCTGCAGCTGCCCGACACGAGCTGGGAGAACGACCTGGGTTGACCCGTCCGCGCCGATCGTGGAGCGACATGCTCGCCGATCGAGCAGAATGCTCCACGATCGGGTTGACTGGCCGCCGTGCACCGCATCCTGCTGCGCGAGCTCGTCATCGACGCGCCCCCGGAGAGCTTCGCGGCGACCCGCGACTTCTGGGCCGCCGCCCTGCTGAGCGAACCCCGGCCGGTCGACGAGTACCCCGAGTTCACTGCGCTGCCCGACCCGGCGTCGCTGTCGTGGGTGGGCCTGCAGCAGCTCGAGGGCGGCGCCGCTCGCGTGCACCTCGACGTCGAGACCGACGACGTGGACGCCGAGGTGGCGCGACTCGTCAGACTCGGAGCGACGAGGGTCGCCGACGGCCGGACGTGGGTGGTGCTCCGCGATCCGGCCGGCCTGCTCTTCTGCGTCGTCCCCGTCGAGTCACCCTGGTTCGCCGAACGCTCGCGGGTCGTCCCCGACGCCGATTCCCCGTGATCAACAGCGGGTTACCGTCGCCAGGGCGACGACAACCCGCTGTTGATCACCCCCGGGTGGTCAGAACGGGTAGTGGCGCGGGCCCTCCTGGACGGTGATCCAGCGCAGGTCGGTGAACTCGTGGACGCCGGCGAGGCCGCCGAAGCGCCCCCACCCGGACGCCTTGACGCCGCCGAAGGGCATCTGCGCCTCGTCGTGCACCGTCGGGCCGTTGACGTGGCAGATGCCGGACTCGATGCGGCCGGCGACCTCGAGGGCCCGGGCGGTATCGCGACCGAAGACCGCGGCGGACAGCCCGTAGTCGGTGTCGTTGGCGGCCGCGACCGCGGCGTCGACGCCGGCCACCGTCATGATCGACTTCACCGGCCCGAACGACTCCTCGCGCCAGATGCGCATCTCGGCGGTGACGTCCGCGACGAGCGTGGGCGCCATCAGCGTGGAGTCGGCCCGACCGCCCACGGCGACCCGCGCGCCCTGCGCGACGGCGTCGTCGAGCAGCTCGTTGCACCGCTCGACGGTGTCGCGGTCGATGACCGACCCGAGCACCACGTGGCCGGACGGATCACCCGTCGGCAGCCCCCCGGCCTTGTCGGCGAGCTTGGCCACGAACTCCTCGGCCACCGCCTCGTCGACGACGATCCGCTCGGTCGACATGCAGATCTGCCCGGAGTTCGCGAACGCGCCGAAGGCGGCGGCGTCCACCGCGGCGTCGACGTCGGCGTCGTCGAGGACGACGAGCGGCGCCTTGCCGCCGAGCTCCAGCACGCTGGGGGTCAGGTGCTCGCCGCACAGCCGGCCGATGACGCGCCCGACCGCGGTCGAACCGGTGAAGTTCACGCGCCGCACCGCAGGATGGCCGATCATGGCCTCGACCACCGCCGGCGCG
The DNA here is from genome assembly GCF_900129455.1 of Jatrophihabitans endophyticus. NCBI lineage: Bacteria > Bacillati > Actinomycetota > Actinomycetes > Jatrophihabitantales > Jatrophihabitantaceae > Jatrophihabitans > Jatrophihabitans endophyticus. Next base: position 103,719 of record NZ_FQVU01000001.1, read on the forward strand.
TCGTCGGCCGCGTGCGAGACGAAGTTGACGACGCCGTCGGGCAGCCCCGCCGCGAGCAGCGCGTCGACGATCAGCCGGTGGATGCGCGGGCACTTCTCGCTCGCCTTGAACACGACGGTGTTGCCGACGGCGAGGGGAGTCGCGAGCGCGCGGACGCCGAGGATGATCGGCGCGTTCCACGGCGCCATGCCGAGCACGACGCCGGCCGGTTGCCGCACCGCCATCGCGAGGCTGCCCGGCACGTCGGACGGGATGGTCTCGCCGCGTACCTGCGTGGTGAGCGACGCCGCCTCGCGCAGCAGCGAGGCACCGAGACCGATGTTGAACTTGGCCCAGTGCGCCGGCGCGCCGGTCTCGGCCACGGTGGCCGCGGCGAAGTCCGGCGACAGCGCCTGGAGCCGGTCGGCGGCCGCGAGGAGCAGGCGGCGCCGTTCGCCCGGGCCCGTCGCCGCCCAGGCGGGGAACGCGGCGGCGGCGGCCTCGACGGCCGCGACCGCGTCCGCGGGCGTCGCCGCCGCGGCGGTCGTCGCGACCTCGCCCGTCACCGGGTTGCGGCGCTCGAAGGTCGCGCCGGCGGACGCGTCCGCGTCGGCGCCACCGATGGACAGCTGCACGTTGTCGGTCATGGCCCCACGCTATGGGCCGGGACGGGCGAGGGGGAGAGGTGAGTCGCGAACCGGTCGCGCCGGCGCCGCGACCGATGTCGAGAACCGGGTGCGGGCTCCGTCATCACCGTGTCGGACGGCATCATGGCCGTCCCGAGGAAAGAGGGAAGTCCATGCCGAAGTTCCTGCTGCTCAAGCACTACCGCGGCGGCCCGGAGCCCCTGCCCGACTGCACCCCCATGAGCGAGTGGACCCCCGAGGAGATCAGCGCCCACATCGCGTTCCAGCACGAGACCGGCCGCATGCTGCGCGAGAACGGCGAGTTCGTGGACGCGCAGGGACTCAGCCCCGACGGCAGCTACGTGCGCTTCGGCGGTCCCGACGCACCGCCGGTGACCGACGGGCCGTTCCCCGAGGCGAAGGAGCTGATCGCCGGCTGGTTCCTCGTCGACGTCGACTCCGAGGCACGTGCCCACGAGATCGCCGCGTACGTGTCCTCGGCACCGGGCCAGGGCGGCCGACCCATCTACGAGTGGATCGAGGTGCGCCAGATCATGGGCGCCCCCGCCCAGGACGTCTGACCCGCCGCTCGTGGACGACGCGCTGCTCCGTCGCCTCGTCCCCGAGGTGCTGGGCGTCCTCGTCGGCCGCGGCATCGACTTCGCGGCGGCCGAGGATGCCGTGCAGGACGCACTGCTGGCGGCGCTGCGCACGTGGGACGAACGCCCCCCGAGCGATCCGCGGGGGTGGCTGATCCGCGTCGCGCAGCGCCGCCTGGTCGACACGTGGCGGGCCGACGCGGCGCGACGCCGGCGCGAGCTCGCCACCGTCGCCGAACCGGGCCCGGGACCGGCCGCGCAGACCGACGACACCGTGCTGCTGCTGGCGCGATGCTGTCACCCGTCGCTGTCACCCTCGTCGGCCGTCGCGCTCACGCTGCGTGCCGTCGGCGGGCTCACGACGCGGCAGGTCGCCGAGGCGTTCCTCGTGCCGGAGGCCACCATGGCCCAGCGCATCAGCCGGGCGAAGCGCACGATCGCCGGGGAGGGGATCGGCGCGTCGGGCGACCTGGCCGTCGTCCTGCACGTGCTCTACCTGATCTTCACCGAAGGGCACACGGGGTCCGTCGACCTCGCCGCCGAGGCGATCCGGTTGACCCGCATGCTCGCCCGCGGCACGCCCGACCCCGAGGTCGCCGGGCTGCTCGCGCTCATGCTGCTGACCCACGCCCGGCGCCCGGCGCGCACCGACGACAGCGGCCTGCTGGTCCCGCTCGACCGGCAGGACCGCTCCCGGTGGGACACCGCGACGATCGCCGAGGGCGTAGGCATCCTGCAGCGCGCGCTCGCACTCGACCGGCGTGGGCCGTACCAGCTGCAGGCGGCGATCGCGGCGCTGCACGACGACGCCTCGAGTGCCGACGAGACCGACTGGCCGCAGATCCTCGCGTGGTACGACGAGCTGCTGGCGCTCGGCGACAACCCGGCGGTGCGGCTGAACCGGGCCGTCGCGGTGGGCGCCGTCGACGGTCCGCACGCCGGGCTGCGTGCCCTGCAGGGTCTCGACGAGCAGGTGCCCGAGCTGTACCGGGTGGACGCGGTGCGCGCCCACCTGCACGAGCGGGCGGGGGACGCCGAACTCGCCGCGCAGCTGTACCTGCGGGCCGCCGACCGCACCCCGCGCTCGGCCGAGCGCACCCACCTGCTGACACAGGCCGCCCGGCTGCGCCGGCCCGTTCGCTGACGAGTCATCGGCCGGGCGACCCGCTCGTCATCGTCAGCTCGCCGGCGCCCAGGGCTGGACGAACTCGTTGCCCTCGCGGCCCTCCACGGCCATGAGCAGCGACGCCGCGTCGGCGGCGTCGAGCTGCTCGCGCACGATGTCGGCGTGGCCGGCGTGCCGCGCGAACTCCTCGACGTGGTGCAGCAGCTCGAAGCGCTGCACCGACTCGGTCGGGCCGTACACGCCGTCCCAGGGCGCCGGCGGTGCCGTCGCGGCGGCGCCGGGATCGGTGGCACGCACGTCGCCCAGGTACGCCTCGACCGACCGGTCGAAGTCGTCGAGCGCGCCGGCGAGCGTCTCGCCGTCGGTGAGCGCGAAGCTGCCGGCGAAGCGCGCGAACGCCGCGGCGTCCAGCGCGGGGGCGGGGTCGGTCTTGCGCTGCTCGCGCTGCTGCATGACGTACGTCGCGTGCTTGACCAGCCCGCCGACGGATAGCGCGCTGCGGCAGGGCGTCGCCCGTGCCTGCTCCTCGGTGAGCCCGAACGCCGCGGCGCGGATCGCCGCGAGCTGCTGCTCGAGGAAGCCTGCGATGGCCTGACCCTCGGTGTAGACACCCGGACCGAACATGACGACCTCTTCTCCACGACGACGTGCTGACGAGAGGCAGTCAACCCGGGAATCAGGAACGTCGGCTTCCGCTTACCGGTCGCAGTGACGGATTCCTGCCACACCGACGGCTCCGTCGCTGCGCCGTAACACGGTGTCCGGTTCGTGCCCGACCCCGCGCGCGGCCGGAACGCTGCCGCAACATCGACCACATGAAAGCTCCTTAGGTTCCGCTCGTCTGGTCAAACCTTCAACCACGAGCGAGGACCTGAGTGAAGCTGTCACCCGGCCGGAGGACGAGGGTGCGCGTCGCGCTGCCCTTGGCCGTGGCCCTGAGCGTGTCGGTGCTGTCACCGATCGCGAACGCGACCCCCACGACCACCGCTCCCGCGGCGAGCCCGGCGGCCGCCGAGGCCACCACGCTGCCCGACCCGACGGCGCGCGGCACCGAGACGATCAAAACGATCCAGGAGGTCAAGCTCGGGCTGGCCGACCTGCAGGAGCCGAACTCGTCGGGCGCCGCGCCGGGGACGGGGCAGGCACAGTCGGCCGAACGATTCGAGATCCGTGGCGCGCTCTACTACCCGGCCGAGCGCAGCGAGCCCTCGCCGCTGATCGTGCTCGTCCACGGCAACCACGGCTCGTGCGACGCCGGGCAGGACTCGACCACCGCGACGTGCACGTCCTTCAAGCGCAACGAGGCCGGCTACGCCTACCTCGGCGAGAACCTCGCGACGTGGGGCTACACCGTCTTCTCCCTGTCGCAGGACCAGCTGATGATGCGCCAGGACAACAGCAAGGGGAAGGGCATGCACCAGCGGCGCATGCTGATCGCCAAGGCCCTCGACGCGCTGTCGGCCGCGAACAAGCCCGGCGGCCTGACCGACGACGCGCACACCACCATCGGCGACACGCTCGCAGGCAGGCTCGACCTGACCCGCATCGGACTGATGGGGCACTCCCGCGGCGGCGACGCCGTCACCAGTTTCATCGACTACAACCGCATCCGCACCGACGGGCCGCGCTATCCGATTCGTGGCGTCATCTCGCTGGCGCCGGTCGACTACGAGCGCAAGGCGCCCTACGGCATGCCGTACATGACGATCCTGCCGATGTGCGACGGCGACGTCTCCAACCTGCAGGGCGCCCGCTTCTTCGAGCGCAGCCAGTACGCGAACCCGAACGACCCCTTCCCGCGCATCCAGGTCGAGCAGCTGGGCGCGATCCACAACTGGTACAACACCGTCTGGTACGCCGACGGCAGCGCGGACGGCCAGAACAACAACGACGCGGCGTGCGGCAACTCCACCCCGTTCGCCGACACCAACGTGCATCCGCACAACCTGCGGCTGTCGGGCGCCGCGAGCTACACCGACCCGGCGAAGAACTACGCGGTGAACAACGGGGCCGACAACGCCGACACCTACGACCCGGCCGTCAACACCAAGATCTCGGGCGACCCGGCGCGCATGGGCGACCAGGAGAAGCTCGGCCTGGCCACCATGGCGGCGTTCTTCCGACGCTACGTCGGCGGTGAGGGCGCCTTCGAGCCGTACCTGACCGGCGAGCTCTCCGACACCGACTCGCACCTGCAGGTGCCCGCGTCCGCGTGCCCGACGAGCGACTCCGGTACCCGGATCGCGTGCTCGGAACGGGTCAACACCACCTACGTGGCGGCGCCGAACGAGCGGGTGGACCTCATCCGACCCGAGGTCGAGAACCCGCTCACGCTCGACGCGCTCGGCGGCTCGCTCACCGGCTCCGGCTTCGCCGACCCGTACGCGCAGGCCGCCGGCGTCACGCCCACCCCGAAGGCGACCGCCACCGGCTACGACTGGTGCAACCCCGAACCGGACGACTTCGCCCCGTCGCAGCTCGGCAAGAGCACGCTGCCGACCGCGGCGAAGGCCTGCCCGCTGCCCGCCGCGAGCGCGCTGGGCGGCCAGAACGGCATCCGCGAGAACGGTCCGGTCAACCAGTCCTACGGCCGGCAGCTCACCATGGCGTGGGAGCAGTCGAGCCCGGCCAGCCTCACCGCACAGATCCCGGCGGCGTCGAAGGACGTCAGCGGGCTGAAGGCGCTGGCGCTGGACGCGGACGTCAACTTCTTCGACACCCGCAACCCCGGCGCCGACGACCGCGGTGACAGCACCAAGGTCGGGTCGGACTGGCCGAACGAGAAGCCGACGTCCTACGACCCGACGGCCACGACGCAGGACTTCCTGATCGACCTGACCGACACCGACGGCCACGTCGCGACGGTGCACGCGAAGGACCCGCGCTGGGGCAACGCCCTGCACATGTCCACCGGCACGAACACGCCGAACACGCACATCGTGCTCGACCAGATCCGTGTGCCGCTCACCGAGTTCACGAAGCAGGGCGTCGACACCGCCTCGCTGGCCTCGCTGCGGTTGCGCTTCGGGGCGGCGGGGACGCCGGCGTCCGGTTCGATCCAGCTCGCCGACGTCCGCTTCCAGGAGGCGACGGCCGGCTCGGCCGTCTACTCCGACGGCGACGTGGCGGACGGCGCCGGCTCGGGCCTGCCCACCTCGGGCCCCGACCCGGTCGCGGTGCTGAACGGCACCGACAACACCGCCGGGAACGTGAAGCTCGTGGACACGGTGGGCAACGCCAAGGGCAACAGCACCTGGGTCGTCGACGACGACAAGCAGCAGTGCCCGAACGCGAACTTCGCCAAGATCCAGGACGCCGTCGACCACGCCGCGCCGTGGGACACGATCGTGGTCTGTGCCGGCGTCTACCAGGAGTCGTCGACACCGGTCTACAGCGCGAGCAACCCGGTCGCGACCGGTGCCACGAACGGCCTGACGATCACGAAGCCGCTCAAGATCAAGGGCGCGGGCGCCGACAAGGTGACGATCGAGCCGGACCAGTCGCTCGACACGCTGGCCGGGGTCACCCCCTACCTGCGCGACGGCGGCGGCAACGTCATCACCGTGTCGCGACAGTCGCTCGGCTCGACGGACACCAACGAGATGTTCGTGGACATCTCCGGGGTCACCGTGACCTCAGGGAACACCTTCGCCGAGGCCGGCATCGCGTACTTCGGGACGGCCGGCCGCGTCTCGGAGAGCGTGGTCGGACCGATGAAGGCTGCGAGCACGACGGCCGAGCTGGCCGACAACCCCCACGGCTGGGGCATCGTGCGCACCGGTCTCGTGCTCGGCTCCGGCCCGGGCACGGTCGAGAGCGAGCTGACCGTCGCGAACAGCCTCGTCACCGGGTACCAGGCCGGTGGCATCCTGTTCGACGGCGGCCGCGGCAAGGACGGCAGTGCCGACAACACCGTGCGCACCGGCATCCGGGCCCACGGGTACGTGACCGGCACCGTGGTGAGAGGCAAGCCCAACTCGCTTTTTGCGCAGACGGGCGTGAAATACGCCAGCGGCTTCGACGGGTTCGTACGCGGCAGTCGGATCACGGGCAACTACTTCAAGGCCGATCCCTCGAAGTCGTACGGCATCCTGCTCGCCGACGCGGGGACGGACACCACCACCGGGCTCTCCGGTTCGGGTGACGTCGTCACCGGCAACGGGTTCGCCGTCTACAACGCCAACGCCGACAACAGCGCCGTCCGACAGTCGGCCCCGTTCGCGCTGTCGGCCAGCTACGTCGGGACGGGCGCACCGGTCGCCGGGGGGCCGGCCGACCCGGCCGCGGGGACCGAGGCGATCTCCGGCCCGGACACCACGCCGGCGGCGACCGTCACCACGCCGGGCCGGCTCTCCTCGGCTCCAGCCTCGGTGCCGACCGCGGCGGGGAGCGTGGTCGACGCCGCGCCGACGGCCGCGCTCGCGGACCCCGTGGGCACGGCGAAGGTCGAGGCGGGCGCGACGCTCACGGCGCTCGCCCGGGCGACGGACGACCACGCCGTGCAGTCGGCGACGCTGCTCGTCGACGGCACCCCGGTGGCCACGACGGGGATCGCGCCCTACCGGCTCACCTGGAGACCGGGCGCGGGCCTCGCGGGCAGGGTCGTCGACCTGCAGGCGCTCGTCACCGATTCCGCCGGGCAGCAGACCACGTCGGCTGCCGTCCGTACGACGGTGCTCGGTTCGTTCACCACCGCCCCGACGCCCCGCATCACCGGCACCGTCGCCGCGGGCCGGACGGTTCGGATCGCGGTGGGCACGTGGTCGCCGAAGCCGACGGCCTACGCCTACCAGTGGGCGGCCGACGGCACGGCGATCAAGGGGGCGACCCGGAGCAGCTACGTCGTGGCGAGGTCGCTGACCGGTCACCGGTTGACGGTGCGGGTCACGGCCACGCGGCCGAACTACGTGACCGCGTCGCGGACGTCCCGCCCGGCCCGGGTGTCCGGCGTCTTCGTCACCGCACGCCCGCGGATCACAGGCACGGTCGCGACCGGGCGCACGGTGAAGGCCGCGGTCGGGTCGTGGTCGCCCCGGCCGAGCGCCTACGCCTACCGGTGGTACGCCGACGGCAAGGCGATCAAGGGTGCGACCCACGCGCGGTACACGATCGCGACCCGGTTCGCGGGCCGGGCGCTGACCGTGAAGGTCACCGGCACGCGGTCGGGATACCTCACCGCGCGCGCGGTGTCGGCGAAGCGTCGCGTGGCCGCGTCGTAGGCCGTCTCTGCGCATCCCACGTCGCTGCCCCGGGTCGTCACGGCCCGGGGCAGCGGCACGTCCGCACCCGGCCCCGCGCCCGCGCGGCTCAGGGCACCAGCACGATCCGGTCGGTGCTGTCGGCGGCCGCCGTCCACGCCTGCTCGACGTCGGCGAGCGGCACCGCGCGTGCCCGCACGTCGAACGCGCCGTCGGCCACCGCCGCCGCCAGCTGCGGGAGCTCGGCGAGGAAGTCCCGTCCCGGCACCGAGCCGATACCGCTGCCGACGAGCTGCACCCGGGCCGAGCGCAGCGCCGCGGACGGGATCGCGGCGGCGGGGCCGGCGACCGAGCCGATCTCGATCCAGGTGAGCGGCACGCCCCGGTCGCGGCGGGCGGTGAGCACGTCCACCAGCGCGCGTGCGGTGGGCTCGCCCCAGACGTAGTCGAGGACGACGTCCACGTCGGCGGCCCGGTCGAGCTCGTCCAGGGTGCAGGTGACGTCGGCGCCGAGCGCCGCCACCTCGGCGAGCCGATCGGGGTCGCGGCCGGCGGCGACGACGTGTGCGGCCCCGAACCGCTTCGCGACCTGGACCGCCATGCGCCCGGCGTTCCCGGTCGCGCCGAGCACGAGCAGCGCGCGCACCACCTCGGGCTGGACAAGTCCACGATGTCCGGGCTCGTCGAGCGCGCCGAGCGCCGCGGCCTGCTCGCCCGCGGCCCCAACCCCGACGACGGCCGCGCCGTCGACGTGGTCATGACGCCGGCCGGTCACGAGCTGGCCGAGCGGGTGTACGCGGACGTGCGGCGGGCACTCGGACCGCTGACCGAGGCCCTCGGCAGCCGCGAGCGGCAGGCGGTGACGCGACTGCTGGAGCGCATGCTCGAGCACTGACGCGCCGGTGCGACTCCGGCCCGAACCGGTCAGGCCGGCTGCCACAGCTCGATGCGATTGCCCTCGGGATCGGTCACCCAGCCGAACCGGCCGACACCGGCGAGGTCCTGCGTCTCCGCGGCCACGTCCGCGCCGTGGGCGCGCAGCTGCGCGAGCATCGCGTCCAGGTCGCGGACCCGGAAGTTCAGCATGACGGCCTGGCCGCGCGAGCCGAAGTAGTCGGTGTCGGCGTCGAACGCCGCGAACACCGTCACGCCGTCCTGCTGGCGCCACATGCCGTGCTCGTCGGCGGCCAGCCCCAGGCAGTCGCGGTACCAGGCGCTCAGGGCGCCCGGGTCGCCGGCTCGGACGAAGTACCCACCGATGCCCAGCACGGATTCCATGCCGACATCCTGGCGCACCAGGGCGCCGGGCGCCTCTTAGGCGGTGGCGGTGTCCGGCGCCACGAGGTCGGGACCGGAGCGGACGTCGGGCTCGACGTGGGCGGCGAGCGTGGCGAGGTCGAGACCGAGGACGCCGCCGAGCGCGGCGACGGTGAAGAACGCCGGGGTGGGGATGCGGCCGGTCTCGATCTTGCGCAGCGTCTCGACCGGGACGCCCGCGGCGATCGCGACGTCGACCATGCTGCGCTCGCCCCGCGCCTGCCGCAGTGCCGCACCGAGCCGGCGGCCGCGGGCACGCTCGGCGGGGGAGAGGATCGGACGCACCATGACCGTGATACTAATACCGGTATAACAATCACGCTCATCGAGGGGACGCAGCATGGTCGAGCTGAAGACGCCGGGGGAGATCGAGGCCATGGCGGCTGCGGGAGCGGTCGTCGCCCGGGCACTGGCCGCGACCCGTGCTGCCGCCGCGGTCGGAGTGCGGCTGGGGCAGTTGGACGAGGTCGCGCGGGGGGTGCTGCGCGAGGCCGGCGCCAGCTCGCCGTTCCTCGGCTACCAGCCGTCCTTCGCCGGCAGTCCCTATCCGGGCGTGGTGTGCCTGTCCGTCAACGACGCCGTTCTCCACGGCACCCCCACCCGTTACCGACTGCGTGACGGCGACCTGCTCAGCGTCGACTGCGGCGCGACGCTCGACGGCTGGACCGGTGACGCCGCGATCTCCTTCTGCATCGGCACCACCGGCCCCGCCGACGCCCGACTGCTCGAGCGCACCGAGGCCGCGTTGACGGCGGGCATTGCCGCCGCGCAGCCCGGGGCGCGCATCGGCGACATCTCCGCCGCGATCGGCGCAGTCGCCCGCGACGCCGGGTACGGGCTGTCGACGGACTTCGGCGGCCACGGCGTCGGCCACACCATGCACGAGAGCCCGCACATCCCCAACGACGGTCGTCCCGGACGCGGCATGCGCCTGGAGGCCGGACTCACCGTCGCGATCGAGCCGTGGTTCCTCGCCGGCGGGCAGGACGCCTATCGCGTCGACGACGACGGCTGGACGTTGCGCAGCACGGACGGCTCCCGCGGTGCGCACTTCGAGCACACCATCGCCGTCACCGACGACGGCCCGCGCGTGCTGACCGTCTGCTGACGCAACTGACCAACGCGACCCGGCCGCGCGGGGGAGGGACGCATGTCACGGCTGCGCCTCCCGAGCGGCGGGAAGGGACAGCGGCGGCGAGGACGGCGCGTGATCGTCGTCCGCCGGGCGCGGCACGACCCGCCCCTGGGAGCGATCGACGAAGCGGGCGGGTTCGGTGAGCACCAGGCCGAGTGCACCCACCAGCGAGGCGCGTTCGCCGAGCGGCGAGACGCGGAGCTCCACCGTCGACCCGAACGGCAGCGCCCCCAGCTCGCGCCGGATCGGGTCGACGAGCAGATCGCCGAGGCCGGTGAGCTCACCGCCGAGGACGATGCGGGCGGGGTCCAGCACGACGGCGATGTCGGTGAGGGCGCGGGCGAGCGCGGCGGCGCCGTCGTCGACGACCCGGCGCCGCTCCCGCGACGCGCGGGCGCCGGCGACCAGATCGGGGATGGAGTCGGCGGCGGCGGCGGTGCCCGCGAGCCGGCGCAGCATGCCGTCGCCGCCGGCGTACAGCTCCAGACAGCCGCGGCGACCGCACCAGCACTGCTGGCCGCGCGGGCGCACGGTCACGTGGCCGAACTCGCCGGCATAGCCGTTGCGACCCCGGACGACCCGGTTGCCGCGCGCGATGCCGAGACCGATGCGGCTCGCGACCTTCACGAACAGGATGTCGCCGCCGCCCGCGGCCGGGCGCGCCAGCGCCTCGCCGAGGGCGCCGAGGTTGGCGTCGTTCTCGGTGACGACGGGGATTCCCCACCGCGCGGCCACGCTCTCGGCGAGCGTCGAGTCGGTCCAACCGGGTAGGACGCCGGGCACCGCGAGCCGGTTGCTGTCGGTGGCCACGGGCGCGGCGAGGCTGACCGCCGCACCCACCAGCTCCTCGGCGTCGACGCCGGCCTGCTCGATCGCCTCCTCGATGCTGCGCAGGACGAGACGGGTGCCGCGCGCGGCGGCGTGCCCGCGCGGCGCGGTGACCCAGCGTTCGGCGAGCACGCTGTGCGAGAGGTCGCCGACCGCGACCGCGACGTGCCGGACGCCGATGTCGACGGCGATGGCGGTACCCGCCGAGCGGTCCAACGCGACCCGGGCCGCCGGTCGGCCCATGCCGGCCCCGGCCGCCGACCGGCGCTCGGTGATCAGCCCACGCTCGCCGAGCTCGCCGAGAACGCTCGACACCGTGGCGCGCGAGAGGCCGGTGTACTGCACGAGCTCCGCCCGCGTCGCGCCGCCTGCCTGCCGGAGTACGCGGACGACACTCGCTCGGTTCGCCGCGCGCAACGCGCCGCTCGTCTGCCGAACGGCGCGCTGGGCCGCGTCCTGGGATCCCGCACCGGTCTGCACGGGCACACAGTCGCCGTCGGCCGACGTTCAGTCAATACTTCGACACAAGGGTGATCGTCCCCACGGGAGCTCCGTCACGCCGCCACTCTCATTCGTTCGTGCCGCGGGTGATCCAGCCGCTCCATTCAGACCAGTTTGCGAGCACGTTGCAGCTGTGGACCGAGGCGTCGCAGGTGCCCACGCGGTAGGTAATGGAGATGCCTTCGGTGAAGTCCTTGTTGCACTGGTGTCCGCCCTGGGCCGGCGATGTGACCACGACCGGATCGAAGACCGCGTCCTTGCCCGCGGTGTTGACGCACATACCCGATCGACCGTCGGATGTCTTCCACCGGACACCCACTCTGCGACCGTCGACCTTCGTGTCACCGGGCTCGATCTGGTCGCCACTCGGGCGGAAGCAGCCCACCGCAGTCTGGTTGCTGGGTGTCGTGCCGTTGGAGACACAGAAGTGCGAGCCTGTCGACCACGCCGAGGCGGTCGCGGTCTCGAAACCATCAGCGGCCATGGCCGGTGACGCGGTCGCGATCGCCGCTGTGGCCAGCGACAGCAACGAGGCGAAGGAGAGGGTGTACCGACGCTTGGACATGTCAGCTCGCGTTCTTCCGGGAGATCCAGTCAGACCATTGGCTCCAGTTCGCAAGGTTCGTGCAGTCATGCGCGGAAGCGTCGCAGCTCCCTACTCGGAAGGTGATGGTGGCTCCTTCGCCGAAGTCCTTGTTGCACAGGTGCTTGCCGCTGGGTTGTTGAGTAGGGGGCGTAAAGCTGAAGTCCTTGCCGGCGGTGTTGACACACAGACCCTTCCGGCCGCCACTGGTGGACCACTGCATGCCAGTGCGCCGACCGTCGGCCTTGACATCACCCACCTGGAGATAGTCGCCCCGTACCTCCAAACAGCCATACGCGCTGTTCTGGGCGTTGTTCACGCACCAATAGGTTCCGTTGACCCAAGACTGGTAGGTGGCAATGTCGTACTCGCCGCTCGCGGCCGCAGCCGGGGATGCTGCGATCATCAGGCCCGCGACACTTGCAGCGCCGACTCCGAAGGCTGTGCCTATCCGTCGCACGAGCTTCCTCCTTTGGTTCGTCCCGGATCCGGTTTCGTCCGAAGTGGTCAGCTAGACGTTCGCGCATCCGCGCGTCGGACAGGTCGTTGCGGCCCAGCTCTTGCCGCAAAACTTGCCGCTTACGACCACGTCCAGCTGATGCCGACCATCCCCGGGGCAGTGACATGCCGCGTGACCGACGCCGATCCGGTCGGATCGAGGGAGATCGGGCCTTCGACACGCAAGTCGGCGGGGTTGGCGCCCGCCGTCGTCCACAACCGTCGTGGTGCTGAGGGGTCGACGAACGTGACGGACACCGTTGCCAGGTGGGGCACGTCGCGCCACCCCATGGCGAAGTCCGGCTCCGACGCGGGGGGAAAGTCTGCGAGATGCCGAAACTCCCATCGCACACCCACTTCGTGCATGACCCCCGGACGCAGCACCGGATCGAGGGCCACGCGCAGCGCGAGGAGGTCGTGGCCCGGTATCCGCAGCAAGGCGGCGACCGTCCCGCCGATCGTGACGTCGGCGCTCACTGCGTCGAGGTCCAGGCTCGGATCGTCACCCCACAGCAGCCAGTGGTGCGCGACCGGATGGTCCCTGCCCTCGAGCAACAGCGAGTGGTCCAGGTAGTGGGATAGTCGGTCCGGACCGATAGTCATGCGGGCGTTCGACGACACCACGCGTGTGGCGCTGTTGAGCGGGCGCTGTCCGGTACCGAGGTAGGCGTCGACGTCGAGCGAGCGGCCGACGACGGGAGCCAGGCGAGACGTCGTGGGGTTCGGCGCCGCAGACGCGAGGAAGGTGGCGGTCTGTGCGGTCGTGAACCCGAACGCGCGCGCCAAACACGTCAACGAGTGGCGCTGCGGCCGGCTCGTCGCGCCGCGCTCGATCGACCGCAGCGTACGGAGCGAGATCCCCGCCGAGTCAGCCAACTGCTGTTGGGACATCCCGCGTGCGGTTCGTGCTACCCGCACCTGGTGACCGAGATCCATGACGGAGATAGTGCAGGTCGAAGGCACGTCCGTCGAAGTCGACAGCGGGGCCCAGGTAGCGGGAGTCTGGGCCGATTGACATAATGTGCATTATCGGCGCGATGTGCTGGATCACCAGCCGACCCCGCCGCGGGACGGCAGCTGCCCGAGCGGACCTGCCGTCCCGCGATCCATGCGATGACGTACGCGCCTCATCATCCTGCACGCCGCTCGTCGATGAACGTCGCTCGTATGACGAACGCGCCGCACGGGTTCGGGTCGGCGCCGACCACACCGTATGGGACGCGGCGGCATTGTCCGGCGCGACCGCTCCCGGCTCCAGGCGTCCGGCGTCCACGCGGATCGGATTGACATAACGTCTTGCGCAGACGGTCTCGGCCGTCGCGGTGCCGACGGAGCACGGCGGTGGGTCAGTGCCCGCCGGCGTAGGTGCCGAAACTCCAGCGGTTGTCCTCGGCATCGAGGATGCTGAAGCCGCGCGAGCCGTAGTCGGTGTCCTCCAGGTCGCGCACGAAGGCCGCGCCGACGTCCTTGGCGCGGGCGTGGACGGCGTCGGGGTCGTCGACGACGACGTACACCGAGCCGGCACCGCGCCCGACGGCGAAGGTGTCGTCGGTCTTGCCGCGGCTGGACAGCATCACCCGCCCGCCCTCGGGCCACAGCATCTCGCTGTGATGCACGGTCACGCCGTCGTCGGCGAAGTAGCAACCGCCCTCGACGAAGCCGAGGCGGAGCAGCCACGCGCGGACGGCGAGCGGGTCGTCGTAGGTCAGGCCGGGCCAGACGTTGTGATCGGTGGTCATGTCGACGAGTCTGCGGCCGTGGCCGGCGCATCGTCTTGAAGATTTGCGAACACGTCATGGCGACGCCGCCGGGTGGGCGGGAGCCCGGCCAGCAGCGTCCACTCCCGGGTGAGGTGCGCCTGGTCGGCGTAGCCGCAGGCGTGCGCGACCGTCGCGAGCGGCTCGCCGCGGCGCACCCGGACACGGGCCGCCTGGAACCGCGCCAACCGCGCGAACGCCTTGGGCGCCATCCCGAACTCGGCCGTGAAGGCGCGCGTGAGCTGCCGCGAGGACCAGCCCACCTCGCGCGCCACGTCCGCGACACGACACCGGCCGTGCGAGCCGGCGACGAGCCGGTGCGCGTGCGCGACCTCGGGCCGGACGGCGCCACGCCGGCCGCCACCCCGCTCCCCCAGGAAGCCGGCGAGCAGGTCGACGCACGCGGCACCGTCCGGCGCGGCGGCGAGGCGGTCGACGATGCGATCGGCACGCCGCGCGCCGACGAGGTCGGCGAGGTCGACGCAGCGGCCCGCCAACGACGCGGCCGGCACGCCCAGCAGGCGACGCGCGTCCACCGGCGTCAGCGAGCAGAACACCCCGCGCTCGGAGCCCCCGGTGAAGATCGTGGCGGGCCGGTCGTCGAGGCCCGACACGCTCGCGTGCAACCGCCGCCGCCCCTCACTCGGGGTGGCGAGCTCCAACGGCCGGTCGAGCGCGAGCACGAGGACCAGCTCCGCGGACGGCAGCCCGACGTGCTCGCCGACCGGCACGTCCGCGTGCGCGTAGTAGCGCAGCGCCGGCACGCTCCGATCACCCGGCCACGTAGGCGGCGAGATGCTCGCCGGTGAGGGTCGAGGCGGCGGCGACGAGATCGGCGGGCGGGCCCTCGAAGACGACCCGGCCGCCGTCCTGACCCGCCCCCGGGCCGAGGTCGACGAGCCAGTCGGCGTGTGCCATCACCGCCTGGTGGTGCTCGACGACGATCACCGACTTCCCGCCGTCCACGAGCCGGTCCAGCAGGCCGAGCAGCTGTTCGACGTCGGCGAGGTGCAGGCCGGTGGTCGGCTCGTCGAGGACGTACACCGTGCCCGCCTCCCCCAGCCGGGCGGCCAGTTTCAGCCGCTGTCGCTCGCCACCGGACAGCGTCGTGAGCGGCTGCCCGAGGGTCAGGTAACCCAGGCCGACGTCGGCCAGCCGGTCGAGGATCCGGCAGGCGGCGGGCACCGACGTCTCGTCGGCGGCGAAGAAGGCCGCGGCCTCGGACACCGGCATGGCCAGCACCTCGCTGATGTCCCTGGCGTCGTCGCCGGTGCCGAACCGGTACTCCAGCACGGACGCGTCGAAGCGCTTGCCCTCGCACACCTCGCACGTGGTGGCGACCCCGGCCATGATCCCGAGGTCGGTGTAGACCACCCCGGCGCCGTTGCAGTTGGGGCACGCCCCGTCGGAGTTCGCGCTGAACAGGGCCGGCTTGACGCCGTGCTGCTTGGCGAAGGCCTTGCGGATCGGGTCGAGCATCCCGGTGTAGGTGGCCGGGTTGCTGCGCCGGGACCCGCGGATCGCCGTCTGGTCGACGACGACGACGCCCTCCCGACCGGCCACCGAGCCGTCGACGAGCGAGCTCTTGCCCGAACCCGCGACCCCGGTGACGACCACGAGCACGCCCAGCGGGATGTCGACGTCGACGTCGCGCAGGTTGTGCGTGACGGCACCGCGCACCTCGAGCACATCCGACGACGTCCGTACCTGCTCCTTGAGCTTGGCCCGGTCGTCGAGGTGCCGGCCCGTGAGCGTGCCGCTGCGCCGCAGCCCGGCGACGGTGCCCTGGAAGACGACCTCGCCGCCGGCGGAGCCGGCACCCGGCCCGAGGTCGACGACGTGGTCGGCGATGCCGATGGCCTCGGGCTTGTGCTCGACCACCAGCACGGTGTTGCCCTTGTCGCGCAGCTGCAGCAGCAGCTCGTTCATCCGTTGGATGTCGTGCGGGTGCAGGCCGACCGTCGGCTCGTCGAAGACGTAGGTGACGTCGGTGAGCGACGAGCCCAGCTGCCGGATCATCTTGACGCGCTGGGCCTCGCCGCCGGATAGCGTGCCCGACGGCCGCTCGAGGGCCAGGTAGCCCAGCCCGATGTCGACGAACGCGTCGAGCGTCTCCTGCAGCGCCCGCAGCAGCGGCGCCACCGCGGGCTCGTCGAGTTCCTCGACCCACCCGGCAAGATCGCGGATCTCCATCGCGCACACGTCGGCGATGGAGACCTTCCCGATCTTCGACGACCGGGCCGCCTCGGTCAGCCGCGTTCCGTCGCAGTCCGGGCAGCCGGTGAAGGTCACCGCGCGCTCGACGAACGCGCGGACGTGCGGCTGCAGCGTGTCGACGTCGCGCGACAGCATCGACTTGCGGATCTTGGTGACGACCCCCTCGTAGGTGAGGTTGACGCCCTCCACCTTGATCCTCGTCGGCTCGCCGTAGAGCAGCTTGTCGAGGTCGCGCTTGCCGAACTTCGCGATCGGCTTGTCCATGGGCAACCCGGCGCCGCCGAAGATGCGGCCGTACCAGCCGTCCATGCTGTAACCGGGGACGAGCAGCGCGCCGTCGGCGAGCGAGCGGTCCGCGTCGTAGATCTGGGTCAGGTCGATGTCACTGACCGCACCGCGGCCCTCGCAGCGCGGACACATGCCGCCGGTGATCGCGAAGCTGCGGCGTTCCTTGGTCTGCCGGCCCGCCTTCGACACCGTCACCGCACCGGCACCGCTGATCGAGGCGACGTTGAAGGAGAACGCCTGGGGCGAGCCGACGTGCGGCCGGCCGAGCCGGCTGAACAGGATCCGCAGCAGCGCATGGGCGTCCGTCGCGGTCCCGACCGTCGAGCGGGGATCGCTGCCGAGCCGCTCCTGGTCCACGATGATCGCGGTGGTCAGCCCGTCCAGCACGTCGACGTCCGGCCGGGCCAGCGTCGGCATGAACCCCTGCAGGAACGCGCTGTACGTCTCGTTGACGAGTCGTTGCGACTCGGCGGCGATCGTCCCGAAGACGAGCGAGCTCTTGCCCGAGCCCGAGACGCCGGTGACCGCGGTGAGCCGGCGCTTCGGCAGCTCGACGCTGACGTCCTTGAGATTGTTGACCCGCGCCCCGTGGACGCGGATCAGATCGTGGCGGTCGGCGTCGCGCATGCGCAGGTCCTCCGTCCGGCGGCGGGCGGGGTCAGGACAGCTCCTGGACGCGGATCATGTTGCCCGCCGGGTCGCGCACGCCGCAGTCGCGCACGCCGTAGGGCTGGTCCGTCGGCTCCTGGACGATGTCGGCATCGGCGGCCTGCAGTCGTTCGAAGGTGACGTCGAGGTCCTTCGTGGCGAGGACGAGCATGGCGTAGGTGCCCTTCGCCATCATCTCGGTGACGACGCGGCGCTCCTCGTCGGTGAACCCCGGCCCGACCGCGGGCGGGGACAGGACGACCGAGGTGTCCGGCTGCGAGGGCGGCCCGACGGTCAGCCAGCGCATCGCGCCCTGGCCGACGTCCAACCGGACCTCGAAGCCGAGCACGTCGCGATAGAACGCGAGCGAGGCCTCCGGGTCGTCGTGGGGAAGGAAACTGGCCTGAATGGTGACGTCCATGGCGCTCACGCTAGGGCCGGGACGACGGGCGCGGCTTCTCGATTCCTGACCGGTCGGGCGACCTGCCGCGCCACGCAGGGCAGCAGCCCGACCGTCGCCTCCGTCGCAGCGCGCCGGTACACGCTCGGCGGCACTCCCACCAGCTCGGTGAACCGGGTGCTGAAGGTGCCCAGCGACGAACAGCCGACGGCGAAGCACACCTCGGTGACGCCGAGGTCGCCGCGCCGCAGCAGCGCCATCGCCCGTTCGATGCGCCGGGTCATCAGGTAGCTGTACGGCGACTCGCCGTAGGCCCGGCGGAACTCGCGGCTGAGGTGGCCGGCGGACAGGTGCACCCCACGGGCGAGGGCCTCGACGTCCAGCGGCTGCGCGTACTCGCGGTCGATCCGGTCGCGGACCCGCCGCAGCCGGGCGAGATCACGACGCCGTTGCGCGGCATCCGGGGCGCTCGTCACGCCGAGATGGTGTCACGTCCGGGCCCGTTCCGGGGTACTTGCGACGCCGCGGCCAAGTACAGCTAGGCCGTCGCCCGGCCGATCGACGCCGCGAGCTCGGCCGCGGCCCGGGAGAGCTCGACGCCGCTGCGCCGGGCGACCTGCACGGTGCGGGCGAGTCCGGGCGAGGCGAGGCGGGTCGTGCGGAACCGCTCCCCCACCACCGTGCTCGGCACCACGGCGACGCCGAGGCCCGCTGCGACGAACCCCAGCACGGCGTCCATCTCGCCGCCCTCGACGGCGAACGTCGGCTCGAACCCCTCGGCCCGGCACGCGGCGAGCGTGGTCTCGCGCAGGTCGTACCCCTCCCGGAACATGACCAGCTGCTTGCTGCGCAGCTCGGCGACCTGCATCCGGGCGCGGCGCGTGGGCGGCGGCGCGTCGAGGGCCGAGATGACGACGAGCTCCTCGACGAACAACGGCTCGGTGACCAGCCGCGGGTCGTCCTGCGCGCGCGAGTCGACCAGCAGCGCGAGGTCGAGGGCCCCCTCCGCCAGCAACCGCTGCAGGTCCCGGGACCCACCCTCGGTAATGACTATCGCCACACCCGGATGGCTGCGGTGGTAGTCGCCGATGATCTTGGGCACCAAGCCGGTGCACAGGCTCGGGGTGGCCCCCAGCCGCACCTTGCCACGCCCCAGCTCCCCCAGCTCGCGCAGCGCCAGACGGGCGTTGTCGGCCTCGGCGAGCATGCGCCGGGCGATGGGCAGCAGCTCCGCCCCGGCGGCGGTCAGTTCGACGTTTCCGGGGCTGCGTGCGAACAGCGGCGCACCGAGGCTGCGTTCGAGGGCGCGGATCTGCTGCGACAACGTCGGCTGCGCGACGTCCATCTCGTCGGCCGCCCGGGTGAAGTGACGAATGTCGGCGACGGCCACGAAGTAGGCCAGCTGTTGCAGCTGCACGAGCCCATGATAGTCAGACGCTATCGGGACGACAGTTGTCATCTGTTTCCCCTCTGATCGTTCGCGTCCTACCGTCGATCCACGTGGTCATCACACAACCGAAGAAGCGCCAGGCCGGCCCCGGCCGTGGCACCGGCGGACGCTCCGCCCGCCGCAACCGCAGTGGCCTGCCGGCCTTCTGGCACAGCTCGATCGGCAAGAAGATCGTCATGGCGGTGACCGGCCTGGTCATGCTGTCCTGGCTGCTCGCCCACATGCTCGGCAACCTGAAGATCTTCTTCGGCCGGCGCGACTTCGACCACTACGCCGACTGGTTGCGCACCGTCGGCGAGCCCGTCCTGCACGGTGGGTGGTTCCTCTGGATCTCGCGGGCCGGCCTGCTGGTGGCCGTCCTCCTGCACATCACCGCCGCCGCGCAGCTCTCGCGTCGTGATGTGAAGGCACGGCCGGTGAAGTACGCCGCCGGCCAGCGGGCCAAGGCCACGTTCGCCACCCGCACCATGCGCTACGGCGGGACCATCCTGGCGCTGTTCATCGTCTGGCACCTGCTCGACCTCACCGCCGGCGTGACCAACCCGGACTTCCACGAGGGCCAGGTGTACGACAACGTCACCGCGGACTTCCAGGTGTGGTGGATCAACATCATCTACATCGTCGCGATGGTGATGCTCGGACTGCACATCAACCACGGCTTCTGGAGCGCGACGCAGACGCTGGGCATCAACAACCCCGTCCGTGACCGGGCCGTCAAGGCGGCCGGCTCGACGATCGCCGCGGTGATCGCGCTCGGCTTCATCGCCGTCCCCGTCGGTGTCATGACTGGAGTGATCTCGTGAGTACCTCGTACACCGTCGGCGACCCGATCGCCGACACCAAGGCACCGGCCGGCCCCATCGAGGACCGGTGGTCCACCCGCAAGTTCGAGGCCAAGCTGGTCAACCCGGCCAACCGTCGCAAGCACCGCGTGATCGTCGTCGGCACCGGCCTCGCGGGCGGATCGGCCGGCGCCACGCTAGCCGAGCAGGGCTACCACGTCATCCAGTTCTGCTTCCAGGACTCGCCGCGACGTGCGCACTCGGTGGCCGCGCAGGGCGGCATCAACGCCGCGAAGAACTACCGCAACGACGGCGACTCCGTGCACCGGCTGTTCTACGACACGATCAAGGGCGGGGACTTCCGCAGTCGCGAGTCCAACGTGCACCGGCTGGCCGAGATCTCGCTGCAGATCATCGACCAGTGCGTCGCGCAGGGCGTGCCGTTCGCGCGGGAGTACGGCGGTCTGCTCGACACCCGATCCTTCGGCGGCGTGCAGGTGCAGCGCACGTTCTACGCGCGGGGCCAGACGGGCCAGCAGCTGCTCTACGGCGCCTACCAGGCGCTCGAGCGGCAGATCGACGCCGGCAACATCGAGATGCACGCCCGCACCGAGATGCTCGACCTCGTCATGGTGGACGGCCGCGCCCGCGGCATCGTCGCGCGCGACCTGGTCACCGGCGAGATCACGACGCACCTCGCCGACGCCGTGGTGCTGGCGACCGGCGGCTACGGCAACGTCTTCTACCTCTCCACGAACGCCAAGGGCTCCAACGCGTCGGCCATCTGGCGGGCGCACCGGCGCGGGGCCTACCTCGCGAACCCGTGCTTCACGCAGATCCACCCCACGTGCATCCCCCGTTCGGGCGACTACCAGTCCAAGCTCACGCTGATGAGCGAGTCGCTGCGCAACGACGGCCGCATCTGGGTGCCCAAGAAGCGCGGCGACGAGCGGCCGCCGAACGAGATCCCCGAGGACGAGCGCGACTACTACCTGGAGCGGATCTACCCCAGCTTCGGCAACCTGGTGCCCCGCGACATCGCCTCGCGGGCCGCGAAGAACCAGTGCGACGAGGGGCGCGGCGTGGGCCCCGGCGGGCTGGGTGTCTACCTCGACTTCGGCGACGCCGTCGAGCGGCTGGGCCGCGACGCGGTCGCCGCCAAGTACGGCAACTTGTTCGACATGTACCAGCGCATCACGGCCGAGAACCCGTACGAGGTGCCGATGCGCATCTACCCGGCCGTCCACTACACGATGGGCGGCTTGTGGGTCGACTACGACCTGCAGACGACCATCCCGGGACTCTTCGCGATCGGTGAGGCCAACTTCTCCGACCACGGCGCGAACCGTCTCGGCGCGTCCGCACTCATGCAGGGCCTGTCCGACGGCTACTTCGTGCTGCCGCCGGTGCTCAACGACTATCTCGCGACGGCGAAGCTCGGCACGGTCGAGGCCACCGACGCGGCGGTGGCGCAGGTCGAGACCGAGACCCGGCAGCGCATCGACACGCTGCTCTCCATCCAGGGGCAGCGCACGGTCGACTCGTTCCACCGCGAGCTCGGCATGCTGGTCTGGGACATGTGCGGCATGGCTCGCAACGAGTCCGGGCTGCGCAAGGCGCTCGAGCGCATCCCCGAGCTGCGCCAGGAGTTCTGGACCAACGTCAAGATCCCCGGCACCGGCGAGCAGCTCAACCAGCAGCTGGAGAAGGCCAACCGGGTCGCCGACTTCCTCGAGTTCGCCGAACTGATGTGCCTCGACGCGCTGGTGCGCGAGGAGTCGTGCGGCGGGCACTTCCGCGAGGAGCACCAGACCGCCGACGGCGAGGCCGAGCGCGACGACGACGGCTTCAGCTACGCCGCCGCCTGGGAGTACACCGGCTCGAGCGAGGGCCCGGTGCTGCACAAGGAAGCGCTTGAGTTCGAGTACGTCCACCTCGCACAACGGAGCTACACATGAAGAGCACCCCACGAAATCGCTCCACAAAACCGGTTACACGATTCCGCGGGGGCCCCGCATGAAGATCACCGTCCGCGTGTGGCGACAGAACGGCCCCGAGGCCGACGGCCGCTTTGTCGACTACCCGGTCGACGACGTCTCGGCCGAGATGTCGTTCCTGGAGATGCTCGACGTCCTCAACGAGCAGCTCATCCTCGACGGCGAGGACCCGATCGCCTTCGACCACGACTGTCGCGAGGGCATCTGCGGCTCGTGCGGCATGTGCATCGACGGGCGGGCGCACGGCCCCGTCCAGACCACCACGTGCCAGCTGCACATGCGCGAGTTCTCCGACGGCGACACCATCGAGGTCGAGCCGTGGCGCTCGACCGCGTTCCCGGTGATCAAGGACCTCGTCGTCGACCGCACCGCGTTCGACCGCATCATCCAGTCCGGCGGATACATCACCGCGCCGACCGGCGCGGCGCCCGAGGCGCACTCGACGCCGGTGCCCAAGCCCGATGCCGACCGCGCGTTCGAGAACGCGACCTGCATCGGCTGCGGGGCCTGCGTGGCGGCCTGCCCGAACGGGTCGGCGATGCTGTTCACGTCGGCCAAGATCGCGCACCTCAACGCCCTGCCGCAGGGACAGCCCGAGCGCGAGACCCGGGTGCTCGGCATGGTCAACCAGATGGACGAGGAGGGTTTCGGCGGCTGCACGAACGTCGGCGAGTGCGTCGCGGCGTGCCCGAAGGAGATCCCGTTCTTCAGCATCGTCGACATGAACAAGCAGTTCCGCAAGGCGGTCCGTAGCGGCCGTCGCTGACGTTCCGCCATCCGCCGCCGCTCCCCCTCCCGGGGGGAGCGGCGGCGGTGTGGATGATGGGGACATGACGTCTCTCGCCAGCTGGTCGACGGCGGACCTCACGGCGGCGGCGCGCGACGTCCGCGATCGTGCGTTCGGCACCCGGCTGACCTACTCGCCGAAGGTGTTCGTCCCGCTCACCCGGCTGTGCCGCGATCGCTGCGGGTACTGCACCTTCGCGACCGCGCCGCGCCACCTGAGCACGCCGTACCTGACCCGCGACGAGGTGCTCGCGATCGCCACCGCTGGTGCCACCGCTGGTGCCACCGCCGGCTGCCACGAGGCGCTGTTCACCCTCGGCGAGCAGCCCGAGCAGCGCTACCCGCAGGCGCGGGAGTGGCTGACCGAGCACGGCTACGCCTCCACCGTCGACTACCTGCGGGCGATGGCCGAGGCGGTGCTGGTCGAGACCGGTCTGCTGCCGCACGCCAATGCCGGCGCGCTGGGCGAGGCGGAGCTCGCGGCGCTGCGCTCCGTCGCGCCGTCCCAGGGGATGATGATCGAGTCGCTGCGCGACGATCTCGCCGCCCACCGGGGCGCGCCCGACAAGGTGCCCGCCCGCCGCCTCGCCACGCTCGAGGCCGCCGGCCGGCTCGCGATCCCGTTCACGACCGGCATCCTGGTGGGCATCGGCGAGGACGAGACCGACCGCATCACCGCGCTGCAGGCGATCGCCGAGAGCCATGCCCGGCACGGGCACGTGCAGGAGGTGATCGTCCAGAACTTCCTGCCCAAGCCGGGCACCGCCATGCGTGACGCCGCGCCGTGCCCGACCGAGGACCATCTGCGCGCGATCGCGCTGGCCCGGCTCATCCTGCCCGCCGACGTGCACCTGCAGGCGCCGCCGAACCTGTCCGACGAGGCCACGTTGCCGGCCCTGGTCGACGCCGGCATCGACGACTGGGGCGGCGTCTCCCCCGTCACCGCCGACCACGTCAATCCGGAGCGGCCCTGGCCGGCGCTCGACACGCTGCGCGCAGCCACCGAGACGGCCGGGCACACCCTGGCGCCGCGGCTCACGATCTACCCGGAGTTCGCGCAGGCGCCGCAGCGCTGGCTCGACGCCGACCTGCGCTTCGCCGTCCTCGACCGGGCCGACGCCGAGGGGCTCGCCCGCGACGACGCCGGCTCGCACTGGCCCGAACGGCACGAGGCCGCGGCGAACGTGGGCACGGGCGCCGAGGTCGTGCAGATCGGGCGGCGGTCGAGTGCCTGGTACTCCGGCGCCGACGTCGAGCCGCCGGCGCTGCTCCCGGCGCCGGCCCGGGCCCGCGGGCCGGTGCGCGAGGCCCTGGACGCCGCGGTGGCCGGTGAGCAGCTCGACGAGGACGCGATCACCACGCTGTTCACGGCCCGCGGCCCGGAGGTCGCGGCGGTGGCCGAGGTCGCCGACGCGATGCGGCGCGAGGCGGTCGGCGACGCCGTCACCTACGTGGTGAACCGCAACATCAACTACACCAACGTCTGCACCTTCAAGTGCACGTTCTGCGGCTTCAGCAAGGGCCCGCTGTCGCTGAACCTGCGCGGCAAGCCCTATCTGCTCTCGCTGGACGAGATCGCCGGCCGCGCCGTCGAGGCCGCCGAGCTCGGCGCCACCGAGGTCTGCCTGCAGGGCGGCATCCACCCCAGCTTCGACGGTGAGTTCTACGTCGACGTCACCCGGGCGGTGAAGGCGGCCGTGCCGGACCTGCACGTGCACGGCTTCACCGCACTCGAGGTGACCGAGGGTGCGCGTCGGCTCGGCGAGCCGCTGCCCGACTACCTGGCCCGGTTGCGCGACGCCGGTCTGAAGACGCTGCCGGGCACGGCCGCCGAGATCCTCGACGACGAGATTCGCGCCGTCCTGTGCCCGGACAAGATCGACACCCAGCAGTGGCTGGACGCCCACGAGGCGGCGCACTCGGTGGGGCTGCGCAGCAACGTCACGATGATGTTCGGCTCGGTCGAGTCCCCGCGACACTGGGCCCGCCACTTCGTGCGGACCCGCGAACTGCAGGCCCGCACCGGCGGGTTCACCGAGTTCGTCGGGCTGCCCTTCGTCCACATGGCCGCGCCGATCTACCTCAAGCGCGGCGCGCGACGCGGGCCGACCTTCCGCGAGGTCCTGCTCGTCCACGCCGTCGCGCGCATCGCGTATCGCGGGCTGATCGACAACATCCAGGCGTCCTGGGTGAAGCTCGGTCGCTCGGGCGCGGTGCAGCTGCTCAACGCCGGCGTCAACGACCTCGGCGGGACGCTGATGGACGAGAACATCAGCCGGGCCGCCGGCGCGACCCACGGCCAGGGCTGGCAGCCCGCCGACTTCGAGGCCGTCGCCGCGGATGCCGGCCGGTTCGCCGTCCAGCGCAGCACCCTCTACGCCGAGCCCGCCACCGCGCTGCGGACGGCGTGAGCGAGGCGCGCACTGTCGAGACCGTCGTCATGCCGCTGTCGGGCCGGACGTTCCGATGGCGCAGCGACGGGTTCTTCCGCGTCGACGAGCCGGTCGAGGACGGCGACCCCGGCGACGGCGACGGATACTGGAAACCCTGGGAGCCGGACGCCGGCTGGCCGGGCACGTCCGAGGCGTCCCCCGGTGAGACGGCAGACCCGACGTGGTGGCTGCGGTACGGCTTCGCCCGACCGGACGTGCGGGTGACGGCGTGGCGCGCCGACGACGTCGACGTGCCGGTGACGCGGCTCGGTCACCTGTGGATCGCCGAGTGGCGCAGCGCCGCGCAACCGTTGTTCGTGGCCCTGGACGACGAGGTGCTCGAGTTCGAGGTGTTCCGGCCCGACTACCTGCCGCCGGCCCGGGTGCCGTTCGTCCGCACGGCGCCGAACCCTCGCGGCTGAGCACCGCGGGCAGTCCGGGACGCGGCCGGTCCGCCGAGATCGTCGGCGGCGTGCCGCGCAAGTGACCGGCGAGTAGCGTCCGGCCGATGGACGAAGCCGCCCGTCGCATCCACGCCTTCACCGACGACGCCCTGGGCGACCACGACGCGGTCGGGCTCGCCGAGCAGGTCCGCCGCGGGGCGGTCGGTCGCGACGAGCTGGCGGCCGCGGCCGCCGCCCGCTCCCGCGCCGTCGAGGCGGAGCTGCACGCCGTCGCCTTCGACGCGTTCGCCTCGCCCCGACTCGGTGACGACCCCGAAGCGGCGCTGTTCGGCGTCCCCACGTTCGTGAAGGACAACACCGATCTTGCCGGCTGGCCCACCAACCACGGCAGCGAGGCCTACGTGGCGAGCCCGGCGAAGCGCGACGGCGCCTACGCGCGGCAGTACCTCGGCACCGGCCTGACCGTGCTGGGCAAGTCCCGGTTGCCCGAGTTCGGCTTCAACGCCACCACCGAGTTCATGACGCAGCCGCCCACCCGCAACCCGTGGGACCCGGCCTACTCGGTCGGGGCGTCGTCGGGCGGCTCGGCCGCGATGGTGGCCGCGGGCGTCGTCCCGATCGCGCACGCCAACGACGGCGGCGGCTCGATCCGCATCCCCGCCGCGTGCGCCGGGCTCGTCGGGCTCAAGCCGTCCCGCGGTCGCCATCGCGACGGCGAGCAGGCCCGCCACCTCCCGATCAACATGGTCTCCGAGGGCGTCGTGACCCGCAGCGTCCGCGACACCGCCGCGTTCGTCGCGGCGGCCGAGGACGGCTGGCGCAATCCGAACCTGCCGCCGGTCGGGCTGGTCACCGGCCCCGCGCAGCGACGGCTGCGGGTCGGTCTGATCCTCGACACCGTCACCGGCGCGACGGTCGACGAGGACACCCGTCGCGCCGTCGAGCGGACCGCCGCGCTGCTGGAGCGTGCCGGTCACGTCGTCGAGCCGATCGCGCTCCCCGTCACCGAGCAGTTCGCGGCCGACTTCGTCCAGTACTGGGGCCTGCTGGCCGAGCTCGCCCTCGACACCTCCCGGCTGCTGCTCAGCCGATCGTTCGACGCCGCGCGCGCGGACGGGCTGAGCCGGGGACTGCGGGCGTTCCACCGGCGGCACCTGTATCGCACGCCGGGTGCGCTGCGTCGGCTACGCCGGGTCCCGCAGCAGTGCGCGGCCCTGCTGGCGCGACACGAGGTCGTCCTCTCCCCCGTTCTCGCCCACACCACGCCGCCGCTCGGCCACCTCGCGCCCACCGTCGCCTACGACGAGCTCATCCACCGGCTCACGCGGTGGGTGGCGTACACGCCGCTCAACAACATCTCCGGCCAGCCGGGCATCTCGCTGCCGATGGGCACGACGGCGGGCGGCCTGCCGGTCGGCGTCCAGCTCACCGCGGCGCACGGCGACGAGCGCACGCTGCTGGAGCTCGCGTACCTGCTCGAGGCCGCACAGCCCTTCGCCCGCATCCAGGACTGACCAGCCGCACCGCGGCGCCCACTGTTCGGCCGGGTGCAGGGCGTGTACGGGACGGTCGTGTGGGGCGGCATCCCGTTGGGGTCGTTGCTCGGCGGGGTGCAGGCGAACGCCGTCGGCGTCCGGTGGGTTTTCGCCGTCGCGGGCGCGGCACTGCTGGTGCTGTCCGGCGTGCTCGGCCGGTTGCTGCACCGGCGCCGCGATCAGCTCGGGATCGCCCTCACCGGCAGTGCTCCCGCACCAACCCCGCCGTGACACCGGGCTGCTCCCACCACAACAGGTGCCCGACACCGTCGAGCGGACGCAGGGTGGCGCGGGGCACGAGATCGGCGATCACCGGCGCGTTGGCATAGCCGATCATCTGGTCGGCGGTGCCGTGGACGACGAGGGTGGGCGCGGCGAGACCGGGCAGCCGGCCGCTCGTGTCGTGCCCGAACACTGCCTTGGCCTGCTGCAGCACCACAGGCATCGGCACCCGCACCGCCAGCGACGCCGCCGCGAAGGCTGCGAACTGCGTGTCGTCGGCGCGGAACGCCGGGGACAGGTTCACCTCGTACGCCGTGCGCACCGCGTTCTCGACGGTGCCGGTGGTGGCGGCGAGCTGCATGGCCTGCAGCAGCCGCAGCGGGCCCGGGGCATCCAACGTGGCGCCCGCCCCGCCGGCGTAGGTGCAGCCCAGGACGACCGAGCGGACGCGCTCGGGCCGGCCGAGCGCGAGCTCCTGCGCCACCATGCCGCCCAGGGAGATGCCGAGGACGTGCGCATCGTCCCACCCGACGACGTCGAGCACGGCCGCGGCGTCGGCGGCGAGATCGGCGACGGTGAAGTCGCCGACGGCGTCCGGCCCGTCCCGGTCGGCACCGATCCCCCGATGATCGAACGTCACGACGTCGAAGTCCGCGGCGAGGGCGGCGAGGAACGCCTCACCCCACAGCGCGTGGTGGCCGGCCATCCCCTGCACGAGCAGCAGCGGCGGCCCGGCGCCGCGGCGTCGCCACGACAGCGCGTGGTCGCCGACCTGGACGTAGGGCATCGTCGCGGCTCAGTCGACGCCGATGAGGATGCGCGGATGACGGGTCGGGGCGAGCCATGCCATGACGCGGATCAGGTCGTCGCGCGGGATCGCTACGCAGCCGGCGGTGGGCTCGCCGTTCTGGATGTGCAGGAAGAACGCGCTGCCCCGGCCTGCCTTCACCCCGCCCGGCGCGTTACGGGTGTTGTAGTCGATGACGACGGCCTGGTCGTACTCCGGCGTGACCTCGTGCAGATGCTCGTTGACGCCGTTGTCGTAACCGCAGTCGCCGCAGCGCTGGTGCGTGTTGTACGTCGAGCCGGGACTGCTCATCCAGTAGTCGGCGTTCGTGGTGCGGAAGTAGGGCAGCCGAGTGCCGGGGTCGCCGTCGTTGCCGAAGGCCTGCGTCAGCGTGAAGCTGCCGGCCGGGGTCTTGCTGCTGCCCTCGCTCGCCCTGCCGACGCCCGCGCTGCCGACGTAGGCGTCGATCGCCGCGCCCACCCGGCGCCATCCGCCGTCGGACCTCTTCCACCGCTGCACGGTCGCGGTGGTCGCGCCGTGGCTCGACGCGACGACGGTGACCACCTGCCGGGCGTCGCCGGTCGACAGGTCGAGCGGGAGGCGCTGCGTGCGGGCGGTGCGCGCCGCGTGGGACGACGAGCGTCGCGGCGCCGGCGTGCTCGTGGCCGGCGGCGTCGGCCGGTGCGTGCCCGGGGCGGACGACCGGGCCGTCGTGCTCGGGCGTGCCGAGGTGCGTGGGGCGGTCGTCGTCGGTGTCGTGATGGCCGGGGCGGGTGTCGACGACGGGACGGTCGTCGATGCGCCGGCGGAGGTGCTCGCGTCCCGTTCGCCGCGGGCGCTGGAGCAGCCGGCGAGGACCACCGCGCTCAGCGCGGCGAGGACGGTCAGGCGGGTGGGGCGGCCGGGCATGGCCACCAGGATGTCACGTGACGCCGACGAGGATCCGGGGGTGGGCGGCGGGCTTGAGCCAGCGCAGGTAGGACACCAGCCGCGACTGCGGGATGGCGACGCAGCCGGCGGTGGGCTCGCCGACCGACACGTGCAGGAAGAACGCGCTGCCCTTGCCCTGCTTCACGCCGCCCGGCGCGTTACGGGTGTTGTAGTCGATGACGGCGGCGTAGTTGTAGTACGGCGTCGTGTAGTAGAGCCGTTCGTTGACGCCGTTGTCGTAGCCGCAGCTGCCGCAGCGCTGGTGGGTGTTGTACTTCGAGCCCGCGCTGCTGATCCAGTAGTCCGAGGGCTTGGTCTTGAAGTAGGGCAGCGACGTGCCGGGGTCGCTGTTGCGGCCGAAGGCCTGGGTGAGGGTGAAGCTGCCCTTGGGAGTCTTGGAACTGGACTCGCTCGCCGAGCCGATGCCGTCGGCGCCGACGTACGCGCGAACCGCCTTGCCGGTCTTGCGCCACTTGTGACCGCTGACCTTGGTCCACGCCTGCACGGTCGCGCGGGTGCTCCGCGACGACCCTGCCGTCACGGTGATGACCCGGGTGGCCTTGCCGGTGGAGTAGCGCAGCGGCAGCGACCGGCCGGCGGCCGCGGTGGCGCGGGCCGGTGAGCTGGTGCGGGCCGGTGAGCTGGTGCGGGCGGCAGTCGCGCGACGGGTCGCGGTGCGCGGCGCGGGCCGGGCGGTCGTGGTGGAGCTGGTCACCCGCGCCGGCGGTGCCGACGTCGCGGTTCGCGTGGTCGCCGCCGGGGCCGCGACGCTCACGGCGCGCGCGGACGACCGTGCCACCGGACGGGCGACGCCGGTGTGCGACGCGGCGGCGGAGGTCGTGCCGGACGTCGTGCCGGACGCCGGCGTCGTCGGGTCGTCGGTGCGCGGCAGGAAGGCGGGCCGATCACTGGGCTCCGCGCGGTGCGTGGCGGCCGCGGCGCGCTCGTCACGCGACGAGTCGTCCGCGGCGCGGTTCATGCCGATGACGACGACGGCACAGCCCGCGACCGCGGCGCACGACACGAGCGAGGACACGACCCGACCGACCGACATGTGACCAGTGTGCCAGGTGTGACTGGTGTGAATCCAGTCCCGATCATGCCGACGTGATCACTCCGGGGCGACGGCCTCGACCAGGTTGCCGTCGGGGTCGCGCACGATCGCGTTGAACTCGCCCCGGCGGTAGGGGGTCCAGCGCCGCGGTGCCGCGTGCTCGCGGCCGCCGGCCGCGAGCGCGGCCGAGTGGAACTCCTCGACGTCGAGGCGGGAGGCGACCCGCAGCCGAACGTGCACGTCCCGGGTCGGCACGCCGCTGGTCACCAGCCAGACCTGCGCCGGCGCGCCGGCCGGGCCCCAGCCGAGCGCCTCGACGGCGGCGTCGTCCTCCTCCTCGTCGACGAGCTCGTGGGTGCGCACGAAGCCGAGCGCGCCGAGCGCCGCCTCGTAGAACTCGGCCGACGCGGCGAAGTCGGACGCGCCGACGGTGACGCTGTCGAGATGCGGGGTCACAACGGCCATCCCTCCCGCCGCCACGCGGCGTCCCAGAACATCCACTCGTAGCGCGCCGTGACCCCGAAGTGCCGGTGCATGCCGGACTCCGCGGCGGCGTCCACGACGAGGCGGTCGGCCAGGGCCAGCACGGCGGCCACGGTCTCGGCGAACGCGTCGTCGGCGTAGGTGTCGATCCAACGCCGGTATCGCGCGTCCGGCGAGCCGGCGGCGACGAGTGACTGCCCGACCCGCTGGTAGATCCAGTAGCAGGGCAGCACCGCGGCCAGCCCGTCGGCGAAGGTGCCGCCGTGGGCCGTCGCCAGCAGGTAGGACGTGTAGGCCGTCGTCGTCGGCGAGACCGCGACGTCGGCGAGCGCGGCCGCGTCGATGCCCAGCTGCGGCAGCAATGTCTCGTGCAGCGCCAGCTCGACCTCGGCGGTCTCGGCGGCGTGCCGTGCTAGCAGCGCGGTGTCGGCGTGGGTCGGAGCCTTGGCCGCGACGACGGCGAGCGTTCGCGCGTAGTCGCGCAGATAGTGCGCGTCCTGGGCGAGGTAGTAGGCGAACGTGTCCGCCGGGAGGGTGCCGTCGGTCAGTCCGGCGAGGAACGGGTGCGCGAGGATCGCCTCGTGGACGTGCGCCGCGCCGTTCCAGAGTCGCTGCGTCACGGTCGCGACCTCCGGCGCGGTCAGCGTGTCCTCCATGCCCCCGATCCTCCCGCCCCGTCCTGTGCGGCGAGACCGACGCCGCGACCGACCGGCGATACTGACGCGATGGACGCCGTGCCGACCGCGCTCACCATCGCAGGCTCGGACTCCGGCGGCGGCGCCGGGGTCCAGGCCGATCTGAAGACCTTCCTCGCCTGCCGGGTTCACGGCATGTCGGCGATCACCGCCGTCACGGTGCAGAACTCGCTCGGGGTGTCGGGGTTCTACGAGCTCCCGCCGGAGGCGGTGGCCGAGCAGATCGAGTCGGTCGCGACCGACATCGGCGTGGGGGCGGCCAAGACGGGCATGTTGGCCTCGGCCGCGATCATGGCCGCAGTGGCCGAGACCGTGCAGCGACTCGGCATCGCGCCGTTCGTGGTCGACCCGGTCGCCGCGTCGCAGCACGGCGACCCGCTGCTGCGACCGGACGCCGTCGAAGCCCTGCGCGACGTCGTCCTCCCCCTCGCCACGCTCGTCACCCCGAACCTGGGCGAGATCGCGCTGCTCACCGGCGTCGAGGTACGCACCCGCGCCGACATGGACGAGGCCGCTGCCGCGCTGCTCGCGCTCGGGCCGAAGGCGGTGCTGGTCAAGGGGGGGCACCTGGCCGGTGACGATGCCGTGGACCTGCTGCACGACGGCGAGACGGCAATCGAGTTCCGCGCCCCGCGCCACGACACGGCGCACACCCACGGTTCGGGCGACACGCTCGCGTCGGCGACCACCGCCGCGCTCGCGCGCGGCGCGACCCTGGCCGCGGCCGTCGCAGAGGGCAAGGCGTTCATCCGCGGCGCGGTGGCCGGCTCCTTCCCGCTGGGCAGCGGGCTCGGCCCGGTGGGTCACTTCTGGCGGGTGCGGGACTGGCCCCAGCGGACCACGCCGTGAGCGATGCGCCGCGGCGTCCCACCATGGCGCTGACCTCGGTGACGGTGGGTGCCCCGGACGCCCCGGCCCTCGCCGGGTTCTACGGCCGGCTGCTCGACTGGCCTGTCGTGGCCGAGGAGGCGGACTGGGCACAGGTCCGCCCGCCCGACGGCGTCGCGGGACCGACCGTCAACGTCGAGCACGAAGCGCACTGGCGTGCGCCGGTGTGGCCGAGCGAGCCCGGAGCGCAGCACGCGACGATGCACCTCGACATCCGGGTGGACGATCTCGACGTGGCCGAGGCGTGGGCGACCTCGCTCGGCGCGCGCCGCGATGCGGTGCAACCGCAGCCCGACGTGGTGGTCATGCGCGACCCCGTGGGCCACCCCTTCTGCTTCTTCCTCGACTGAAGGCCACCGCCGCCGGCGGGCTATCCGGTGTCGGGCTCGACGACAGCGGTGAAGTCGATCTCGGGGAGGTGGTGGGCGGTGTTGCGCACCGGTGTGCCGGACGGGTCCAGCCACGGCGGCGCCAGCCATTCGGGGCGGCCGTGGCGCATGTGCAGCTGCCAGTCGCTGCGCCCGAGGCTGCGGTGATGGTGGCCGCAGAGCAGGACGAGGTTGGCCAGGTCGGTCGCGCCGCCGTCGGCCCACGCGACGACGTGGTGGGCCTCGCACCAGGCCGCGGGCCGGGTGCAGTCGGGGAAGGCGCAGCCGCCGTCGCGGGCCGCGAGCGCCCGACGCTGTGCGGGGGTGGCGAGGCGGCGGCTGCGCCCGAGGCCGAGGACTGCGCCGTGCCGAGCGAGGACGACCGGGCTCAGCAGGGCGTCGCCGGTGAGCTCGAGCAGCCGCCGGATCGAGAGGTGCGCCCCGTGGTCGGTCTGCGCCAGACCGTCGGGCCGGCGCAGCTCCGCCGCGGTGGTCCGGACGAGAACGGTGACCGGGGTGCCGCCGCTGTCGGGCAGCGTGCCGGAGCGCAGCAGCCGCAGCCCGGCGTCGAGGAACCCGTCGTGGCGCCGCTGCGCCGCCGACCGGTCGTCGGGTGAGGGCGCGGCGGCCTCGTCAGCCGCGACTGCCGGGGCGGAGAGCGCGTCCAGGATCGTGCGCCACACCGCGGCCGCCTCTCCGGTCAGCCGACCGGATGCGATGGCCGACCCGTCCCGCGCCGGGGTCAGGGTGAAGCCGCGGCGGCGTTCGATCACGTCGGCGCGGTCGAGCACGCCGTCGGGGTCGAGCCGACGCAGCACCAGCTGCCCGGTGCGACGCAACCGGGCCGGGTCCTCGTGCCGGGCAGCCTCGACCAGGAGCCGCTCGGCCACGCCGGACGCCTCCACCGCGATCGCCGCGGGGATCTCGGCCAGCACGTCGGCGATCACCGCGGCGTGCCCCACCGAGATCGTCCCGGCGCGCTGCGCGGCCGCGGTCGCCGGCAGCAACGGCGGCAGAGCCTCGCCCGACACCGTGCGCCGCGGCCCGAGGTCACGGGCTCGCTCGACGCGAGCCTTCGCCTCCCCCGGCGCCACCCGCAACCGCACCCGCAGCAGGTCGACCGTCGACGTGCGACCGAACTCCCCTGCCGCACCGCGCTCCTCGATCTCGGCCAGCAGCCGAGCGTCCGCCGCGGCCAACCGCCGGTGCTGTGTCTCGAGCGCGTCGAGCAGCGCCACCAGTTCCCGGCCGGACAACCTCGTCAGGTCGGCATCGAGCAACCCGTCGACCCCCGCGCGCACGATGGCGATCCGCTCGTCGACCACCTCGTCGACCCGGTTCGCCTCCATGCTGACGATATTAGAACGCGGGTACGACACTCTTGTCGACCGCCGCGAGCGCCGCCACACCCGTCCACCGCCGATCACCGTGGGATGCGATCGCCCCACGAGACGTCGACCGCCGCCACGACGAGGTCTCCACCCTCCTCGCTGCGCCAGTGCTCCAGGTCGGCGCGGCCGTCCTCCGACGAACGCACGATCGGCGGCCGTCCACGGCTGGCCAGAGTGGCAACCTCGGCACCCGACAGCCAGTCCAGCTCGCATTCCACGCCGCCGCACCCGCACGCGTCGTACACGACGCGCGCCCCCTGGGCGGCCAGGGCGAGCGCGACGCTCGGCCGGAGACCGTCGTCGACGAGGGTGTAGGCGACGCCGGACGGGTCTGCCCAGCTGTCGCCTCGTCGGCCGGCCCGCACGCGCCGCGGACGGGTCGGCCGGGCCGCGAGCCGCTCGACCGCCTCGGCGAAAGACTCCGCGCGGCGCTTCCTCACGGCGACGATCCTTCCCCAGGTCGGCCGCCAGCGCCGTGCGTTCGCGGTCGAGCTTCGTCGCACGATGCGTCACGGAGGTGACACCATCGCGGCAGCGCGCGCTGCGGTGGCCGGTCGGACCACTGCTCGCGGGTCACGGCTACCGCGTGACCGCCGTCGACCTCCCGGGTCACGGCCGTTCGGAACCGGACCCGGACGCGACGCCGGAGTCCTTCGTCGACGCGGTGGGACGCTCGGTCCCGCGGCGGTGGGGTGTCGTGGTCGGGCACTCGATGGGCGGTTCGATCGTCGACGGCGTCACCGCCGCCATGCACGGGAGGCGCGGGTTCGACATCCGCACCATGCTCGAAGCCGGCCACGCGGTGTGGCCCCTGACGGCGCGGCGGCTGCCGTCCCGACCCTCGCGGCCGGCGATCCGCGCGTTCCCGACGTCGCGTGCCGAATACTCGGTCACGAACGCGCGACGGGCCTAGCCTGCGAGGCATGGCCGACGCCGCTCCCCTGCGGGCCTTCCCGGTCGTGTACGCGACGGCGGTACGAGCGACGGTCGCGTTCTACGAGCGGCTGGGCTTCACCGTCTTCGTCGCCGTGCCGACCCCGGCCGACCCCGGTTACGTCGGGCTGCGCCGCGACGGCAGCGAGCTGGCGGTCGTCGACGCCAGCTGGTCGGGCGAGCAGTTCGGCGCGCCGGTCGGTGACCGGCCCCGGTTCGAGCTGTTCGTGTACGTGACCGACGTCGACGCGACGGTGTCCGCGCTCCCTCGCGGCACCACCGTGCTCAGGGAGCCGGCCGACATGCCGTGGGGCGAGCGGGTCGCCTACGTCGCCGACCCGGACGGCAACCCGGTCGCGCTCGCCGCCGGGGCATCGCCGCCACCGTGACCGGTGCGTCGCCGCGACGTCCTGGTCGCGGCGAGGACGGCGTGCACGACGGCGAGATCGGGCGGCAGCTCGTCGGGCGCCGGGTCGTCCCTGCCCACGATCGCCCGCCGCACGCGCGTCACGTCCCGCCGCAGCACGCGGCGCTCCCGCTCGTCACCGGGCAGCACCGCCAACCGGTGCAGGGCCGCCACGGCGTCCACGGCGTGTGGCCGCTGGCCGCGACCGACGGTCCGACGATGGGCGCGCAGCATCGGCTCGAGCTCGCGCAGCAGCCGCAGGGTGCCCTGGGTGCGCGCGGCCCCGGCGGCATCCGGGGCGAGCTCGTCGGACAGCGCGGCCAGGCCGCGAGCGAGGTAGCTGCGCAGGACGTCGCGCGAACGGACCGGGACGACGAACCAGGCGGACAGGGCGCCCAGCGTCGCGCCGACGACGATGGCCGCCACCCGCTCGGGCAGCGCCCGGGCGGCGTCCTCGCCGTAGTAGCCGTCGAGCAGCGCGATCATCGCCGTGACGCCCGCCGCCCAGTACGCGTAGTTGCGGTCCCGCACCACGACGGCCGCCGCCATCACGACGAAGACGGCGACGACCAGCCATCGGTTGCCGGCCGGCAGCCCGTGCGCGGTGACCAGTGTCGCCGCGACGGTGCCGGCCGCGGCGCCGACGACCCGCATCACGGCCTTGTGCACGACGTCGCCGCGGCCGCGCGCGCTGCTCAGGACGAGGTAGGCCGAGACGACGGCCCACCGCCAGCGGTCGCCGAAGAGCAGGTGGCCGAGGACGAGCGCACCACCGAGCGCGAGCAGCAGCTGCAGCGCCGCCCGCGTCCCGGCGTCGAGGCGACGGCCCCGGCGGCGCGCCCCGGACGCGGGGAGCGGCCCGGCCGCCGGGGCGAGCCGCGCGCGGCACCACTGCGCGGCCGCCGCGCACGCCACGGCGAGCAGGCCGACGGCGGCACCCCACCACACGGCGGAGGCGCTCGGGACGGGGATCGCGGGCGACCCGCCGCTCGGAGAGCGCGGCACCGGCGGCACCGGCGTCACCAGCAGCGCCAGGAAGGGCAGCGCGACGAGCCGACCCGCCTGCGGCACCAGCCCGCCCCATCGCCGCGCCTGCACGCCGAGAGACAGGGCGAGGACGAGCAGGGGCTGGCCGACCCACGGTCGGTCGATCAGCAACCACCCGGCCCACGTCGCGGCGACCCCGACGAGTGGCACCTCGACAGCGGCGAGCAGCCGCGAGTGGTCGGCCCGGCCGAACGCCCGGGACAGCGTGAGAGCCAGCACGGCGGCGAGGACGAGATCCTGGTGGGGCACGTCGACGCACCGGCTCAGCCCGTAGACCCCGCCGAACGACGTCAGGACCGCCGCCATCGTCAGGGCCGCCGAGACGACGTCGGCGCGCCACCGGCCGCCGTCCGACGTCGCACCCGGCGTGCGGGGGGCGGGTCCGCCGACGACGGTCACGGCTCGACCGGGGCGACACCACCACCGTCGAACCCGGCGAGCCGCTGCATGATCTGCGCCGCCTGCAGCAGCGTGGCGAGGTCGTCCTCGTCGCAGACGGCGTCGATGGCGTCGGCGAGCCACCGGGTGCGCGGGGCCATCTCCCGTCGCAGCGCACGCCGCCCGGCGGCGGTGGCCGCCAGCAGGGCGCCCCGACGGTCGGCGGGGTCGGGGGTGCGGCGGACGAGCCCCGCACGCTCCAGCGCCGCGAGAGGTCGGGTCAGCGACTGCGGCAGCATCCGCAGCTGTCGCGCGAGCTCACCCGGCGTCAGCGGCCCCTGCGTCATGATCCGCCCGAGCACGGAGACCGAGTTCAGACTCAGCTCGCCGTGGCGCTCCGCCCGCGCCCGCGCGTCGAGCGACGTCGTCGCGCGCCGGATGATGGTGGCCTCGTCGAGCGTCGGTCGTCTGGTACGCATCTGCTGATCATATGGTCAGCAGCTGCGTAGTTGCCGTCGTCACCGGCGGTCTGCGTCGAACCTCCCGTGCCCGATCCGGTGAACCGTCACCCGGGACGGCCTAGCCTGCGTGACATGACGGGTGCCGGTCCGCACCGCGCCGTCGCGAGCGACCGGCAGCTCGCGCAGGCGAACGTGGCGCGGTTGCGCCACCCGGTCGGCGACCCGCGCGTCGCCGGCTTCGTGGCTGCCCTGGACCGCGTCAACCACCTGGCCGACCACGCACCGGGTTTCGTCTGGCGCCACGTCGCCGAGCACGGCCACGTCGCCGTCTCCGACGAGGACCCGCTCGTCGTCCTCAACATCTCGGTGTGGCGCGACTACCCCGCCCTGCACGCCTTCACCTACCGCAGTCACCACGGTCACTTCACGCGGCGACGGGCCGAGTGGTTCGAGCGACTCCCGCAGCCGTCGACCGTCCTGTGGTGGGTGGCGGCGGGCACCCACCCCACGCCGGCCGACGCGCTCGCGCGGCTGGCGCACCTGCGCCGCCACGGCCCCACGCCGTCGGCGTTCTCGTTGCGCGCGCGGTTCGACGGGTCCGGCCGGCCCGAACGACGGCGCGGGCGGCTCGCGGACCAGGAGTAGGGTCGAGCGCGCACGGGAGCCCTCGACGCCGCCATGGCGAGGAGGGCTGAGAGGGCGAAGCAGCCGACCGTCGAACCTGATCCGGGTCATGCCGGCGTGAGGGAGCAGATGCAGTCGCAACACCGCACCACCGCGGACGTCACCACCGCGGACGTCGTCGTCGTGGGCGCCGGGGTCATCGGCGCCGCGATCGCGTGGCGGTGCGCGCAGCGTCGGATCGCCGTCGTCACCGTCGACCCCGACCCCACCCGCGGTGCGTGGCACACCGCCGCCGGCATGCTCGCGCCGGTCACCGAGCTGCAGTACACCGAGACGCCGCTGCTGCACCTGAACCTGGACTCGCTGCGCCGCTGGCCCGCCTTCGCCGCCGAGCTCGCGGCCGAGCTCGGCGCCGACGAGCGCGCCGTCGGGCTGCGGCGCACGGGCACGGTGCTGGTGGCGTGGGACGCCGCCGACCTCGCTGCACTGCGCGACCTGCACGCCTTCGGGCAGCGCTTCGACATCGCCTCGATTCTGATCGGCGGACGCGACCTGCGCGGGCTCGAGCCCGCGCTCGCCGCCGGGCTCCCGGGCGGTCTGCACGCCCCCGACGACCACCAGGTCGATCCGCGGCTGCTGCGCGACGCGCTGGCCCGTGCCGGTCGCCGCCGCGGCGTCCGGCACGTCACCGCCGAGGTCACGCGTGTCCGGACGACCGGTGATCGGGTCGAGGGCGTCGACCTCGCGGACGGGACGACGCTCGCCGCCCCCGTCGTGGTGCTCGCCGCGGGCGCGTGGTCGGGCACGCTCGCCGGCCCGCCCCCCGGTGCGGTGCCCGCGGTGCGCCCGGTGAAGGGACAGACCCTCCGGCTGCGACTGCCCGGGACGCCTGTGCTGAACCACGTCGTCCGTGGCCGGGTCAAGGGCAACCCGATCTACCTCGTCCCCCGCGCCGACGGCCGCATCGTCGTCGGCGCAAGCACGGAGGAGGCCGGCTTCGACCGCTCCGCCCGCGCCGGGGCCGTCTACGAGCTGTTGCGCGACGCGCAGTCGCTGCTGCCGGAACTGGGCGAAGCCGAACTGGCGGAGATCAGCACCGGATTGCGCCCCGGTTCTCCCGACAACGCCCCGCTCGTCGGCGCGAGCGGCGCGCTCGGCGGCCTGGTCGTCGCCACCGGCCACTACCGCAACGGCGTGCTGCTGACCCCGGTGACCGCCGACGGCGTCGCCGCCCTCCTGGCCGACGGCGCCCTGCCCGACGTCCTGCACCCCTTCGCACCCGATCGCTTCGAACGGATCCCGGCATGACCATCGACCTCAACGGCACGCCGCACGAGATCGCGCCCGGCACGACGGTCGGCGAGCTCATCCGTGCCGTCACCGGTGCGAACCGTGGCAGCGCGGCCGTCGTCGCCGGCGAGGTCGTCCCGCGCAGCGAGTGGGACACCACGACGATCACCGCCGGTCAGGACGTCGAGATCGTGACGGCGGTGCAGGGAGGATGAGCGTGGACGGACTGCAGATCGCCGGCGTGGAGCTCGGCTCGCGACTGATCCTCGGGACGGGCGGCGCCCCGAGCCTGCACGTCGTGGACGAGACGCTCCGCGCGTCGGGCACGGAGCTCTGCACCGTCGCCATGCGGCGCGTCGACGCCACGACCACGGGCACCATCCTCGACGTCATCGACCGGCAGGGCGTGCGGATCCTGCCCAACACCGCCGGGTGCCGGACGGCACGCGAGGCGGTACGTACCGCCGAACTCGCCCGCGAGGCCCTCGAGACCGACTGGGTGAAGCTCGAGGTGGTCGCCGACGAGCACACCCTGCTGCCCGACCCGATCGAATTGCTCGATGCCGCGCAAATATTGGTGGCGCAGGGATTCACGGTGTTCCCCTACACCAACGACGATCCGGTGCTGGCCCGTCGGCTGCAGCAGGCGGGCTGCGCCGCGGTCATGCCGCTCGGCTCACCGATCGGCACCGGCCTCGGCATCGGCAACCCGCACAACATCGAGCTCATCGTGAGCGAGGCGCAGGTGCCGGTGATCCTCGATGCGGGCATCGGCACCGCCTCCGACGCGGCGCTCGCCATGGAACTCGGCTGCGACGGCGTGCTGCTCGCCTCGGCCGTCACCCGCGCGCAGGATCCGGTCGCCATGGCCGAGGCCATGAAGCTCGCCGTGCAGGCGGGTCGGCTCGCCCATCGTGCCGGTCGCATCCCCCAGCGCTTCCACGCCCGTGCGTCGTCCCCCACCGAGGGGATGGCCGTCCTGTAACCGACCCGCGGGAGCTCTCGTCGTGAGGGCTGAGAGGGCGCGGCCGCGCCGACCGCTCGAACCTGTCCGGATAATGCCGGCGTAGGGAGACGCATGACCAGCACGCTGTCCACGACCACGGGTGCCGCCACCGGCGCCGACTCCGGTCGCGAGGCCCCGCTCACCCTCGACGAGACCGCACCCCGGACGCTCGGGTTGGCCGACCACCTCGGCATGTGGGGCAACCTCGGGGTGAGCCTGCTCGGCTTCACCGGGGCCATCTACGTCCTCACGCCGGTCGACGGCGCGCCGGCGCTCGCGTTCGGCGCCGCCCTGCTCGCCATCGTGCTCGGCACCGTGCTCGGCACCGCCGCCGTGTCGATCGCCGCAGTCCCCGGCGCGCAGACCGGCCAGCCGTCCATGGTGCTGCTGCGCGGCCTGTTCGGCGCGAAGCTCTCCTGGCTGCCGACGACGCTGAACATCGTCCAGCTGCTGGGATGGACCGCATTCGAGCTCGTCACGATCAGCACCGCGCTGAGCCAGGTGGTCGACGGGGTCCCGCGCTGGGTGTGGGTGCTGCTCGGCGGCGCCGTGACCGTGGGCCTGTCGCTGCGGCCCCTCGGCTGGATCCGCGTCCTGCGCCGCTACGTCACCGTCCTCGTCATGATCGCGATGGCCTGGTTCGCGATCCAACTGCTGCGCAACCCGCTGCCGGGTCTCGGCGACGGTTCGTGGCAGAACTTCTGGGTCGCGACCGACACCGTCATCGCCGTCTCGGTGTCGTGGGTGCCCGTCGTCGCCGACTACACGCGCCATTCGCGCACGGTGCGCAGCGCCGCGTGGGGCACCTTCGCCGGCTACTCCGTCACGCAGATCCTCTGCTACGCGATCGGCCTCGTCACCCTCGTCACGGTGGCGCGCGGCGACGCCGACCAGGTGTTCGGCGCGTTCCTGGCCGTCCCGCTCGGCGCGCTCGCCTTCGCCGTGCTCGCGGTTCGCGAGCTCGACCAGTCGTTCGTCGACGCGTACTCGTCCGGCATCTCGGTGCAGAACCTGCTGCCGCGCGTGGACCGGCGCATCCTCACCACCGCCGTCGGGGTGCTCGCCACCCTCGGCGCGATCGTCCTCGACATCGAGGACTACGGGAACTTCCTCACCCTGCTCGGGTCGGTGTTCGTGCCGCTGCTCGGCGTGCTGGCCGTCGACTGGTTCCTCGTCTCGCGGGGCCGGTGGGATCTCTCCGAGCAGGCGCCGCTGCGTCCCCTCATGCTGCTGCCGTGGTTGGTGGGGTTTGCGACGTATCAGGTGATCAATCCGGGTTACATCGGGTGGTGGGGACGAATGTGGTCCCACGTACGGTGGTTCGACCAACAGAGCTGGATGAGCGCGTCGGTGCTGTCGTTCGCGGTGGCGGCGGTCGTCACCGTCCCGATCGCCGCGTTCGACAGGAGAATGAGTGCTCGTCCATCCCGAGGTCGCTGAGGCGCTCGCTGCGCATCGCCCCGTCGTCGCGCTCGAGAGCACGATCATCAGCCACGGGCTGCCGCGGCCGGACAACCTGCGCATAGCCCGCGAGATCGAGGACGCGGTCCGGCAGGAGGGCGCGGTCCCCGCCACCATCGCGATCGTCGACGGGCAGGCCCGCATCGGCCTGGACGACGACGCGCTGGCCCGCGTGGCCGGCGCGACCGGTGCCGGGGAGGTCGACAAGGTGAGCGTCCGTGACGTCGCCGTCGTCGCCGCCCGCGGCGGGGTGGGCGCCACCACCGTCGCCTCGACCGCTCACCTCGCCGCGCGCGCCGGCATCCGGGTCTTCGCGACCGGCGGCCTCGGCGGCGTGCACCGCGAGGCCCGTGACACGTGGGACGAGTCGGCCGACCTCACCACGCTGTCGCGCACCGCGGTGCTCGTCGTCTGCGCCGGCGTGAAGTCCATCCTCGACGTCGGCGCCACCCTGGAGCGGCTCGAGACCCTCAACGTCGGCGTGCTGGGCTACCGCACCGAGCGCTTCCCCGGCTTCTACCTGCGCGACTCGGGCCACCCCATCGGCTGGCAGGTCGACACCCCCGCCGACGTCGCCGCGGTGCTGCGCGCCCAAGACGACCTCGGCACCGGTGGTTACGGGCTCGTGCTGGCCAACCCGATCGCCGCCGCGGACGAGCTCGACCGCGACCTGCACGACCGGACGCTGAACGCCGGCCTCGCGGCGGCGCAGGCGGCCGGGGTTCGCGGCAAGGACGTCACGCCCTTCCTGCTCGAGTTCTTCCACCGCGAGACGCACGGCGCGTCGCTCGCCGCGAACGTCGCGCTCGTCGTCGCGAACGCGCGGCTCGCGGCGGCGGTCGCGTCGCACTACGCGGCCTCGCACGACGCGGCCTCGCACGCCCCGGACGCGGCGGCCGGCTGATGCACGTCGTCTGCGTCGGCGACCTGATGGTCGACTTCGTCGCCCGGCTGCCCGGCCCGATCGCCTTCGGCTCCGACACGCCGGCCGCCATCGAGGTCTACGGCGGCGGCGCAGCCGCGAACGTGGCGGCCTGGCTCGCCCACGCCGGCGCCCAGGCGACGTTCGTCGGCCGCATCGGCGACGACCACGCCGGCCTGATGGCCGCCGACGAGCTCACCGCGGCCGGCGTCACGCCCGTCGTCGAGATCGACCCGAACCGCGCGACGGGCCTCTGCATCGTCTTGGTCGACGAGCGCGGCGAACGGTCGATGGTGCCCTCGACGGGAGCCAACGACGCCGCGGCGGACGTGGCGCTGATCCCGGCGACGGCCGACTGGCTCTACGTCTCGGGCTACGCCCTGCTCGGCGAGGGGCCGCGCTCGTTCGCGCTCGACGCGTTGGCGCTCGCGCGCGAGCGGGGCTGGTCGATCGCGGTCGACGCCGCCTCCGCCGCGCCGCTCGCGGCCGCGGGCGCCGAGAACTTCCTCGACTGGATCGGCACCGATCTGCTGCTGTTCGCCAACCACGACGAGGCGCGGGTCCTCACCGGCCTGGACGAGCCGTCCG
This sequence comes from Jatrophihabitans endophyticus, assembly GCF_900129455.1. NCBI lineage: Bacteria > Bacillati > Actinomycetota > Actinomycetes > Jatrophihabitantales > Jatrophihabitantaceae > Jatrophihabitans > Jatrophihabitans endophyticus. Next base: position 146,739 of record NZ_FQVU01000001.1, read on the forward strand.
CCGCGGCGCAGGCGCTCGCGTTGCGCTGTGGGCACGCCGTCGTCAAGCGCGGGCCGCTCGGCGCGGTGTGGTCCGACGGCACGGGGGTGCGCTCGGTGCCCGCCGTCGAGGTGGAGGTCTTCGACTCCACGGGTGCCGGCGACGCGTTCGCCGCCGGCTTCCTGGCCGCCACCGGCGAGATCGCCGACTGCCTCGACCAGGCCACCCGGCTGGCGTCCAGGGCCGTCGCGCACGCCGGCGCGCGGCCCCGCCCCGCCGCGAGCTGAACCGATCAGCTCGGCGCCGGCGCGACGCGGTCCAGCAGCACGTGCATCGCGGCGACGACGGCATCGCGGCGGTAGGTGAGCGCGAACCGGAAGCGTCGTGACGCGTCCGGCCCGGTGTCGCCGAGGTCGCGGGCCAGCAGCGCCCCCGCGAAGTGCGGGGCGAGCACCACGACGTCCCACTCCTGGCGCACCGGGTCGGCGGGGTCGAGGTTGGCCCCCCGCACGCCGGCCACCGGTTCGCTGCCGAGCCCCTCGCCGATCAACGCGACGAAGCCGAGCTTGTCGGCCAGCTCGGTGTAGCGCGCTCGCGTGATCTCGCTGAAGTGACGGGCCTCCTGCAGCGTGCTCGCGATGATGGCGCTCGGCCCGAGCGCCGCGGCCTCGCGTTCGAGGTGCTTGCTGATCTCGACGAGCAACGACTTCGGCGAGACGCGCATCGCGGCCTCGGGCGGGATGCAGTCGAAGGGCGACGCCGGCGGCGACGGCGGCGCGGCGACGTGCAGCTGCAGCGACCCGGTACGCCGCTTACGGGTCAGCTCGGGTGCGGCGCGGCCGAACAGGAAACCCTGCCCGAAGCGTGCGCCGAGCGCCCGGGCGATGGTGAGGTGGCGCGCGGTCTCGATGCCCTCGGCGAGCAGCACGGCTCCGGTCTGTTCGGTGTAGGCGTTGGTGGCGGTCATGATGTGCGCGGCCGCCGGCCCGGGACGCTGCTGCACCAGTCGCAGGTCGAGCTTGACGACGTCCGGGCGCAGCAGCGGCATGAACGCCAGCGACAGGTCGTCGGCGCCGACGTCGTCGAGTGCGATGCGCCATCCCTTGCGACGCAGCTCGCCGACGGCGGCCAGCAGCTCGGCCGGCCGCGCCGCGAGCGCCCGCTCGGTGACCTCGAGGACGAGGCGGAGCCGGCCGGGCACCCGCTCGGCCAGGGAGGCGAAGTCGTCGAAGCGTTCGGAGTCGACGACGTCGGGCTCGACGTTGACGAACAGCGTGAGCGGCCCGGCCATGCCGGCCTCGACGGCGGCGCTGACCGCGTTACGCCGGCACAGGTCGTCGACCTCGGCGAGCAGGCCCCCGGCCCGGGCCGCGGCGAACAGCGGCTGCGGCGCGGCGAAGGGGCCGTCGGGCCCGCGCGAGAGGGCCTCGTAGGCGACCACGCGATCGTCGTAGAGGTCGACGATGGGCTGGAAGTGGGTGCGGACGGCGCCCGCGTCGAGCAGGTGGGCGACCTGCGATCGGAGCATCTGGTCGACGGTCATCGGTCACGTCCTGGGTGAGGTACGCACGGCTGAGGGTTCAGCCGTTCTCGCGGTGGTAGGTCACGTCGCTGCCGACGAGGTCGATGCGCAGGCCGTCCGGCGCCATCGACAGGCGCTGCACGTCGACGTCGAAGGGGATGTTGCGCAACGGCACCGCGACGTCGAACACCTGGGACAGCACCTGCGACACCGGCGCGGCGAGGTCACCCAGCCCGTTGACCTGCGCCTTGGCGAACGACAGCGCGCCGTTGGTGAGCACCGGGGCCGCGGTGATGGTCGGCGTGAAGGTCTGGCCGAACACCGTGATCTGCTTGCGGGCGCGGATCCGCCCGTGGCCGGCGTAGCTGACGTCGACCCGGAGCGCGTCGCTGAGCTGGGCGTAGCCGATCGTGCCGACCGCGGTGGCGTGCTCGGCGTGGTAGTCGGCGAAGTCCCGGGAGACGGTGAGGTCGTCGAGCACCACCCGCAGCCGCGAGAGGGTCAGCCGGACGTCGTCGTCGCCCACGGGGACGTCGGCGGCGGTCACGGTGATGTGGTCGTAGCGACCGCGCGCGAACTGGGTGAGGAAGGGGAACCCGCCGATGTCGACGTCGGGCTCGGACCCGAGATGCTGCGACTGCCGCAACGCGGTGGCGGCGACCTTCTGCGCGACGACGTCGCCGACGCGGTCGGCCGCGATCAGCAGCACGACCAGCACGAGGACGGCGATCAGCACCCGGCGCAGGGAACGCCCGCCCGAGCGGCGCGGCGGCGGGCGACCCCACTGCTGGGCTGCCGGGTCGCCGTAGGACATCGTCCGATGGTGGCACGCCCCACCGACGACGTCCTGTCGGCTCGCCCCCGCCGCGCCACCCGGCTGCGCCACCCGGCCGCGCCCGGGCCGTCGTTGCGTACGATGCCCGGGACCGCCGATCGGAAGGACGACACCGCCGTGGCCGAGGACTTCGGCCCGTACCGCCTCGAGGAGGTGATCGGGCGTGGGGGCATGGGGATCGTCTACCGGGCGTTCGATACCCGTCGCGACCGCATCGTCGCGCTCAAGCGGCTGCCGCGCGAACTCGCGGTCGACGAGCACTTCCAGGCCCGGTTCCGTCGCGAGTCCCGGCTGGCCGCCCGGCTGAACGAGCCGCACATCATCCCGATCCACGACTTCGGCGAGATCGACGGCCAGCTGTTCCTCGACATGCGACTGGTCGAGGGCCGCGACCTCGGCCGCCTCATCGCCGACGAGGGCGGGACGCTGCGGCCCGAGCTCGCCGTCGACGTCATCGTCCAGGTCGCCGCCGCGCTCTCGGCGGCGCACGAGGCCGGGCTGATGCACCGCGACATCAAGCCGTCGAACGTCCTCGTCACCGGCATCACCGAGCGCGACCGCACCAGCCCGTTCGCGTACCTCGTCGACTTCGGCATCGCCCGCAAGATCGGCACCGAGGGCACCGCGTTGACCACCACCACCGACTGGTTCGGCACCGTCGCCTACATGGCTCCCGAGCGCATCAGCGGCTCCTCGGGCGACACCCGGTCCGACATCTACTCGCTGGCCTGTCTGCTCTACCAGTGCCTCGTCGGGCAGGCGCCGTTCACGGGCGAGGCCCTACAGGTGCTGTTCGCGCACGTGAACAACCCGCCGCCGTCGACGTCCGAGCGCCGCCCGGGCGTCCCGGCCGCCCTCGACGCGGCCATCCGCCGCGGCATGGCCAAGCGACCGGACGACCGCTTCCAGACCGTCGCGGAGTTCGCGACGGCGATCCGCGCCGCCGGCACGGGCACGGGCGCACCGGTCAGCCTGCCTGCGCCCCCGCAGCCCGCCGGCCGGCACGCCGGCGCGGCCCGCCAGCCGGCACCTGCCCACGCCGGCGCCGTCCCCCGCTCGGGGCCGCTCGACTCCCGACCGCCGCAGTCGGGGCCGCTCGACTCCTACCCGCCGCGGTCGGGACCGCCGCAGTCGTTCCCGCCGCGGTCGGGACCGCCCCGCTCCGGACCGCCGAACTCGGTCCCGCCACACGCCGGCCCCGCGAACTCCTTCCCGCCGCGGGCCGGTTCGCCCCACTCGGTCCCCCCACGGGGTCCGGACGCACGCGGACACCAGGACCGCGCCCTCGCCGTGATGGTCGCGGTCGCGGTCGTCGTGGTCATCGCGGCCGTCGTCGCCGTGATCGTCGCCGTCGCCGGCTGACCGCCGGTCAGGACCGCGGGGCGACGTCCAGCGCGCGGGCGAGCGGGACGCCCGGCCGGTAGGCCAGGTGCAGGTAGGTGGGGGCCGCCAGCAGCGCGAGGTCGGCCCGGCCACCGACGACGACGCGACCGACGTCCTCGCGACGCAGCGACCGCGCCGCGCCCGCCGTCGCCGCCCACAGCGCCTCGGCCGGCGTCATGGCCATCTCGCGCACCGCGAGGGCGATCGCGAACGGCATCGACGAGGTGTAGCTCGTCCCCGGGTTGCAGTCGGTGGCCAACCCGACAGTGACACCCGCGGCCAGCAACCGCCGCGCGTCCGGGTAGGGCGAGCGGGTCGAGAACTCGACGCCGGGCAGCAGCGTCGCCACGGTCTCGCTCCCGGCGAGGGCGTCGACGTCGGCATCGGTCAGGTACGTGCAGTGGTCGACGCTCGCGGCCCCGAGGTCGACGGCCAGCGCCACCCCGGGACCGGCGGCGAGCTGGTTGCCGTGCACCCGCAGGCCGAGGCCGGCCGCCGCGCCCGCGCCGAGGACGGTGCGCGCCTCGTCGGCGTCGAACGCGTGCGGGCTCGCCGGTTCGCAGAAGACGTCGATCCACCGGGCGTGCGGAGCACAGGCCGCCAGCATCGGCCCGCTCACCGTCCGTACGTACTCGTCACGCTGCGTGCCCGGCGGGACGACGTGCGCGCCGAGGAAGGTGACCTCCTCGACGACGCCGGCCGCGAGCCGGAGCACGCGCTCCTCGTCGGCGACGGTGAGGCCGTACCCGCTCTTGACCTCCACCGTGGTCGTGCCCTGCGCGCGCAGCTCGGCGAGCCGGCCGACGAGCCCGCGGCGCAGCTCGTCGTCCGGGGCACGACGCGTGGCCGTCACCGTGGCGGCGATGCCGCCGCCGTCGTAGCGCTCCCCCGCCATCCGCGCCGCGAACTCGGCCGACCGGTCGCCGGCGAAGACCGGGTGTGTGTGCGAGTCGACGAAGCCGGGGACGACGGCCTGCCCGCCCACGTCCGTCCGCTCGTCGGCCGCCGGCGCGTCGGCGGCGCGACCGACCCAGGCGACCCGCTCGTCGGCGACGACCAGCGCGGCGTCGTGCAGCACGCCGAGCGGTGTGCCGTCGTGCACCGGGTCGTTGGTGACGAGCTCCCCGATGCCGGTGATCAGCGTGGCCATACCGCTCCGATCGCGTCGCCGAGCAGTCGTCCCACGTCCCCGAGCACGTGGACACCGTCGCGCACCACGACCCGGCCGTCCACCAGCACGGTGTCGACGTCGGCCGCGGTCGCTGCGAAGAGCAGCTGTTCCGGCGCCGCGCCCGCGGTGCGCGCACTGTCGAGCCGGACGGCCACCAGGTCGGCGCGCGCGCCGGGTGCGAGCGCGCCCGCGTCGGGCCAGCCGAGCGCGTCGTGTCGCGTGGCCGCGGCGAGCAGCTCGGCCGGGCGGAACGCACCCCGGCGCCCGCTGCGCAACCGCTCGTCGAGCTCCAGCGCGCGCGCCTCCTCGAACATGTCGATGACCGCGTGCTGGTCGGTGCCGAGCGAGAGCACGGCCGGCTCGGCGTCGGCGAGCGCGCGCGCCGGGCCGATCCCGTCGGCGAGGTCGCGCTCGGTCGTGGGGCAGAAGCAGGCGGTCGTGCCCGAGTGCGCGATGGTCGCGATGTCGGCGGCGGTGAGGTGGGTGGCGTGGACGGCCGTGGCGGTCGGGCCGAGCACGCCCGCGTCGGCCAGCAGGGCCGTCGGCGTGCGACCGTGGACGGCCAGGCATGCCTCGTTCTCGGCCGGCTGTTCGGAGACGTGGACGTGCAGCGGGCGGGCACCGGCGGCGCGGCCGACGGTGCGCAGCGCGTCGGCGGGGACGGCGCGCACCGAGTGGATCGCGGCGCCGACGCGCAGCCCGTCGTCCTCACGCACCGCCGCGACGCGCTCGGCCCACGCGTCGGCGTCGGCGTCGGCGAAGCGGCGCTGGACCTCGTCGAGCGGCTGGTACCCGGCGCCGGTCAGCCCGCCGGCCAGGTAGCAGGCATCCAGCAGCGTGAGGCGGATCCCGGCGTCGCGAGCGGCCTGCCGCAGCGCCTCGGCCATCGCGTTCGGCTCGGCGTAGGGGCGCCCGCCCGGCACGTGGTGCAGGTAGTGGAACTCCCCCACCGTCGTGATGCCGGCCAGCGCCATCTCGGCGTACGTCGCCCGGGCGAGCGCGAGGTAGCGGTCGGGATCGAGCCCGGCGGCGACGGCGTACATCCGCTCGCGCCAGGTCCAGAACGTGCCGCCGCCGTCGTGCGTCCGTCCGCGCAGGGCCCGGTGGAAGGCGTGGCTGTGGTTGTTCGCGAAGCCGGGCAGCGCGACCCCGGGTAGCCGGGTCGCACCGTCCGCGGCGGCGCCTGGCGTCACGGCGGTGAAACGGCCGTCGCGGACGTCGAGGCGGACGTCGCGGGCCGGGCCGTCGGGCAGCAGCGCGTGTGCCGCGAAGTACGCGCTCGTCATCGGGTCAGCTCGGCCACGACGTCGGCCAGCGCCGCGACGCCGGCGAGGCAGTCGTCGCGCTCGGCGTGCTCGGCCGGCGAGTGCGAGACGCCCGTCGGGTTGCGTACGAACAGCATCGCCGCCGGGACGCCCGCCTGCGCCAGGATGCCGGCGTCGTGACCGGCGCCGGTGTCGAGCACGGGCGCGGTGAGGAGCGTGGCCAGCCGCCCGGCCAGCTCGGCGGGGAACGGCGTGACGTCCGTCCACGACTCCTCGATGACCTCGCCACCCTGGCTGGCAACGGCATCGGTGAGCTCGGCGACTATTGCGCGAACCTGCGCATTCTTCGGCGCACGCGCGTCGAGCGACGCCGTGACGTGCGAGGCGATCGCATTGACGCCGTTCGGCTGCGCGGTGACCCGGCCGACGGTGGCGACGCCGCCGTGACGCTCCGCCGCGACGCGGGCCGCGAGCACCACGTGCGCGAGCGACAGCACGGCGTCCCGACGGTCGGCGAGGGCGGTCGTGCCGGCGTGGTTCGCCTCGCCCGGCAGCTCGATGCGCCACCGACCGTGCGGGCGGATCGCGCTGGCCACCCCGATCGCGGCGTCCTGGTCGACCAGCGCGCGTCCTTGCTCGACGTGCAGCTCGACGAACGTCCCGATGCGTCGCAGCGTCTCGTCGTCGCGGCCGAAACCGGTTGCCAGTCGACCCGCTGCGTCGGCCATGGCCGTGCCCTCGGCGTCGCGCAGCCCGCGGGCACGGTCCGCGGCCAGCGCACCGGTGATCACGCGCGAGCCCGCGCAGGCGACGCCGAAGCGGGCGCCCTCCTCGTCACCGAAGTTGACGACGGCGAGCGGCCGACGCGCTCGCCACGAGCTCTCGGCGAGCGTGTCGAGCGCGGCGAAGGCCGAGACGACGCCCAGCGGACCGTCGTACGCCCCACCGTCGGGCACCGAGTCCAGGTGCGAGCCGACGACGACGCCCGGGCCGTCGACGTCCGGGTCGCCCTGCCACGCCCACTGGTTGCCGGCCCGGTCGAGCACCACCGCCATCCCGCGGGCCGCGGCCTCCCCCGCGAACCACTCGCGCAGCGTCGCGTCCTCCCGCGTCCACGCGAACCGCCGGTACCCGCCGCTCGCTGCGTCCCGCCCGATCGGCGCGAGGTCGTCCCACATCCGGTCGAAGCTCGTCCACTGGCGACTTTGTTCGCCGACTGGCGACTTTCCGTCCGACTGGCGACCTGTAGGTCGCCAGTCGGCGCGAAAGTCGCCAGTCGTCATGCGAGGTCGCCAGTGGTGGTTGCGGGGGACGTGGCGGTGGGAGGGGCTGCGGACGATTCGGCGGTCTCGGCCATCGGGATGCGGACGTCGCGGGCGGCGGCGACATCCTCGGCGCGGTCGTAGCCGGCGTCCACGTGGCGGATCACGCCCATGCCCGGGTCGTTGGTGAGCACGCGCTCGATCTTCTGCGACGCGAGGTCGGTGCCGTCGGCGACGCACACCTGGCCGGCGTGGATCGAGCGGCCGATGCCGACGCCGCCGCCGTGGTGGATCGACACCCACGTGGCCCCGCTGGCGACGTTGACCATCGCGTCGAGCAGCGGCCAGTCCGCGATGGCGTCCGAGCCGTCGAGCATGCCCTCGGTCTCGCGGTAGGGCGAGGCCACCGAACCGCAGTCGAGGTGGTCGCGGCCGATCACGACGGGCGCGCTGAGCTCGCCGTTCGCGACGAGTCGGTTGAACTCCACGCCGGCGCGGTCGCGCTCGCCGTAGCCGAGCCAGCAGATGCGCGCCGGCAGCCCCTGGAAGTGCACCTTGTCCTGCGCCAGCTCGATCCAGCGTGCGAGCGACTCGTTCTCGGGGAACAGCTCGAGGACCGCCTTGTCGGTGCGGGCGATGTCCTTCGGGTCGCCCGAGAGCGCCGCCCAACGGAACGGCCCCTTGCCCTCGCAGAACAGCGGCCGGATGTACGCGGGCACGAACCCCGGGAAGTCGAAGGCGCGGCTCAACCCCGCCGTCCTCGCCTCGCCGCGGATCGAGTTGCCGTAGTCGAAGACCTCGGCACCCTTGTCCTGGAACTTGACCATCGCCTCGACGTGCCGGGCCATGGACGCCTGCGCCCGCCCGGTGAACTCCTCGGGCTTGCGCCGCGCGTACTCGTGCCACTCGTCGAACTCGACGCCCACCGGCAGGTAGGACAGCGGGTCGTGGGCGGACGTCTGGTCGGTCACGATGTCGATCGGCGCGTCGTTGGCGAGGAACTGCGGGACGAGCTGCGCGGCGTTGCCGAGCAGCCCGATCGACAGCGGCTCCCGCTTGGCCTTGCTCTGCTCGGCCAGGGTGAGCGCGTGCTGCACGCTGTCGGCCTGGACGTCGAGGTAGCCGTGCTCGATGCGACGCCGGATCCGGGCCGGATCGCACTCGATGACGATCGCGACGCCGCCGTTCATCGTGACGGCCAGCGGCTGCGCCCCACCCATGCCGCCCAGCCCGGCGGTGAGGGTGATAGTGCCCGCGAGCGTGCCGCCGAAGCGTTTGGCCGCCACCGCGGCGAAGGTCTCGTAGGTGCCCTGCAGGATTCCCTGCGTGCCGATGTAGATCCACGAGCCGGCCGTCATCTGGCCGTACATGGTGAGCCCGAGGTTCTCCAGACGACGGAACTCGTCCCAGTTGGCCCAGTCGCCGACGAGGTTGGAGTTCGCGATCAGCACCCGCGGCGCCCACTCGTGGGTGCGCATGACGCCGACGGGCTTGCCCGACTGCACCAGCATCGTCTCGTCCGACTCGAGCGTCGTGAGCGTGCGCACCAGGGCGTCGTAGGACGCCCAATTGCGGGCGGCCCGGCCGGTGCCGCCGTAGACGACGAGATCGTCGGGGCGTTCCGCGTTCTCGGGGTCGAGGTTGTTCATCAGCATCCGCAGCGGCGCCTCGGTCTGCCAGGAGCGTGCGGTCAGGGTGGTGCCGCGAGGAGCGGTCACGGGGCGGGCTCCGTCCATCGCCCCATTGCACACCCGCCCGCCGCGTCGCGGGGTGTCGCGCCACGCCTGGGCGTCTGATATCCCAGACAAGGCGCTAGTCTCGGCATCGTGGCCAGCGTTCCCGCCGCCCGGCAGACCCTCGAGATCCTCGGCTACCTCGGCCGGCAGGCCGGCCCGGTCCCCGCCGCATCCCTCGTCCGCGACCTCGACCTGCCCCGCTCGACCGTCTATCACCTGCTCAGCACGCTGGTCGACCACGGCTTCGTGACGCACCTGCCCGAGGAACGCCGCTACGCGCTGGGTGTGGCGGCCTACGAGCTTGGCCAGGGTTACGGCCGGCAGGCACCGTTGGCGCGCGTCGCGCGGGTACCGCTGGCCGAGCTGGCCGACCGCACCCGGCACTCGGCTCACCTCGCCGTCGCGCACGGCCGCGAGGTGCTGTACGTGATCGAGGAACGTGCTCCGGGACGACCGCCGCTGGTCACCGACGTCGGCGTCCGGCTGCCGGCGCAGCTGACCGCCAGCGGCCGCGCCGTGCTCGCCGGCCTGCCCGCCGCCCAGCTACGCGCGCTCTTCCCCGACCCGGCTGCGTTCGTCCTGCGCACCGGGGTCGGGCCGCGCTCGATGTCGGCGCTGCGCGCGCTGCTGGTGGACGTCCGCCGCCGTGGCTACGCGATCGAGGACGGCGAGGTCACGGTCGGCTTCGCCTCGGTGGCGGCCGCGGTGCTCGACCACGCCGGCCACCCGGTCGCCGGCGTCGCCGTCACCTTCGAGTCCCGGCTGCCCGCGGCACAGCGCGAGGGCGTGGCAGAGCGGGTCGCCCGCACCGCCCGGCTGCTCACGCGTCGGATCGGCGGGACGGCCTGAGCGCTGGGAGCGCAGCGGTTCCGGTGCCGCGGACGCGGCGTTGCGGAGCACACCCGGGCCGGCGCGTCACCCGCACCGACGAACGCGCGGCCGGCCCGCGGGCGATCGAGGTCACCGGACGGTGCGCGCGTAGCTCGTGACCAGCGGCCGGTAGCCCTGCCGCGACCAGAACGGCACCGACAGCGGGTTGTACGCGCTGTAGTGCAGCACGCTGGCGACGACGCCGGCGTGCCGGTGGCGCCGGTGCAGCTCGCGCACGAGCGCACCACCGTGCCCGCGGCCGCGGACGCCCGCCGCCGTCGCGGCTGAGGTCAGGTAGCTGACGGGCGCCAGCACGAGCCGCGTGCCGGCCCAGCCCGACTCGCTCGGGGGCGCGGCGATCACGACACCGACCGCGGTGCCGTCGGTGTCGGCGGCGAGCAGGACGGTGTCCGCCCCGAGGATCGCGGCCTCGGCCGCCGCGTCGATCGCCGTCCGGATCGCCGCCGAGACCCGGAGCGTGCCGACCCGGGCCTCGTAGTCGGCCTGCTCGCACCACAGCGCGGCGACCGCGGCGATGTCGTCGGGGGCGGCGTCACGCACCGTCGAGGCCACGGCACCGGCCGGCGGGTCGGCGGCCGCGCGCAGGTCCGCGACGGCCAGCACCGACGTGGGCGCGAACCCGGCCCCGCGGGCCACCCGCGCGCTGTCGACGTCGCGGCTGGGCAGGCTCAGCACGGCCGCGGTGGGTCGGTCGGCGAGCGACGCCGCGAGCTCGACGAAGGCGGGCAGCACCTGGTGCAACCGGTCGGGGGCGAGCTCGCCGGCCGGCGCCAGCGCGACCTCCCGGTCGGCGGACCACTGGGCCGGCAGCGACGTCGGATCGGTGTCGGTGACCACGACGCCGACGGGCACGCCGGCGAGCACGTGCTGGCCTGCCCCGGCGGGCAGCCCGGTGGGCGCGCGGTGGAGGGCGTCATGCCATCCCGCTCCGGGTGCGACCTCGTTCACGGCACGGTTCACCGCACGCAGAACTCGATGCCCTCGGGGTCGAGCAGGACCATCCCGTGCTCGCCGTCGACGTCGGCCACCCGCTGCTCGGTGGCCACGTCAACCCACCCCCGCCGCGTCCATGCCGCGGAGCTCCTTCTTCAGCTCGCCGATCTCGTCGCGCAGCCGCGCCGCGACCTCGAACTGGAGGTCGCGGGCGGCGCCGAGCATCTGATCGTTGAGCTGCTGGATGAGGTCGGCGAGCTCGGCCCGCGGCAGCTCCGCGACGTCGAGACCGCCCTGCGCGTTCGCGCCCACCCCGACGACGCCACCGGAGCGGCCGTCACCGGCGCGGGCGGCGCTGCCGGCCTGCCCGCCGACGCCACGCCCGTTCTTGCCGGGCGCGGGCGACTTCTGCGGTCGCGAGCCCGGCTTGCCGCGGGACTGCGCGCGGCCCGAACCGCCGACGGGCAGCGACAGCAGCTCCTCGGTGTCGGCGGCCTCGCGGGCCAGCAGGTCGGTGATGTCGCCGATGCGCTTGCGCAACGGGGTGGGGTCGATGCCGTGCTCGGTGTTGTAGGCGATCTGCTTCTCGCGCCGACGGCTCGTCTCCTCGATGGCCTGCGCCATCGACGGGGTGATGGTGTCGGCGTACATGTGCACCTGACCCGACACGTTGCGGGCCGCGCGGCCGATGGTCTGGATCAGCGAGCGGCCCGAGCGCAGGAACCCCTCCTTGTCGGCGTCGAGGATGGAGACGAGCGAGACCTCGGGCAGGTCGAGCCCCTCGCGCAGCAGGTTGATGCCGACGAGGACGTCGTACTCGCCCATGCGCAGCTCGCGCAGCAGCTCGACGCGGCGCAGCGTGTCGACCTCGGAGTGCAGGTAACGCACCCGGATGCCCTGCTCGAGCAGGTAGTCGGTGAGGTCCTCGGCCATCTTCTTGGTCAGCGTGGTGACGAGCACGCGCTCGTTGCGCTCGGTGCGCAGGCGGATCTCGTGGACCAGGTCGTCGATCTGCCCCTTCGTGCCCTTGACCACGATCTCGGGGTCGACGAGCCCGGTGGGACGGATGACCTGCTCGACGAACTCGCCCTGCGCCAGGTTCAGCTCGTAGTCGCCCGGGGTCGCGGACAGGTAGACCGTCTGCCCGATGCGCTCGGTGAACTCCTCGAACTTCAACGGCCGGTTGTCCATCGCCGACGGCAGCCGGAACCCGTGGTCGACGAGCATGCGCTTGCGCGACATGTCGCCCTCGTACATGCCGCCGGTCTGCGGCACCGTCACGTGCGACTCGTCGACGACGAGCAGGAAGTCCTCGGGGAAGTAGTCGAGCAGGCAGTTGCCGGCGCTGCCCCGGGTGCGACCGTCGATGTGCATCGAGTAGTTCTCGATGCCCGAGCAGAACCCGACCTGGCGCATCATCTCGATGTCGTAGCTGGTGCGCATGCGCAGCCGCTGCGCCTCGAGCAGCTTGTTCTGACCCTCGAGCTCGGCGAGCCGCTCCTCGAGCTCCTTCTCGATGCCGCGGATGGCGCGTTCCATGCGCTCGGGGCCTGCGGCGTAGTGCGTGGCCGGGAAGACGAAGACCTCGTCGACCTCGCGGACGACCTCGCCGGTGAGCGGGTGCAGGTAGTAGAGCCGCTCGATCTCGTCGCCGAACATCTCGGCGCGGACGGCGAGCTCCTCGTAGACCGGGAAGATCTCGACCGTGTCGCCCCGGACGCGGAACGTGCCCCGGGTGAAGGACAGGTCGTTGCGGGTGTACTGCACCTCGACGAGCCGGCGCAGGATCGTCTCGCGCTCGATCTCCTGCCCCACGCGCAGCCGTACCGACCGGTCGACGTACTCCTGCGGGGTGCCGAGGCCGTAGATGCAGGACACGGTGGCCACCACGACGACGTCGCGACGGGTGAGCAGCGACATGGTGGCCGAGTGGCGCAGCCGCTCGACCTCGTCGTTGACCGAGCTGTCCTTCTCGATGTAGGTGTCGGTCTGCGGGACGTAGGCCTCGGGCTGGTAGTAGTCGTAGTAGCTGACGAAGTACTCGACCGCGTTGTTGGGCAGCATCTCGCGCAGCTCGTTGGCCAGCTGCGCGGCGAGCGTCTTGTTCGGGGCCATGACCAACGTGGGCCGCTGCTGCCGCTCGATGACCCAGGCCGTGGTCGCCGACTTGCCGGTGCCGGTCGCGCCGAGGAGCACGACGTTCTGGTCGCCCGCCGTGAGCTTGCGGTCGATGGCCTCGATGGCCGCCGGCTGGTCGCCGGACGGCTCGAACTCCGACACCACCTCGAACTTGCCCGTGGTGGGGACGATGTCGGTCTTGACCCTCATGCCCGTCCTCGCTTCGCCCCGCTCATGCCTCCACGGTACGAGAGGGGTACGACACGACGGGTCACGCGGCGACCGAACACACGTTTGCCGGTCTCGCCGGTGGGTATGTAGACGCGGATCGGGCATCTGCCAGTCTGGATGCCGCGGTCCCGTAAACCCTTACAACGCCCCTTCGGCTCCCCAGGAGTACACGTGCAGATCTGGCCCGGCAGCGCCTATCCCCTCGGCGCGACCTACGACGGGTCCGGCACCAACTTCGCCCTGTTCAGCGAGGTCGCCGAGAAGGTGGAGCTCTGCCTGTTCGACGCCGACGGCACCGAGACGAAGGTGCAGCTGCACGAGGTCGACGGCTACGTCTGGCACGCCTTCCTGCCCGGGGTCGAGCCCGGCCAGCGCTACGCCTACCGCGTCCACGGCCCGAACGACCCCGCGCACGGCCTGCGCTGCAACCCCAACAAGCTGCTGCTCGACCCCTACGCCAAGGCCATCGACGGCTCCATCGACTGGGACGAGTCGCTGTTCGGCTACCACTGGGGCGACGAGGACTCCCATAACGACGACGACTCGGCCGCCCACCTGCCCAAGTGCGTCGTGATCAACCCCTACTTCGACTGGGGCACCGACCGCGCGCCGAAGCGCTCGTACGCCGACAGCGTGATCTACGAGGCGCACGTCAAGGGCATGACGCAGAGCCACCCGGACATCCCCGACGAGCTGCGGGGGACGTACGCCGGCATCGCGCACCCGGTGATGGTCGAGCACCTGTCCCAGCTCGGCGTCACGGCGATCGAGCTGATGCCGGTGCACCACTTCGCGAACGACTCGACCCTGATCGACAAGGGGCTGGCGAACTACTGGGGCTACAACACGATCGGGTTCTTCGCCCCCGACCACAAGTACTCGTCCTCCACCTCGCCCGGCGGCCAGGTGCAGGAGTTCAAGACCATGGTGCGGACGCTGCACGAGGCGGGCATCGAGGTCATCCTCGACGTCGTCTACAACCACACCGCCGAGGGCAACCACCTCGGCCCGACGCTCAGCTTCCGCGGCATCGACAACCAGGCGTACTACCGGCTGGTCGACGACGACGGCAAGTTCTACATGGACTACACCGGCACCGGGAACACCCTCAACGTCCGGCACCCGCACTCGCTGCAGCTGATCATGGACTCGCTGCGTTACTGGGTGCTCGAGATGCACGTCGACGGGTTCCGCTTCGACCTCGCCTCCACCCTCGCCCGCGAGTTCTACGACGTCGACCGGCTGTCGGCCTTCTTCGAGCTCGTGCAGCAGGACCCGGTCGTCAGCCAGGTCAAGCTCATCGCCGAGCCGTGGGACGTCGGCCCCGGCGGCTACCAGGTCGGCAACTTCCCGCCCCAGTGGACCGAGTGGAACGGCAAGTACCGCGACACGGTGCGTGACTTCTGGCGTGGCGAGCAGGGCACCGTCGGCGAGTTCGCGGCGCGCATCACCGGCTCGGCCGACCTCTACGCCTCGTCGGGACGCTGGCCGGTGGCGAGCATCAACTTCGTCACCGCGCACGACGGCTTCACGCTGCGCGACCTCGTGTCCTACAACGACAAGCACAACGAGGCCAACCAGGACGACAACAACGACGGCGAGAGCCACAACCGCTCGTGGAACTGCGGCGTCGAGGGCGACACCGACGACGACGCCGTCCTCGCGCTGCGCGCACGCCAGCAGCGCAACTTCATCACCACGATGTTCCTCAGCCAGGGCGTGCCGATGCTGTGTCACGGCGACGAGCTGGGCCGCACCCAGCAGGGCAACAACAACGGCTACTGCCAGGACAACGAGCTGACCTGGATCGACTGGGACGCGATCGACGTCGACCTGCTGGCCTTCGCCCGGCGGGTCTCGGAGCTCCGGCGCGAGCACCCGCTGTTCCGTCGGCGGCGCTTCTTCGACGGCCGGCCCACCCGCCGGCGCGGCGGCGTCCCCGACATCGGCTGGTTCAGCCCGGACGGCGGCGAGATGACCGAGGAGGACTGGGAGAGCGGCGTCGGCAGCATCGGTGTCTTCCTCAACGGCAACGGCATCGCCGAGCGGGACGCCCGCGGCGAACGGCTCGTCGACGACTCGTTCCTGCTGCTGTTCAACAACCACTGGGAGCCGGTCGAGTTCACGCTGCCGGCCGACGAGTACGGCACCGCGTGGCAGGTCGTCCTCGACACGAACCCCGACACCGCCGGCAACGACGAACTGGTGGTCGAGGCGGGCCGCTCGCACGCCATGGAGCCCCGCTCGATCGTCGTGCTGCAGCAGGTGAGCGCATGACGAGCGCGACGGGTGGCTCGCTGCCGTCGGCCACCTACCGGCTGCAGATCACGCCGGGTTTCGACCTGCACGCGGCCGCCGCGGTCTGCGACTACCTCGACGCCCTCGGCGTGGGCGTCGTCTACCTCTCGCCGATCCTGCCGTCCTCGCGCGGGTCCGACCACGGCTACGACGTCGTCGCATGGGACACCGTCGACCCCCAGCGCGGCGGTCCGGACGGCTGGACACGCGTCCTGGCCGACGCCCGCTCCCGCAGCCTCGGCGTCCTCGTCGACATCGTCCCCAACCACGCCGGCGTCGCCGACCCCACCCAGAACGCGGCGTGGTGGGACGTCCTGAAGCACGGCCGCGACGCCGAGCACGCCCCGTGGTTCGACATCGAATGGGCGCACGGCCGGCTGCTGCTCCCGGTGCTCGGCGACGACTTCGACGCCTCCCAGCTCGAGGTCGTCGGCGCGGGTGACGACGCCGAGCTCCGCTACTTCGACAACCGCTTCCCGATCGCCCCCGGCACCGGCGACGGCAGCGCGGCCGAGGTCCACGACCGCCAGCACTACGAGCTCGTCAACTGGCGCCGCGCCGACACCGACCAGAACTACCGGCGCTTCTTCGCCGTCACCACGCTGGCCGGGCTGCGCGTCGAGGACGACGCGATCTTCGACGCCACGCACGAGCAGATCGGCCGCTGGGTCGAGGACGGCATCACCGGGCTGCGGGTCGACCACCCCGACGGCCTCGCCGACCCGCGCCGCTACGCCGAACGACTGCGCGAGCTCGCCGGGCCGGACGCCTGGCTGCTGGTGGAGAAGATCCTCGAACACGGCGAGGAGCTGCCGGCCGACTGGCCGGTGGACGGGACGACCGGCTACGACGCGCTGGCCGAGGCCACCGGCGTCCTCGTCGACCCGGCCGCCGAGCCCGCCTTCGACGAGCTCTATCGCGACCTCACCGCCGACGAGCTCGACGCTCCGGCCCACATCCGCGCCGGCAAGCACGAGATCGTCTCCACGATCCTGCGCGCCGAGATCAACCGACTGACCCGCCTCGTCCCCGACGTGCCCCGGGCCGACGAGGCGCTGGCCGAGCTCGCGGTGTCCTTCGCCGTCTACCGGTCCTACCTGCCCGGTGGCGAGGCCGACCTGGACGCGGCGGTGACGCAGTCGCGCGCCGCGCGCCCGGACCTCACCGATACCCTCGAACTGCTGCTGCCGCGGCTGCGCGACCCCGCCGACGAGCTCGCCGTCCGGTTCCAGCAGACCTCGGGCGCGGTGATGGCCAAGGGCGTCGAGGACACCGCCTTCTACCGTTACACCCGCTTCGTCGCCCTCAACGAGGTCGGCGGCGACCCCGCCCACTTCGGCCTCGGCCTCGACGCGTTCCACGCCGCGCAGCAGCGGCGGCTGCGCGTCGCACCGCGCGCCATGACCACCCTCTCGACGCACGACACCAAACGCGGCGAGGACGTCCGCGCCCGGCTCGCCGTGCTCGCCGAGCTGCCCCACGAGTGGACGGCGTTGGTGCGCGGCCTGCTCGCGGCCGCGCCGGTGCCCGACACCGCGTTCGCGTACCTGCTGTGGCAGACCTTCGCCGGCGTCGGCCTGATCGAGCGGGAACGGCTGCACGCCTACGCCGAGAAGGCGATGCGCGAGGCGGCGACCTCCACCACCTGGACGAAGCCGGACGAGCGCTTCGAGGCGACGGTGCACGCCGCGGTCGACGCCGCGTACGACGACCCCGCCGTCCACACCGCGCTGAACGCGTTCGTCGAGCACATCACGCCGTACGGCTGGTCCAACGCGCTGACGCAGAAGCTGGTGCAACTGACGATGCCGGGCGTGCCCGACGTCTACCAGGGCACGGAGCTGTGGGAGGACTCGCTCGTCGACCCCGACAACCGCCGCCCCGTCGACTACGACGCACGGCGCGCGCTGCTCGAGCGGCTGGACACCGACGGGTCCCGACCCCCGGCGATCGACGCCTCGGGCGCGGCGAAGCTCTGGGTGGTGTCGCGGACACTGCGGCTGCGGCGGGAGCGCCCCGAGGCGTTCACCGGCTACACGCCGCTGCGGGCCGACGGACCGGCCGCCGATCACGTCGTCGCCTACGACCGCGGCGGGGTGCTCGTGGTCGCCACCCGGCTGCCGGTCGCCCTCGAGCGCGACGGCGGTTGGCGCGACACGACCCTCGACGTCGGCGGGCGTGGGAACGACGTCTTCACCGGCAACGAGCACGAGGGCCGGGTCGCGGTGGCCGACCTGCTCGGCACCTACCCGGTGGCGTTGCTCGCCCGCTGACCCGACGCGTCGGGCGCGGCGCGCTCGCGCCACCGCGGCGGCGATCCGCTCAGTGCGGCGGGGCGAGGCGCGCGCGCAGGGCGGGGACGTCGAGCGCGGGCCGGGGCCACTCGGGCGCGAGATCCTCGAGCGTCTCGTGCAGCAGCTCACCGATCGCCCAGTTGCGGTACTTCTTGTGATCGCTCGGCACGACGTACCAGGGCGCGTGGTCGGTGTTCGTGCGTTCGAGCATGGCCTCGAACGCGACCTCGTAGTCGCTCCAGCGCGCCCGCTCGTCGAGGTCGGCCTCGTTGAACTTCCAGTGCTTCTCGGGATCGTCGAGGCGCGCCAGCAGCCGGTCCCGCTGCGTCTCGAAGCTGATGTCGAGGAAACACTTGAGCACGGTGGTGCCGTTGTCGACGAGCTCCTTCTCGAACTCGTTGATCGCGTCGTAGCGCGCCTCCCACTCGGCCTCGGGCACGAGGTCGTGGACGCGGACGATGAGCACGTCCTCGTAGTGCGAACGGTCGAAGACACCGACCACGCCGGGCCCTGGGAGCCGCTTACGGATCCGCCAGAGGAAGTCGTGGCGCAGCTCCTGCTTGGTCGGTGCCTTGAACCCGGTGTACTGCACCCCGATCGGGCCGAAGGTGCCGACGACATGCTTGGTGACGCCACCCTTGCCCGCGGTGTCGATGCCCTGCATCACCAGCAGCACGCTGCGGGTGCCGCCGGCCGTCGACTCGGCCCACAGCTTGGCCTGCAGGTCGCGCATGCGCGCGGTGTCGTTGGCGAGGTCGCGGTTGCGCTTCGTCGGCGCGAGCGGACGGGCCGAGGAGTCGAAGCCGGCGAGGACCACCGGGCCGGCCGGCACCCGCAACGCGTCTCGCATGGATGTCCCGGTGGGCGCCGTCGTCATTCGCGCAGGTTACCGTCGGCGTCGCGATCCGGGACGTACTGCACCGGCGGGTCCTTCGACACCAGCCGCTGCAGCGCCAGCCGGGCCAGCGGCGCGTACGCGACCACCACCGGCAGTGGGCCGTCCAGCCGCAGCGACGTCGCCGATCCCCCGCCGCGCTTGGTGACCGCGTGCTCCAACCGGATCGTCACCGGCCATCGGCGCACCGTCCACGTCCACCGTCGTGCCTGCTCGTCGACCGTCTCGATCACGAAGTCGACCGAGACACCGAACGGCCCGACCACCGTGCCGGTGACGCCGAAGGCCACGTGGTCGTCGGTGGCGTCGACCCGCGATATCTGCGGGGCCCACTCCGGCCAGCGCGAGATGTCGCGGTAGCGGTCCCACACCTCGTCGGGCAGCACGCGCCCCTTGGCGCCGACGGTCACGATGGCCACGGGACCGATCCTGCCCATCTTCGCGGCCGGCGTGACGCGTTCTCGCGGTCATGGGTGTGCCACACCGCCGTTAGCGCGCGGTCGATCCCCGGGCAGGGTGTGCGTGTGAGTGCACTCCGCGTCTGGGCCCCGTCCGTCTCCCGCATCCGTGTCCGCGCCGACGGGCAGGACGCCGACCTGCAGGCCGCCGACGACGGCTGGTGGACCGGCCCCGATCTCGCTCCCGGCACCGACTACGGCTTCCTGCTCGACGACGACGAGACCGTGATCCCCGATCCGGCGTCGCGCCGGCAGCCCGAGGGGGTGCACGGTCCGAGTCGGATGTACGACCAGGACGCCTACGACTGGCGCGACGCGGAGTGGGTGGGACGTGACCTCACCGCGGCCGTCGTCTACGAGCTGCACATCGGGACGTTCACCCCGGGCGCCACCTTCGACGCGGCGATCGAGCGGCTCGAACACCTGGCGCGACTCGGCGTGACGCACGTCGAGGTGCTGCCGATCAACGCTGTCAACGGCATCTGGAACTGGGGGTACGACGGCGTCGGCTGGTACGCGGTGCACGAGCCGCTCGGCGGACCCGACGGCTTCAAGCGATTCGTGGACGCCGCGCACGGTCACGGCCTGGCCGTCGTGCTCGACGTGGTCTACAACCACCTCGGGCCCTCGGGGAACTACCTGCCCAAGTTCGGGCCGTACCTCAAGCCGGGTCGCAACACCTGGGGCGACCTCGTGAACGTCGAGGAGCCCGCCGTCCGGCGCTTCATCGTCGACAACGCCCTGATGTGGCTGCGCGACTTCCACCTCGACGCGCTGCGCCTCGACGCCGTGCACGCCCTGCAGGACTCCTCCCCCATCCACATCCTCGCGCAGCTCTCCGGCGAGGTCGACGACCTCGCCGCCGAGCTCGGCCGGCCGCTCACGCTCATCGCCGAGTCCGACCTCAACGACCCGATCATGATCACCCCGCGCGAGCAGGGCGGGCGTGGCATCGCCGCGCAGTGGGACGACGACGTCCACCACGCGCTGCACTCGCTGCTCAGCGGCGAGACACAGGGCTACTACTGCGACTTCGGCTCGCTGCCGGTGCTCGAGAAGGTCTTCACCCGCGCTTTCCTGCACGACGGGACGTACTCGACCTTCCGCGGCCACGACCACGGCGCGCCCGTCGACCGCGACACCGTGCGCGGCTGGCAGTTCGTCGTCTGCCTGCAGAACCACGACCAGGTGGGCAACCGGGCCGTCGGCGACCGGCTGCCCGAGATCGCATCGCCCGGACGCGTCCGCATCGGCGCGGTGCTGCTGCTGACCTCGCCGTTCACGCCCATGTTGTGGATGGGCGAGGAGTGGGCGGCGTCGACGCGCTGGCCGTTCTTCACCTCGCATCCCGAGCCCGAGCTCGCGAGACTCACCGGAGAGGGTCGGGTCGCCGAGTTCGCCGGGCACGGCTGGGACGTCTCGCAGATGATCGACCCGCAGGACCCCGCCGCGTACCGCGAGGCCGTGCTGGACTGGGCGGAGGTCGACGGCGACGACCACGCGGCCGTGCTCGACCTCTACCGCTCGCTCATCCGGTTGCGGGCCGACGAGGCCGACCTGCGTGACGGCGACCTGCGTGCCGTGTCGCTGGACTACGACGAGGACGCGCAGTGGCTCGTCGTGCATCGGGGCGCGTTCCGGGTGGCGGTCAACCTCGCCGCCACCGAGCAGGCCGTTCCGGTGGCGGCGAAGCAGTTGGTGCTCGCCACCGGCCCAGCGCGTCCCGAGGCCGATCACGTGGTGCTGGGCCCGGAGACCGCGGCCGTCCTGCGCACCTGACTCGATCGTGGACTCCTCTGCTCGGACGTCCGAGCAGAGGAGTCCACGATCGGCTACTGCATCTCGCCGACGACCACGCCGGTGATGGGCGGCTCCACGTGCACGACGCTGGCGGTCGGCGCGTCGCCGGCCTCCATCTCCCACTGCTGGCGCAGCGCGTTGGCCGACTGCTGTGCGCTGTCGTAGTCGTCGAACGGGCCGACGGCCCGGGGGGTGACGACCTGCTGTCCTTCGTCGGTCAGCACGACCACGAACACACGAACCTCCTGCGATAGGGCGAACCGGTCAGTTCTTCCTACCCGGCGGATCGGCGTCGATGACGAGTCCGGGGAAGGTCGCCGGGGCGGGGCCGAACGCGCGGCGGGCCGAGGCCACGACACCGCGCGCCAGGGCGGCGTTGCCCACCGCACCGACGCCCGCACCGATGCCCAGCGGCAGCGCGCGGCCGAGCACCAGTGCGCCCTGCCGCGCCCCGGCCCGGGTGACGAGCATCCGCAGCAGCCGGCTCTGCAGCACGCCGGCCTTCTCGCCGGTGTCCTTCGCGGTCGCCCGGCCGATCATCTGTGCCCAGTGGCCCGAGTCGGTGGCGGTGCCGGCGATCACGCGTTCGGCACCCTCGCCCACCAGCACGCCGATCACCAGCGCGCGGCGCACCTCGGGGTCGCCGATCGGCACGGAGTGCAGCTCCGCGAGCGCGAGCACGTACATCGCGGTCGCGGAGAAGAACCCGGTGATCTCGGCCGCGCCCGTCGCCAGGCCGGCGGCGGTCCCGATCCCCGGGACGGCCGCGGCCGCGCCGGACGCGCCCCCGATGCCGACGACCGCGGCGCGGTAGCGCCGCTCCAGCAACGAGATGGTCTCGGCCGGGCTCAGCTCGGGGTTCTTGCTCCGCACCCGAGCGAGGTAACGCTGGACGACGGGGCGCTGCACCGCGAGCCCCTTGTCCAGGGCGTCGTCCAGTGCCCGCTCCACACGGGCCGGCACCGGCACCCGCGACAGCAGCCGCGTCGACATCTTCTGCTTCTTCGCCACCCGGTGGGCTCCCGCCACTCGTCGGTCCGCGCTAGGCGGTGTCCTGGCGTCGTACCCATACCTCGCGCACCAGCAGCAGCAAGGCCGCGGCGACGGGCAGGGCGAGCAGCGCGCCGACGATGCCGCCCACCGCCCCGCCGAGGAGCACGGCCATGATCGTGACGTACTCGGGAACGTCGACCGACGAGCGCATCACCCGGGGGTAGATGACGTACCCCTCGATGACCTCGTAGACCAGGTAGAACAGCACGCAGACGATGAACGTCGTGGTCGACGTCGCCAACCCGACGAGGCAGACCGACGCCGCGCCCAGGATCGCGCCGACGAGCGGGACGAGGTCGAGCAGGGCCACGAGCACCGCGAGCGGCAGCGCGTACTCGCCGAAGCCCGCGGCCACGGAGAAGATCGCGGTGACCGTGCCGGCGATCAACGCGACCACGACCGCGCCGATGGCGTAGCGCCCGACACGGTGCAGGATCTCGTCCCCGAGCGCGCCGACGCGTTCGCGGCGGCTCGCCGGGGCCAGCGAGTACAGCGCGCGGGTGATCTGCGGGCGCGCGGCGAGGAAGTAGAGCATGAGGACGAACACCACGACGGTGCTCACCAGCGCGTTGACCACGCCGAGGCCCGCCCCGAACAGCCCGCCGACGACCCGCTTGCCGAGCTCGGGGTCGGTGGTCTTCTTCTCCAGGGTCGAGACGAAGCCGAACCGGTCGTCGAGGTGGCGGATGGTGCGGTTGCGCCGCAGGTCGTCGAGCAGCGTCGGGGCGTTGTCGATCAGCGAGCTCACCTGGTCGCGCAGCGCCGTGCCCAGGACGTAGCCGACGCCGCCCAGCACCACCACGAGCCCGATGCCGATCAGCAGCACCGCCCAGGGGCGACCGACCCCGCGCCGTCCGACGAAACCCACCACGGGTTCGAGCGCGACGGCGAGGAACCCCGCGATGAGCACGAGGGTGAGGACCGCGGCCGTCTCGCGCACGGCGAGGGCGAGGACCAGCGCGGCGAGCGCGCCGACGGTCAGGAAGAAGCCGCGGTAGAACGGCGAATCGCGCCGTAGCGGTGGCCCGGGGGGCGTCGAGACGACCGCGCGGTCGATGTCCGGCGGGGCGTCGGACACGTCGTCGGCCGGCGGCTCGGCGGCGTCGGCGGGTGACCGCTCCGCGTCGCCCGTTGCGCCCACCGCTGCTCCTCCCGCCGCCCACGTCGTCCGGTGTCCTGTCGATCACACCCTACGGACGTGGGCGGCGGCGGGCGCCCGACTCGCGGGCCGTGATGGGATGGCGCGCGTGCGCGCCCTGCTTCCCGAGATCGCTGACGACGTCGACCTCCACGCCTGGTACGCGCGCGACTGGCTCGACCGTGGCGGCGTGCGGGTCAACTTCGTGAGCTCGGTCGACGGCGCGTCGGCCGCGGGCGGGGTGTCGAAGGGGCTGCAGACGCCGGGCGACAACCGGGTTTTCGCGGCCCTGCGCGATCTCGCCGACGTCGTGCTCGTCGGGTCGGGGACGGCGCACGCGGAGGGTTACCGCGCCGTGGCGTTCTCGGCGCGGCGCCGCGCGGTGCGCCGGGAGCACGGGCTGCGCGAGACGATGCCGATCGCGGTGCTGAGCTCGTCGCTGCGCCTCGAATCGGACGCCGCGCTCTTCGCCGGCGCCGATCCGGCCGCCCGGACGCTCGTGCTGACCTGCGCGGCCGCCGACCCCGACCGGCGGCGCGCCCTCGCCGCGGTCGCCGACGTCGTGGACTGCGGGGACGACGCGGTCGAGCCCGCCCTGGCGCGGCGCGCGCTCGTGGAGCGCGGGCTGACGCGGATCCTCTCCGAAGGCGGGCCGTCCGTGCTCGCCGGGCTCGCCGCCGCGGGCGTCGCCGACGAGCTGTGCCTGACTCTCTCGCCGCTGCTCGCCGGGCCCGGGCCGGGCCGGATCGTCGCCGGAGCCGGCTGGGACGACCCCCGTCCCCTCGTCCTCACCGGACTGCTCGAGGAGGACGGCGCGCTGTTCTGCCGCTACCGCGTCGGCCGGGTCGGTCCCTCGACGTGAGCGAGCTGCTCGCGCTGCTGCTGGCGGCGGCCGAGGGACGCTTCCCGCCCGCCGACGGCGGCGTCACCTTCCTGCCGGCGCCGCGGCCCGGGATCGCCGCCGCGGTGGCCTTCACCGGGCACGCGGTGGTGTGCGCCGACGACGCGGCCGCACGGCTCGACGGTCTGCCGGTCGACGGTTGGGGCAGCGTCCACGACCCGGCGGTGCTGCTCCGGCTGGCCGCGAGCCTGGCCCGCGGCGCGGCGCCGCCCCCGAGCATCGGCGTCCTCGATGCCGTGCTCGCCCATCGCGGCCTCGGCGACGGCACCCTGCCGCGTACCCGCGACTACGACGACCACCACCGCGTCCGCCACGCCCGGACGATCCGCACCGACGTCCGCGTGCACGGCGACGCCCGCGGGGTGGTCACCGTGGCGCGGGGCCTGGCCGACCGCACCGAGATCTCCGTCGAGCTGGCCGACGTCACCGCCACGACGGCCGGGACCGGACGCGACCTGGTCGTCGAGGCGCTGCGACTCGTCCCGGCCGGCGAACCGGTCTTCGCCGCGGTGGCCCCCGGCAACGCCCGTTCGCTGCGCGCGTTCCTCGCCGTCGGTTTCGTCCCGCTCGGCAGCGAGGTCATCCTCCACGCGGCGTGACGCGGGCGCGCGGGCCGACCGCGAGACGATGTCCGGGTGGACGAGTCACGCCTGTTCGGTTGGTGCGTCGTGGCGAACGTCGGCGCCGCCCCGGCTCCGGGAGGTGGGTCGATGCCCGCGGCAGGGACCGCCGGCACACGACACTTCTCGGCCGGCACGAAGGTCTGGGTGCTTCCCCCGCAGTGGGGGGACGGCGGCGAGGACGTCTTCGTGGTCGGGCGTCACCGTGGCCGGGCGGGTGGCCTCGTTCGCATGGTCTTGGCGCGCAGCCACCTCACCAACTTCCGGGTCAGGCCGATCTACAGCCCGGCCGTGGCCGACCACCTGCAACAGCCCTGGCGCGACGACCAGGCCGGCGCCAGGACGTGGGCGTCGCGGGACGAGGCCGAGCAGGTCGCGTTGCTGTGGTCGGCCGTGTCCGACCACCGTCGCCAGTCGTTCGTGGCACGTCCTGCGACGGACTCCTCCCCGAAAACCAGTCCGTCCCGGACCCGTCGGTCAGCCGGCCTTGGCACCCAGCCCGGGCACGATGTCGTCGAGGGCGTAGGTGAGCGGCTGCTCCAGCTGCTCGTAGGTGCAGGACTCGGGGGTGCGGTCGTCGCGCCACCGGACGAAGTGCGCCAGATGACGGAAGCGCGTGCCCTCCATGTGCTCGTACTTGACCTCGAGCACCCGCTCGGGTCGCAGCGGCACGAACGAGAGGTCCTTCGTCGCGTTCCAGCGGCTGACGTTGCCGGGCAGCCGCTGCCCCTGGTGGGCCTCGGCGCTCGCCCACTCCTGCCACGGATGATCGTCACCCTCGCCGAGCAGCAGCGGCGCCAGCTCCTCGACGAGTTCCGCGCGACGCTTCGCGGTGAACGCGCCGACGACGCCGACGTGCTGCAACCGGCCGTCGTCGTGGTACAGCCCGAGCAGCAACGACCCGACGAGCGGCGCGGCCTCGGTCGACGTCTTGTGCCAGCGGAACCCGGCCAGCACGCAGTCAGCGGTGCGGACGTGCTTGATCTTGAACATGACGCGCTTGTCCGGCTGGTAGGTGCCGTCCAGCGGCTTGGCGATCACGCCGTCGAGGTGCGCGCCCTCGAGCTCGACGAACCAGCGCTCGGCGACCGCCAGGTCGGTCGTGGTCGGCGTGAGGTGGATCGGCGCGCGGGCGCCGGCCAGCGCGTTCGCCAGGGCGGCGCGGCGCTCGGCGAACGGGCGGCCGGTGTAGTCCTCGTCGTCGAGCGCGAGCAGGTCGAAGGCGATGAAGGACGCCGGCGTCTTCTCCGACAGCATCGTCACCCGCGACACCGCGGGGTGGACGCGCTGCTGCAGTGCCTCGAAGTCCAGTCCGGCGTCGGTCGCGACGACGATCTCGCCGTCGAGCACGCACCGCGGCGGCAGCTCGGCGCGGACCGCCTCGACGAGCTCCGGGAAGTACCGGGTCATCGGCTTCTCGTTGCGGCTGCCGAACTCGACGTCGTCGCCGTCTCGGAAGATCAGCGACCGGAAGCCGTCCCACTTCGGCTCGTAGGACGCGCCCGGCGGGATCGTCGGCACCGACTTGGCCAGCATCGGGGCGACCGGCGGCATGACGGGCAGCTTCATCGGCCCAGTGTGGCATCGCGGCGCACCGGGTCCCGGCACGACGAGGTCAGACGTCGCGGGTCCGGTCGAACCGCTCGGGCAGGCGCCGGAAACCGGCCGCCTCGTAGGTCGCGACGGCCGACACGAGGGACGTCGGGGTGCAGACGAGGGCGCTGGCGGCCCCCAGCTCGGCGAGCGCGGCCGCCGCGGCGACGCAGATCGCCGTGCCGTGACCGCGCCCGCGGTGCTCGGCGTGAACGCCCATCGGCTCGATCAACCCCGGCCGTCCCGGCCCGGCCGACCACACGGTCACGCCCGCGACCGCGACGCCGTGCTCGTCGCGCCCGAGCAGACATCGCGCGTCGGCGAACGCCGGGCCGGCCGCCATCGCGTGCCAGGTCTCCTCGGTGAACCGCGCGCTGTCCCACGCCGAACGATGGACGGCGGTGAACGCGGCCACCTCCCCCGGCCCGACCACCTCGACCCCCAGCGCCGGTCGCGGCACCGGTTCGGTGAGGTCGCGGCGCAGCGGCGTCCACCGCTCGCCCTCACGCCAGCCGACCTCGCCGCGCAGCAGGTCGTGCACGCGACTGCCGGTCGGCGCCTCGACGGACACCTCACCCGTCGGCAGCACACCCCGTTGCGGGTCGGCGACGTCGGCCACGACCCGACCGGCCAGCTCCTCGTCGCGCCACACGTCGGGAGCGACGGTCAGGCGCACGACGCCGGGACCGTCCAGCAGGCCGATCGCGAGCAGCCGTCCGTCCTGGCTCCACGTCCGCACCGCCGCCGCCGTCGCCCCGGCCCCGGCACGCCAGGACCACCCCAGGTCGCCGGGGTGCAGCTGCAGCGGCGCGGCGTCGTGCTGCCAGTCCCCCAGCGCGGCCACGACGGCGGCGAGCCCGTGGACGTCCGGCGTTCGCAGCTCGATCGTCACTCCGGCAGCACACACCACTGCCCGCCTGAGCGCACCCCGATTTCGGGCACGCCGGGACCCGTCCGGCGGCGCGACCCGGCGGGGTGGGCAGGCGGGGTCGCGGCGACGGCTCTATCCTCGTCGCGTCGCGGCCGGCCGTGTTGCGACGAACGTGCGCCCACGCAATCGCAGCATCCGACGTCCCGGGGGAAGCCATGGCCGCAGGCGGCGCCGACGCGCCACGTCCCCGGCCGCATCCCGGGCCCTCACGCCCCGACGCCGTCGTCGCCGTCGCCGCACCGCGGGCCGCCGCGGTGGCCGCGACGGCGGGCGGCGCGCTCGTCACCGCTGCCCGCGTCGGTCGACTGCTCGGGCGCTCCGGCTGGCGCGCGGCCCGCCAGCTGCCCGGGGTCGCGCTCGTGGAGCAGCAGGGCAGGCGGGTGCGCGACACCGCCCGCGGCGAGCTGCTGCGCCTGCTCGACGCCCCGCCGCCGCCCGCCCGGCCGAACCGCGAGGAGCTGCGGGCGGCGCGCCTGGCGGCCCAGGGCGCCGACGACCCCGCCCCGCTCCGCTCGGCCATGACCGAGCTGCTCGACCGCTCCTCCGAGGCCAGCGGCGCGCAGAGTCGCGACTACCTCTTCGGCACGATCGTCAGCCAGCTCGTCCCGGACGAGGCGCGCATCCTCGCGGTGCTCGGCACCGGACGCACGTTCGCGGTGGTGGACGTCGTGGCCAAGGGGCGCGCGTCGAGCCGGACGGTCGCCGCCAACGTGTCGACCGTCGGCGCCGCGGCCGCGGTGTCGCTGCCGGACAACGTCGCCACCTACCTGACCCGCCTCGACGGGTACGGACTGCTGCAGTTCGGCCGCCCCACCGACGAGCTGGACCGGCAGTTCCGCGCCCTCGACAGCGACAAACGGGTCCGCGACGCGCAGGCGCGCATCGAGCGCGGCCGGCTGGGCTCGGTCCGCATCGAGCGCAAGAGCGTGGGCCTGTCCGAGCTCGGCTCCGAGTTCTGGGCCGCGTGCTCGCCCCACCGGCGCGGCTGACGCCACGCGCCGGGCATCCCGTCACCGCATTCAGTAGCGTCGGGTCGTGCGCCCCGCCCGAGCCCGCCGCCTCGCGGCCGCGAGCGTCCTGCTGACCCTGCTCGCCGCCGCCTGCACGTCCACCACGGCCGGCAAGGGTTCGGACTCCGCCACGCCGACGGCCGGCAGCGGCCGGCCGAGCGGCTCGACCGCTGCCCGGCCGTCCGCACCCGCGACGCGGGCGACGTTCCACGACTGCGCCAGCGCCTTCAACCTCAAGGCGCTGCCGTTCCCGGCCGGACGGGCCAAGCGGCTGTCGTTCGACTGTGCCCGCATCCAGGTGCCGCTCGACCACGCCGACCCGACCGGTCGCACGATCTCGCTGCAACTCGTGCGGGTGCACGACAGCGCCGGGTCGACGTCGAGCAGACGCAGCCTGCTGGTCAACCCGGGCGGCCCCGGCGCGTCCGGGGTCGAGCTCGCCGTGTCGCTGGCCGCGCAGCTGCGCGACGCCGTCCTGTCCCACTTCGACCTCGTCGGCTTCGACCCGCGCGGGGTGGGCCTCTCGTCACCCATCACCTGCCTGACCGACAAGCAGAAGGACGACGTCAACGCGGCCTCCCCGAACGTCCTGACCGGCAAGGGCTTCGCGGCCGCCCGCACGATCGCGAAGCGCGTGGCCGCCGCGTGTTCGCGCAAGTACGGCGCGGCGCTGGCCGACTACGACACCGTCCAGACGGCCCGGGACATGGACCTCGTCCGGCAGGCCGTGGGCGACGGCTCGATGAACTACCTCGGCTTCTCCTACGGCACCGAGCTCGGGGCGCAGTACGCCCGGTTGTATCCGAGCAAGGTGCGCGCCCTCGTCCTCGACGGCGCGGTCGACCCGCTCGCCGACGACATCACCTCCTTCGCCAACCAGCTGCAGGGCTTCGAGGACTCGTTCGACCAGTTCGCGGCCTACTGCCGCACGACGTCCCCGTGTTCGCGGCTCGGCGACCCGCGCGAGGCGGTCTACAACCTCGCCCGCAAGGCCGACCCCGACGGCATCCCCAGCTCGGCCGCCGGCGAGACGCGGCGGGCGACGAGCTCGCTGGTCTACACCGGCGTGCTGCAGGCGCTGTACTCGCAGTCGTTGTGGCCGACGCTCGGCAGCGCGCTGCGGACGGCGCTCGCCGGCGACTCGCGCGAGATCCTCGCGCTCGCCGACCGGTACAACGAACGCAACGACGGGCAGTACACGAATATCTCCGACGCCAACAACACCATCAGCTGCAACGACGCGAGGCCCGGCCCGAGCGACGCGACGATCCGCGCGACCGCGCGGTCGTGGAAGGAGCGGTTCCCCATCTTCGGACTCTGGTCGGCGCCGTCGCTGTTCACCTGCCAGCAGTGGCAGCCGCACCGCACGCCTCCCCCGGCACCGAAGGCGGCGACCGCGAGGACCGTCCTCGTCGTCGGCAACCTGCACGACCCCGCGACGCCCTACCGCGGCGCCAAGGTGCTGACGAAGACCATGGGCAACGCGCGGTTGCTCAGCTGGGACGGCGAGGGGCACACCTCCTACCTGCAGGGCAGCAGCTGCGTCGACACCCGCGTCAACGCCTACCTGGTGTCGGGCACGCTGCCCGCCACCGGGACGACGTGCCCGCGGTGACCCCGTCGTCGGGCGACGAGCCGGCCCTGGGCTACGACGCGAGACCCCGCGAGGCGCGGGCGGTGGCCCTCGTCCTGCACGGCGGCCGGTCGCGCAGCGTCGCCCCGGTGCGGGCCCGCCAGCTCGCGGTGCTGCGGATGCGTCCCTTCGCGCGCTCGCTCGCCCACGCGGGACGGGCCCACGGCCTCGTCGTCGCCCGGCTGCGCTTCCGCGTCCGCGGCTGGAACGGCACCGAGCGTTCGCCGGTCGCCGACGCCGAGTGGGCGCTCGACCGGCTCGGTGAGACGTATCCCGGCCTGCCCGTCGGCATCGTCGGGCACTCGATGGGCGGCCGGACGGCGGTCTACGCCGGCGGCCACGAGGGCGTGCGCAGCGTCGTCGGCCTCGCGCCGTGGATCGAGCCGGGCGATCCGTCGCGTCAGCTCGCCGGCCGCGGCGTCCTGCTCGTCCACGGCGACGCCGACCGGATGACGTCCGCGCCCGCCTCGCTGCAGTACGCGCAGCAGCTGGCCGGGGTCGCCGAGTCCGTCGGGTACGTGTCGGTGCAGGGCGACGGGCACCCCATGCTGCGCCGCCCCGCCCTCTGGCACGAGCTGGCCACCGGATTCACGCTGGCCGCACTGTGTGACGCGTCGCCCGAGCGAACCGTCGGCGCGCGGACCGCGAACATCCTGTCGAGGGCACTGGCCGGGGAACGACCGGTCGTAGGCTGACGACGTCCCCGTGCGTGGGCTGTGAAGGAGAGAGATGACGGTCACCGAGAGCGGACGCGGCACCGCGGCCGGCACGAACGGCAGTATCGACCCGGCGCGCTGGCCCGACATCGCCACGGTCCCCCGTTCGCCGATCCGCGCCGCGATCGCGAGACGACTGTTCCGACGAGCCGTCGCCCGGCTTCCGCTCCGCGTGGTCGACCCGCGCGAGCGGTGGAGCGGCGCCGGCACCGGCACCGACCCGGTGCTGCGCCTCGTGCGTCCCGACGCGTTCTTCCAGCGTCTCGGTGCCACCGGGACGATCGGCTTCGGCGAGGCCTACATGGCCGGCGACTGGACGACCGACGACCTGCCCGGCGTGCTCTCGGCCTTCGCGGCCAACATGCGCGACATGATCCCGCCGGCGCTGCACAAGCTGCGCAACGCGGTGCTGAGCGTGCAGCCGCGGCATCACGACAACACCGTCGAGGGCGCCCGCGCCAACATCCACCAGCACTACGACCTGTCCAACGACCTGTTCACGACGTTCCTCGACCCGTCGCTGACCTACTCGTCGGCCCTCTTCGACGGCGAGCCCACCGCGAGCGGGGAAGACCTCACCACCGCCCAGCAGCGCAAGATCGACCGGTTGCTCGACGCGGCCGCAGTGGGCGAGGGCACCCGGGTGCTCGAGATCGGCACCGGCTGGGGCGAGCTCGCCCTGCGCGCCGCCGGGCGGGGCGCCCACGTCACCACGCTCACGATCTCGACCGAGCAGGCCGAGCTCGCGCAGCAGCGCGTGGACGCCGCCGGCGTCGCCGACCGGGTCGAGATCCGGCTACAGGACTACCGCGAGGTCGAGGGCCGCTTCGACGCGATCGTCAGCGTCGAGATGATCGAGGCCGTCGGCGCGAACCACTGGAACACGTACTTCGAGACCATCGACCGCGTCCTGGCGCCGGGCGGACGGGTCGGGCTGCAGGCAATCCTGCAGGACGACTACGTCGTGCTCGCCACGAAGGACACCTACACCTGGATCCGCAAGTACATCTTCCCGGGCGGGCAGCTCGCCTCGGTCGAGGCCATCGAGCGGACGCTCGCGCAGCACACGTCGCTGCGGGTCTCGGAACGGTTCAGCTTCGGCCGCCACTACGCCGAGACCCTGCACCGCTGGCGGACGACCTTCGAGGCCCACGCGCAGGCCGTCGCCGCGATCGGGTTCGACGAGACGTTCCGGCGGATGTGGTCGCTGTACCTCGCGTACTCCGAGGCGGGCTTTCGCACCGGCTACCTGGACGTGCAGCAGTTCACGCTGACCAAGCAGTGAGCTGCCGGCAGGACCGCCGGTGACGGTCGTCCTCGGCCTGCTGGCCGCGGCGCTCTACGGGATCGGCGACTTCGCCGGCGGCATGGGGGCCCGGCGCGTGACCGCCGTGACCGTGCTGCTGTGGAGCTACCCCGTCGGCGCGGTGCTGATGGCAGCGATGCTGCCGCTGATCCCCGGCGCGCTCGACGGCCGGGTGCTGCTGTTCGGGGCGCTCGGCGGCGTCGCGGGCCTGGTGGGCGTCGTCGTCCTCTACTCGTTGATGACGATCGCCCCCATCAACGTGGTGTCACCGGTGACGGCCGTCCTCGCCGCCATCGTGCCGGTGGTGGTCGGTGTCGTCACCGGCGAGCGGCCCCACGTCACGGCGTGGTTCGGCATCGTGCTCGGGCTGCTGGCCGTCGTCCTGGTCTCACGCACCGGCGACGACCACCCGCACGGGCGCGTCGGGCCGGGCGTCCTGCTGCTCGCGGTGCTCTCCGGCCTCGGCTTCGGCCTGTACTTCGTGCTGCTCGCCCGCGCCGGCGACGACTCGGGGCTCTGGCCGCTGGTGGTGTCGCGGGTGGCCTCGGCGCTGCTGATCCTGCCCGTCGCGCGGGCCCGGGGCGCCTTCGGTCCCGTGCGCGGCCGGACGCTCGGCATCGTCGCGCTGGCCGGGGCGTGCGACGCGCTGGCCAACATGTTCTTCCTGCTCGCCGCGCGCGACGGGCTGCTGTCGCTGGCGAGCGTGCTGACGGCGCTGTACCCGGCGACGACCGTCGTGCTGGCCGTCTGGCTGCTGCACGAGCGCACCACTCCGGTGCAGCGCGGCGGCCTGGCCCTCGCCGCGGGCGCCGTCGTGCTCGTCACCGTCTGACGCCCCACCCCGTCCGGTGATCGAGAGGACGGAGCGGTCGCCCCGGCGACCACGACGTCCTCCCGATCACCGGGTGGGGGCCGGCGGGACGGTCGGGTCGCCGTGCTGCTCGGCGACCGGCGCCACGAGGTCGGTCGGCTTGTCGCGCCCGCGCAGCGTCACGTCCCCGACGGCCGTCCAGCGGGCCGCCTCCTCGCCCCCGGCCGCCGCGAGGGCATCGCCGGAGGCGAGGACGCGCCCCTCGCGCTGCTTCGCGAGCTCGGTGATCCGCGCGGCCTGGTTCACCGGGTCGCCGATCACCGTGTACTCGTAGCGCTCGGCGTTGCCGACGTTGCCGGCCACCACGGTGCCGACCGCGACGCCGATCCCGGCGTCCAGCTCGCCGCCGCGCAGCCGGGCCCGCATGTCCCGCGCGGCGGCGAGGGCGGCACCGGCCGGATCGTCCTGCGTCAGCGGCGCGCCGAAGACGCACAGGGCCGCGTCGCCGATGAACTTGTTGACCAGACCGCCGTGTTCCTGGGTCGCGGCGACCACCGCGTCGAAGAACCGGTTCAGCGCCTCCACGACCTCGCCCGGCGGCCGGTCGGTGGCGAAGCCGGTCGAGCCGATGACGTCGACGAACAGCGCCGCGGCGCGGCGTTCCTCGCCGCCGAGGGTCACCCCCTGTTCCAGCGCCTGCCGGGCGACGTCCTCGCCGACCTGCCGGCCGAACAGGTCGCGCAACCGTTCGCGTTCGCGCAGCCCGGCGGCCATCCGGTTGAACCCCGCCGCGGCGTAGCCGACCTCGGTCGCGTCGAACACCGGCACCTGCACGTCGAGGTCGCCGGCCTCGACCTGCTCGAACGCGTCCCGCAGCCGCTGCAGCGGATCGGCCACCGAGCGGGCGAAGGCCATCACGGCGAGCAGGCCGACCGCGATGGCGACGCCGCACAGCACCGCCGCGGCGCGCGCCAGCTCGCCGCGCGTCATGTCGGTGACGGTGGAGAAGCCGGCGAGCGCGAGCACGCCGCCGAGCGGCACGACGCCGAGGGCCCACGCGAAGAGGCCGCGCGGCCGCACGCCGGGCACCTCCCGGGTGCGCGGCGGCGCGTCGACGAGCACGGCGGAGATCCCGCCGCGCAGCAGGCGCTGCACCGACTGGTAGGCCAGGCACGCCGTGGGGATCCCGCCGAGCGCGGTCGTGATCGCCACCTCGAAGCCGTAGAGCGCCGAGGTCGTCAGCGCCGCGCTCCCGAACACCAGCACCGCGACACCCCACAGCACGCCCTGCAGCTCGAGCAGCACCAGCGGCAGCCGCAGCACCGCGCGCCGGTCGGTCTCGGTGGCGGGACGTCCGGCGCGGTAGAAGTCGATCACCGGCCGCGCGAGTCGCAGCCCGACGACCGAGCCCACGGCGAGCGCGACGACCACGTACCCGGCGGCGGCGACGGTCGCGGCGCCGCCGATGCCGCCGAAGGAGTGCTCACGCCGTGCCTCGGGCGGCAAGGGCAGGATGAGGCCGAGCAGCACGACCACGACCGCAGCGCCGATGACGTTGCCGACGACGATGGCGGCCAGGATCAGCCGGCGGGACGTGTCGGCGTTCTCGCTCAGCGTGTGCTCGCGGCTCTCGCCCGCGAGCACCTCGCGGACCGACTGCAGCCGTCCGCTCACAGCGCGGTGTAGTCGAGCCCGATCTGCCGCCGCACCTCGTCGAGCACGCCCATGATCGCCGACGTCTCGTCCAGCGGCAGCAGCGGACTCTCGGTGAGTCCGGCCCGCAGGCAGCGGTTGACCTCCGCGGCCTGGTGCTCCATCCCGCGGCCGCCCGGGGGCGTCTCGAAGACCTCGAGCACCTCCTCGTCGCGCGACACCACCCGCATCGACGTCGGCGTGTAGAACCAGCCGTCGACTTCAAGCCGCGCCTCGGAGCCGTGGATCACCGCGGGGTTGTCCGACTTCGCCGCGAGCGAGGTGGTCAGCACCGCATGGGCGCCGGACGGATAGCGCAACACCATCGAGGTGGTGGCGTCGACGCCGGTGAACGCGGGCGTCGACACCGCGGTGACGTCCGACGGCGCACCGAGCACGAGCTGGGCGAATGACACCGGGTAGATGCCGAGGTCGAGCAGCGCTCCCCCGCCGAGCTCGGGGGCGAACAGCCGGTGGTGGGGGTCGCGGGGGAACCACTGGCCGTGCTCGGCGGTGACGTAGACGACGTCGCCGAGCGTGCCGGCGGCCAGGATCTCGCGGAGCCGGGTCACGTGGGGCAGGAAGCGCGTCCACATCGCCTCCATGAGGAACACCCCCGCCGCGCGGGCCGCGGCGATCATCTCGTCGGACTCGGCGCGGTCCATCGCGAACGGCTTCTCGCACAGCACGGCCTTGCCCGCCTCGATCGCGAGCAGCGTCGCGTCCCGGTGGAACGGATGCGGTGGCGAGACGTAGACGACGTCGACGTCCGGGTCGGCCACCAGTGCCTCGTAGGAGCCGTGCCGGTTGGCCACGCCGAACTCGTCGGCGAACTCGTCGGCCGATGCCTGCGTGCGCGAGCCGACCGCGACCAGCTCGCAGTCGGGCAGCAGACGCAGGTCGCGGGCGAAGGTGTGGGCGATGCCGCCGGTGGCGAGCAGGCCCCAGCGGATGGGTGCGGTCATGGCCGCATTCTGCCGCTCACCTCGGCGGCAGCGACGACGCGTAGGCGACGCCGTGTCGCACCCAGGCCGCGAGGTCGTCGTCGCCGGCGCTCAGGTCGACGCGCAGCCAGCCGGCCATCTCCCGCCCGCGCATCACCATGCGGGTCGCGCGCGGGTCGGCGAGCAGCTCCTCGGCGTCGTCGGGCTCGATGCGCACCATCAGCCCGCCCCGGCTGTTCGCCGCCACGGCCAGGTGACCTGCGATCAGGAACGCCCGCCCGCCGAACATCGACTTCTCGACGACGTCGGGCTCGACGTCGAGCAGCTCGCGGATGTGTTGCGCGAGCGCGGGGTCGTGGGCCATGACGGGAGTATGCCGCGAACCACGGCAGATCAGGGCGTGCGCCCGAGCGTGCAGGCGTCGAGCACCTCCTGTGCGTCGGTGCGCCCCCACCGCGGGTCGGCGAGGCAGGCCTTGGCCACCGTCGCCGCGCAGGGTCTCGCTCCGGTGCCGGCGTCGACGCAGTCGGAGTACCGCTGCTGGTAGCGGTCGCGGATCGCGTCCACGGTCCGTTCGTGCGGCGAGCGTGACAGGTCACCGACGAGCAGCCGCACCCCCAGCACGACGATCGCGACGATCACCAGGCCCCCGAGCACGCACGCCGCGACGAGCAGGCGCACCCGCCGCGTCCGCCGTGGGTCGGGCGCGTCGTCGTCCTCGATTTCGACCCACTTCGTCGCATCGCCGAGCGCGACGTACTCCACGGGACCGTCGTCCCCCTCGTGCGCGGCCATCCCGCCAGCGTAGGGAACGCGGCGGCCGGGGTACGCCCCCACTGCGGCCGGAACCCCCGCCGCCACGACGGTAGGGACACGACGATGGCAGACGACACGGCAGGAGATCAGGACGGTCGCGACAAGGTGATCGAGCTCGTCGGCAGGGCGCAGTCGGCGATGCTGACCACGATGACCGCCGACGGCGACCACGTGAGTCGACCGATGGCGGTGCAGGAGACGGAGTTCGACGGGGATCTGTGGTTCTTCGCCTACGACGACTCGGACAAGGCCCGCCAGATCCAGGCGCATCCCAAGGTCAACGTGTCGTTGGCGAACGACAAGAAAAGCGAGTGGACCTCGATCGCCGGGACGGCGGAGGTCGTGCACGACCCGGCGAAGGCCGAGGAGCTCTGGGCCAAGCCGTTGGAGACCTGGTTCCCGGACGGGCTGCAGACCCCGGGGCTGGCCTTGATCAAGGTCCATGCCAGCTCCGCCGAGTACTGGGACGCGGCCACGAGCAAGGTGAAGCAACTGCTCGGCATGCGTCGGGCGATCCGGCACGACGACCCCGACCAGTTCCCGGCGGAGAACCGCACCGTCGACCTCTGAGGGCCGGCGGTCACGGCGGGCGTGTCACCCCTTCCCGACTCCACATCGCGTCAGTTAGGGTTGCCTAACCTTATGTGGAGGTCGCCGTGCCGAGCAGCAGCAGCAACGTCCGTGGACTGACCCGCGACGTCCGACTCGACCTGGAGCCGGACGAGCCCGCCGAGCGCATGATGCGGCGCGTGGACCGGCGGGAGGTCGAGGCCGTGTGCCGGCACCTCGTCGGACGCGTCGGCTCGGTCGTGGCCGCGGTCGCGCCGGCCGAGCTGGCCGCGGCGGGGTCACGATGACGGCGGTCGAGGCCGACCTCGCCGTCGTGGCGCGCGAGGTCCTCGCGCTGGCTCCCGGCGGCACGCTGCACGTGCGCGGCCTGTCGGCCGACGCGGCCGCGGGCCTGGGGTGCGACGCCGCGTTCTACGACGACGACGGCCGCCCCAGCTTCGTCGTCCCGCCCGACTCGCCACTGGCCGAGGCCGCGACGTCGCGCCCCGGCGCGGTCCTGGCCGTGCCGGCCGGCGCGGCGGCGGGCGTGACCCAGCTCGTCCTCGGCGGCCATCTCGCCGTGGTGGAGCAGAGCGAGATCCAGGGCTCGGCCGTCGTCGTGGTCGGCCTGCTGGTGCACTCGGTCGTGCTCGAGAACGACGCGCCGGACTCCCCCACCGTGGCCTACCGGTCGATCACCCTCGACGCGTGGACCGCGGCCCGGCCCGACCCCCTGCACCGGGCGGCGCAGCGTCTCGTCAGCCACACCAACCACGCCCACGGCGCGCAGCTGCGCGAGTACGTCGCGGCGCTGCGGATGATCCCGGCCGAGGACGTCATCGCCGCCGAGCTCGCCGAGCTCGACGCGACCGGGGTGCAGCTCCAGTGGCTCGACGAACGGGGCGCGCACCGGGTCCGCGTCCGCTTCCCGGAGCCCGCGCACTGTCCGGCGAGCCTGGCGAGCTCGCTCCGCGAGACGCTGACCGGCTGACCGGATCCGCCGCGAACGGCGCCGCCTCGAACGGCGGCGGCGTCAGCGCGGGGCGGCGGTCGCGCCGAAGCGCAGTCCGTCGAGCAGCAGGTCGATGATGCGCGCCGCGCTCGGGTTGCCCGAGGGGTCGGCCGCCATGCACACCCCGCTCATCGCCCGCATGAGGTCCATGGGGTCGATGTCGTCGCGGATCTGCCCCGCGGTGACCGCGTCGCCGACCAGCGTCGACAGCGCCTCGCGCATGCGCACGTGGCTGTCGGCGAACAGCGTGTTCTCCGGCCCCAGCGCCGCCTTCAGCGCGGCGGCCATGCCCCGCTTGCGCGCCACGTAGACGACGAAGGCGCGCATCCACTCCGACAGCGCCTCGACCGGTTCGTGCTCGGCCCGCAGGCCCTCGACCCCCGCGCACAGCGTCTCCACCTCGCGGCGGTACACCGCCTCCAGCAGCGCGTCGCGGGTCGGGAAGTGCCGGTAGAGGGTGCCGATGCCGACGCCGGCGCCCTTGGCGATGTCCTCGAGCGGGGCCTCGGGGCCACGCTCCTCGAAGATGCGCGCCGCGGTGGACACGAGCAGCTCCCGGTTGCGCACGGCGTCGGCGCGCATCGGCTTGCCGCACGGCTCCACGGCCTCGCTGACCGACCCCGCCACGACACACCTCCGGAAACGACTTGCCTAACCGGAGGAACCCTCCGTATGGTTGGTCGTACCGGAGGATCCATCCGTTTGACTCCGATGCTACTACCCGAGTCGAGGTACTGCTCGTGACCGCATCCACCGAAACCCGGCCGGCCACCGCACCGGCCTACCCGCTGCGCCGGTTCGCCCGGCGACCGCGCCCGGCGCGGCAACCCCGCGCCGGCTCCGCCCTCGTCCTGTCCCTCATCCTCGTCTGCCAGCTCATGGTCGTGCTCGACGCGACGATCGTGAACATCGCCCTGCCCGACATCCGCGCCGACCTCGGCTTCTCGGCCGCGGGCCTGTCGTGGGTGGTCAACGCCTACACGCTGACCTTCGGCGGACTGCTGCTGCTCGGCGCCCGCGCCGGCGACATCCTCGGCCGGCGGCGGGTGTTCCTCGCCGGCATCGCACTGTTCACCGCGGCCTCGCTCGCCGGTGGGTTCGCGCAGTCGGCCGGCGAGCTGCTCGCCGCCCGCGCCGTCCAGGGTGTCGGCGGCGCCCTCGCCTCCCCCACCGCGCTCGCGCTGCTGATGACCATGTTCACCGGCTCCCGCGAACGCACCCGCGCCATCGGGCTCTACACCGCCGTGTCCATCGGCGGCGCCGCGATCGGCCTGGTCGCCGGCGGCATGCTCTCGGAGTGGGCCTCGTGGCGCTGGGTGCTGTTCGTCAACGTCCCGATCGGGATCGTGCTGCTGGTGGCCGCGCTGCCCTCACTGCCCGACACCCCGGGTCTGCGCGGTCGCTTCGACGTCGCCGGCGCACTGACCTCGACGCTCGGCATGGCGGCGCTCGTCTACGGCTTCGTGCACGCGGCCTCCGACGGCTGGTCGGACCCGATGACCCTCGCCGCGTTCGGCTCCGGCATCGCCCTGCTCCTGGGCTTCGTCGTCACCGAGGCCCGGGTCGAGTCGCCGATCACGCCGCTGCGGCTGTTCGCCGACCGGGTCCGCGCGACCGCCTACGTCGCCCGGCTGCTGCTCGTCGCCGGCATGATGGGGATGTTCTTCTTCCTCACGCAGTTCCTGCACACCGTGCTCGGTTACAGCGACCTGCGCACGGGCTTCGCGTTCCTGCCCATGCCCATCGCGGTGTTCGCCGCCTCGCAGCTGTCGGCCCGGGTGCTCGTCGAGCGCGTCGGCGGCCGCCGCCTCATGCTCGTCGGCCTGGTGCTGTCCACGATCGGCATGATCTGGCTGACGCAGCTGTCGGCCGACAGCGGCTACGGCGCGCTGCTCGGCCCGCTCGCGGTGTTCGCCACCGGCAACGGGCTGGCCTTCGTCCCGCTGACCTCGGCCGCGCTCGAAGGTGTCGCGCCGCAGGACTCCGGGGCGGCCTCCGGGCTGGTCAACGTCATGCAGCAGGTGGGTGGCTCGCTCGGGCTCGCCGTGCTCGTCACCGTCTTCGGGGCCGCCAGCACCGACGAGCAGGGTGAGCTGCCGGCCGGGCTGAGCCCGCACGAGGCCGCGACCCGGGTGTTCGTGCACGGCGCCGACACCGCCTTCTGGATGGCGGCGGTCTTCCTGGCCGGCACGCTGGCCCTCGTCGCGTTCGCCATGCGGCCGAAGGCGCAGGCCCGGCATGCCGGCTGAGGACGCGGGCGGCGTCCCCACCGCTCACAGCAGCGGCGACGCCTCCCACGGCCGGCCCAGCACGTGCTGGCCGCAGAAGCCGAGCAGCACGTCGTACCAGATCTCGGCGTTCGCCGGCGAGAGGACCCAGTGGTTCTCGCCGGTGAGCTGCAGGAAGCGATGAGGCAGCTCGGCCGGGTCACCGTCCCAGCGACGCACGAGGTCCCACCACAGCCGTAGCGCCTCGCTCACCGGCACCCGGTAGTCGCGGTTGCCGTGGACGATCAGCATCGGCGTCGTGATCTCGTCGGCGAACTGGTGCGGCGAGTTCTCCGCGTACCACCCGGGGTGTTCGGCCACCTGGCCGAACACCCCGGTCTTGTAGTCGGCGGCGTCGGTGGTCGCGTGCTGCTGGTCCAGTGCCCAGAGCCCGGCGTGCGTGACGATCGCCGCGAACCGGTCGGTGTGACCGGCGATCCAGTTCGTCATGTAGCCCCCGAAGGACGCCCCCAGCA
Organism: Jatrophihabitans endophyticus; assembly: GCF_900129455.1. Lineage (NCBI taxonomy): Bacteria > Bacillati > Actinomycetota > Actinomycetes > Jatrophihabitantales > Jatrophihabitantaceae > Jatrophihabitans > Jatrophihabitans endophyticus. Next base: position 187,278 of record NZ_FQVU01000001.1, read on the forward strand.
GCGCCGTGCGCGACGCGTCGAGCTCCGGACGCCGCAGGGCATGGTCGAGCACCGCCTCGGACTCGCGCCACACGATCGCGGCCCGGTGCGGCCACGCCCGGTCGATCGCCGACTGGCCGTACCCGGTCGACAGCGCCGGATCGGGCAGCACGACCGCCCAGCCGCGGGCGGCCATGACCCACGGCGTCCAGCGCCACGACCAGGCGTTCCACGACGACAGCGGACCGCCGTGGATCCACGTCATCACCGGGGCAGGCGCGTTCTCGTCGGCGCCCTCGGGCAGCACCAGCCAGCCGTGCACCGACACCTCTCCGACCGCGACGTCCAGCTCGACCAACCGGCCCGGCAGTGCGGGCGTCGGCGCCGGGCTCGGCAGCACGACCGGTTGCTGGTCGGTCAGGCCGACGTCGAGCCGCACCGGGGTGGGCACCGAGTCCGGGGCGGAGCGCAGGGCGTAGAGCGTGCCGCCGTCCGGTGCGGGCAGCAGGTTGGAGTAGGCGGCGTCGGCGACCAGCCGGCCGCGCACCGCGCCGGTCGTGGGGTCCACGGCGACGACGGCGCCCCGGCCGTGCAGGTCACCGGCCACGAAGAGCGTCGCGGCGTCCGGGGACCACACCCACTCCGCGGGCCAGAGGTCGCCGAGGTCGGCGGTGGCGACCCGTGAGCCGTCGTCGGCGACGACGTCCACCCGCAACGACGCCGGCGTGTCGAAGCCGGCGATGCGCTGGGACCCGACGGCGATGTGGCGGCCGTCGGGCGACACCCGGGGGCCGACGTGGTCGTCACCCGGCGAGGGGTCGTGCACGGTCCGCGCGCCGGTCGCGGTGTCGATGAGCGCGAACCCCTCGATGTCGTGGCCCCGCGCGCCGCGGCGGCGCCAGCTCGTGACGACCGTGGCGCCGTCGGCGGTGATCGAGTAGCCGGCCTCGACGAGCTCGGTGGTGGCGTCCGGCGTGAGGTCGCGCGGTTCGCCGCCGGCGGGGTCGACGAGCAGCAACCGGGGTGACTCGACGCCGAGCTCGTGGTCCCAGTGGCGGATGGGCATGCCGGTGTGCAGGATCGCCGAGACGCCGCGGGCCGCGCGGGTGCGGCGCCGCTCGGCGTCGTCGCCGTCGCGCGGGGTGTGGGTCAGCCGGCTGCCGACGACGACGACGGCGCCCCGGTCGCGGGCCGGGACCGGGGCGGCCAGCCCACCCGCCCGGCGCGCCAGCACGACCGGCTCCCCCGTCCGGCCGAGCGACCACAGGGCCGCGCCGTCGACCGCCTCGTCGCGGTCGTGTCCCGGCTCCGGGCGGGTCGAGGTGAACAGCAGCGCCCCGTCGGCCGCGAACACCGGCGCCGACTCGCCCTGCGCCGAGCGTGTCAGGCGCACCGGGTCGCCGCCGGCGAGCGGGATCTCCCAGAGCGCGGCGGTGTATCTCGCGCCGTCGGCGTCCGGCTGCGACACGGTCGCCACGAGGCGCCCGCCGTCCGGGCTCAGGGCGAGCCCGGTCAGCCGGGGCAGCGCGGCGAACGCGGCGAGGTCGCCGAACGGGTCCGCGGGCAGGTCAGCGGGGACGCGGCTGGTCATCACCAGACGCTAGCGCGAGCGGTGCGGGCTCCCGCTGCCGGCGCAGCTCGGCGACGAGGCTGTCCAGGCTGTCGGTGATGCGGTCGGTGGCCTCGGCCACGGCGGTCGCGACACCCGGGCCGCCGACGGTCTCGGGATGCTCGTCGAGCAGGGCGAACAGCGCCTCCTGCTCCGGACGCAACGCCGCCGAGCGCGGCGGCGGCCGTTGCGACGCGACGGCCTCGGCCAGCGCGCCGAGGACCTCGCCGGCCCGCGTCGCGAACGGGGTGATGCGCGCCAGGCCGCCCGCGTCGCGGAGGGGGACGCGGACGGCGTCCAGGGTCAGGGCGGCGTGCACGAAGCGGTGGGAGTGCGCGAGCACGGTGCGGCCGAGCTCGACCTGGGGCTGGCCGCGGACCGGTTCGGCGGCGGCCCGGTCGACCGATGCCTGCGCGTTCGTGCGCGCGAGCCGGCAGGCGGCCCGCACCGCCAGCAGCCGGCGTCGGTCGGTGTCGGGGTCGACGACCGCGGCGAGGTAGTCGCCGTAGGCCCGCAGCAGCGCGACCAGGCGCTCGACGACGAACCGACGCTCCCAGGCCGGGAACGCGAGGGTCGCGAGCACGGCCAGCGCCCCGCCGGCCAGGGTGGCGACCGCCCGGTCGACGACGGTGTCCCGGGCCGGCACGCCCTGGATCTGCAGCAGCACGACCACGAGCGCCGACAGGCTCACCGCGGTCGGCGCGACGTTCGCCGGCCCCGAGAGCCGCATGCCGAAGGCGAACACGGCGACGAGCGCCACGTGCCACCAGTCGCCGCCGGGCAGCCAGTGGACCAGCTCGGTCGCGACGATCAGGCCGAGCACGGTGCCGGCCGTGCGCATGGCCGAGCGCTGCAGGGTGGTGCCGAAGTCCGGACGCAGCACGACGAGCAGGGTCAGCGCCACCCAGTAGCCGCGGTCCAGGCCGGCGGCGCGGACCATGGTGTCCGACGCCCCGACGACGACGGCGAGGCGCGCCGCGTGACGCAGCACGGCGGAGTCCGGCGCGAGGTTCGCCCGGACGAGCGCGACCGGGTCGTGCAGGAGTCGACCGGTCGGGCTCTCGTGCCGCTCGCCCCGCCGTCCCTCGCTCGCGCCGGTGCGCGAGCTCTGGACGACGGCCCGCAGCTGCCCCGACAGCGCGCGCAGTCGCGATGCCGTGGCCCGGCGGGTGAAGGCGGCCGGCGCGTCCACGCTGTCCTCGAGCCGGTCGACGGTGTGGCCGACGGTCCGGCGCGCCCGCGCCGACACGTCCTCGTCCACCGCCCGGCCGGCGTCCAGGGCCGCGGCGACGTCGTCGAGCACGCTCGCGGCCGCGGTGAGCGACCCCCGTACCAGCCCGGCGAGGATGGGGTTGCGCTGCTCGGCCAGCCGTTCGGCGAAGGACGTCACCACGATCAGCTCGCGGCGGATCCGCTCGGCCTCGTCGAGCAGCACGCGGTAGGCCTCGACGCTGGGCCCGTGATCGTGACCGAGGCCGTAGAGAGTGTCCCGCGCGTCGCCGAGGGCATCCCCGGCGGGCGGCCCGGCGACGGTGCCGCGCTGCGCCCGCGCGGCGTTCGCCAGCTCGCGGTAGAGCGCGGCCAGCGCCACTCGTTCCGGGCGGTGGCGGCGCAGCGGCCATGCGGCCACCGCGAGCAGGGTCTGCACCGCACCCCCGAGCACCACGAGCAGCCCGACGTGCACGGCGGCCGACGACGGCTCCGGGGTGTGCCCGAGAATGAGCGCCGCGGCGGTGGCGGCGACGCCGAACTGGGTGGCCGCCGGCCCCGCGCTGAGCAGGAGGCCCGCGCCGAAGGCGAGCACGACCAGCAGCAGCACCGACAGCACGCCGTGCCGCGATGCCGCCACGGCGAGCGCGCTCGTGGTGCCCGCCGCGACGGCGACGCCGAGCATGCGCAGCAGTCGCAGCCGGTACGGGCCGGGCCGATCGGCGAACCCGGTCTGCAGCGCGCCGATCGTCGCGGCCAGCCCGATGCCGGCGTCACCGTTCGCGGCTCCCACCGCCAGCGGTGCGGCGATGCCGACGGCGTTGCGCAGCGCGACGAGCGGGTCGGACTGCGTGCGGTCCAGCCGCGCGGCGTCGCGCAGCAGGCGGGCCAGCGACCCCCGGGTCCCGGCGATGGGTGCGCTCAGCCGACCTCCTCCGGGCCCTGCGCCGCGAGCTGCCCGCAGGCGCCGTCGATGTCGCGCCCCCGGGTGTCGCGGACGGTCACCGGGACGCCGCGCACCTGCAGCCGTTCGACGAAGGCGCGCTCGACCCGCTTGGACGAGGCGTCCCACTGCGAGCCGGGGGTCGGGTTGAGCGGGATGAGGTTGACGTGCGCCAGCCGCGGGGCGAGCAGGTCACCGAGCAGCTCGGCCCGCCACGCCTGGTCGTTGACGTCGCGGATCATGGCGTACTCGATGGAGTAGCGGCGGCCGGTGCGGGCGGCGTACGCGTCGGCGGCGGCGAGCACCTCGGCCACCTGCCAGCGGGTGTTCACGGGCACGAGGGTGTCGCGCAGCTCGTCGTCCGGCGCGTGCAGCGACACCGCCAGCGTGACGTCCAGGCCGGTCTCGGCGAGCTTGGCGATGGCCGGGACGACCCCGACGGTGGACACGGTGACCGACCGGCGGGAGATGCCGAACCCGTTCGGGGCGGGATCGGTGAGCCGGTGCAGCGCCGCGAGGACCCGGTTGTAGTTGGCGAGCGGCTCGCCCATCCCCATGAAGACGATGTTGGACAGCCGGCCCGGCCCGCCGCCGAGCTCGCCGTCGGCGGCGGCGCGGGCGGCCACGCGCACCTGCTCCACGATCTCGGCCGTCGACATGTTGCGGGTGAGGCCGCCCTGGCCGGTGGCGCAGAACGGGCAGGCCATGCCGCAGCCGGCCTGGCTCGACACGCACACGGTGATGCGCTCGCGGCTGCCCTCGCGGGCGGGGTAGCGCATGAGCACGCTCTCGACGAGCGCGCCGTCGTGCAGCCGCCAGAGCGTCTTGCGGGTGGTGCCGGCATCGGTCTCGAAACGTCGGACCTCGGTGAGCAGCGGCGGCAGCAGGCCGGCCGCGACCTGTTCCCGCAGGCCCGCCGGCAGGTCGGACATCCGGGTCGGGTCGCCCTCGAGCCGGGCGTAGTACTGCCGGGCGAGCTGATCGGCACGGAACCGGGGCAGGCCGAGACCGGCGACGGCGGCGGTGCGCGCGCCGGCGTCGAGGTCGGCGAGGTGGGTCGGCGGCAGCCCCCGGCGGGGGGCATCGAAGACGAGAGGGAGCGCGGTCATGGCGAGGTCGATTGTCCCAGAAATTCCGGCGGAGCGAGCCGGCCCGCGCGCGGGGGCGGGTCAGCCGGTGCCGGCGACGACGAGATCGACGCGCTCCCACGGTCGCTCCCGCTCGGCGTAGGCGCGCTCGCTGGGGATCCAGTCGTCGCGCCACCGCGACATGAGCTCCGGACCGTCCCGGCGCAGCGCGCGGTCGAGCCGGGTCGGCTCGGGCGTGTCCACCCAGACGGTGACGTCCCACGGCACGATCAGCTCGCGGCGGGTGGCCGAGACGCCCTCGACGAGCACCACCCCGCCCGGTGCGACGTCGTGCCATTCCGCGCCGCGGTCGGTGGCCCAGTCCCACCGCTGGTACCGCGCGCGGCGGCCGGTCACGAGCGGGTCGACGAGCTGGCGCTGCAGCCGGCGCCAATCCCATTCGGCGACGCGCGGGCCGGCGAAGTCGTCCACCCGCACCACCGTCGCGGCCGGCACCACCCCGGCCAGCCAGTCCGCGAGGGTCGACTTGCCGGCGGCGCCGAAACCGTCGATCCCCACCCACCGGGTGCGCTCGGACGGCAGCCGCAGCACCGCGTCGCGGACGTCCTCGCGGCCGGCCGTCACACCGGCGCGAACAGCGACAGCAGCAGGTAGCCGACCGCGGCGCACGGCAGCAGCGAGTCGAGCCGGTCCATGACGCCGCCGTGCCCCGGCAGCAGCCGTCCCATGTCCTTGATGCCGAGATCGCGCTTGACCATGGACTCGCCGAGGTCGCCCAGCGTGGCGGTGACGACGACGGCGAGGCCGAACAGCAGCCCCTGCCACCACGCCTGGTGGAAGGTGAGGGTCAGGAAGAGGACGCCGGCGGCGGAGCAGGCCAGCACCGAGCCCGCGAAGCCCTCCCACGTCTTGGCCTTGGACACGACCGGCGCAAGCGGGTGGCGGCCGAACAGCACGCCGGTGGCGTAGCCGCCGGTGTCGCTGCACACGACGGTGGCGACCAGCGCGAGGACCCGCGCGGCGCCGTCGTCCGGATGCGCCAGCAGGACCGCGAACGCGGCCAGCACGGGCACGTACAGCAGGACGAACGCCGACGCGGCGGCGTCGCGGGTGTACCCGTGCGCGCCGTCGCCGACCCGCCAGATCACGATGCCGAGCAGCGTCACCAGGGCCGCGATGACCAGCCCGTTGGTGTCCTTGAGCCAGGCGGCCGCGAGCAGGGCCGCCCCGCCGACGAGCAACGGCGTGAGCGTGAGCCGGATCGACACGGTGCGCAGCGCCTGGGCGAGCTCCCAGGTGCCGTAGAGCGCGGCCGCGCCCACCACGAAGCCGAAGCTGGGCCGGTAGACGAACAGCGTGACGACGATCAGGGCGCCGAGCCCGACGCCGACGCCGATGGCGGCGGGCAGGTTGCGACCGGCACGCGACCGCGGCGGCGGCTCGGGCGCGACCGGTTCGCCGGCGGTCGACTCCTGCGACTCGTCGCCCTCCCACACGCCCGCCGGTTCGTCGAGCGTCGCGCCGGGGGCCGCCGGGCCCGCGGCGCCGTCGCGGCCGGAGCCGTCGCGAGCCGTGCCGTCGTGAGGTGGGGTGTCGTCCGCAGGCATGTACCGGGGTCAGACCTCGAGCAGTTCGGTTTCCTTCGCCTTGACGGCGTCGTCGACCGTGGCGGTGTACTTGGCGGTCAGCTTGTCCAGCTCGCCCTCGGCGCGGTGCACGTCGTCCTCGCCGGACTCGCCGTCCTTGACCAGCTTGTCGAGCGCGTCCTTCGCGTGGCGACGCACCGAGCGCAGCGAGACCCGGGCGTCCTCGCCCTTGCCCTTGGCGACCTTGACGAGCTCGCGACGCCGTTCCTCGGTGAGCTGCGGGAAGACGACGCGGATGAGCGTCCCGTCGTTGGTCGGGTTGACACCGAGGTCGCTGTCGCGGATGGCCTTCTCGATCGCGTTGAGCTGGCTGGCGTCGTAGGGCTTGATGACCGCCATCCGCGCCTCGGGGACGTTGACGGTGGCCATCTGCGGGATCGGCGTCGGCGCGCCGTAGTAGTCGACGACGAGCCGGGCGAAGGCGTTGGCGTTGGCGCGGCCGGTGCGGACGCCACCGAGGTCGTCGCGCGCCACGTGGACGGCCTTCTCCATCTTCTCCTCGGCCTCGAAGAGGATCTCGTCGATCACCGCTCGTCCCTTCCGGATGTCCGTGCCGGCGCACCGGCCGGCGTGCCACGTCCGATCATGCCTGCGCCCCCACGCGGGTGCCGATCGCCTCGCCGCGGACGGCGCGGGCGATGTTGCCGTCGGCGAGGGAGAACACCACGATCGGCAGTCCGTTGTCCTTGCACATCGTGAAGGCCGTGGAGTCCGCGACCTTCAGCCCGCGACTGAGGACCTCGTCGTAGCTGATCTCGTCGAACTTGCGCGCGGTCGAGACGAGCTTGGGGTCGGCGTCGTACACGCCGTCGACGCCGTTCTTGCCCATGAGCAGGACCTCGCAGCTGATCTCCAGCGCGCGCTGCACGGCCACGGTGTCGGTGGAGAAGTAGGGCATGCCCGCGCCGGCACCGAAGATGACGACGCGGCCCTTCTCCAGGTGCCGCTCGGCGCGGCGCGGGATGTAGGGCTCGGCCACCTGGCCCATGGCGATCGCGGTCTGCACGCGCGTGGGAACGCCGGCCTTCTCCAGGAAGTCCTGCAGGGCCAGGCAGTTCATGACCGTGCCGAGCATGCCCATGTAGTCGGCGCGGTCGCGGGCCATGCCGCGCTGGCTGAGCTCGGCGCCGCGGAAGAAGTTGCCGCCGCCCACGACGATGGCGACCTGCGTCCCCTCGGCGACGACCTCGGCGATCTGCCGGGCGATCGAGGCGACCACGTCGGGGTCGACGCCGATGGCACCGCCGCCGAAGACCTCGCCGGAGAGCTTGAGCAGCACGCGCCGGTACCAGCCGCGGGGCACGTCGTCCGACGGCGACGGGGCCGCCTCGATCTCGGTCATCTCGGCGGCCCCTTCGCTGGTGGGTGCGGTCTCGGTGTGGTGCTGGACGAACCCTACGTCGGTCAGGCGGACCCGACCTCGAAGTGGGCGAACCGGGTCACGGTCACGCCCGCGGCGTCGAGCACCTGCTTGACGGTCTGCTTGGCCTCGCGGACCGACTCCTGCTCGAGGAGCACGTTGTCGGCGTAGAAGGCGTTGAGCCGACCGTCGACGATCTTGGCGACCGCCTGCTCCGGCTTGCCCTCGGCGCGGGTCTTCTCCTCGAGCACGCGCCGCTCGGCCTCGACGTCCTCGGCCGGGACGTCGTCGCGGGTCAGGTAGCGGGCACGCAGCGCCGCGACCTGCATCGCCGCGCCGCGCGCGGCGTCGGCGTCCGAGCCGTCGTAGGCGACGAGCACGCCGACCTGCGGCGGGAGGTCGGAGGCCTTGCGGTGCAGGTAGGTCGCGACCTGCCCGTCGAGCTTGACCGCGCGGCGCAGCTCGAGCTTCTCGCCGATGACGGCGGCCAGCCCCTCGACGCTGTCGGCGACGGTCTTGCCGTCCTTGAGCGTCTCGGCCTTGAGCGAGTCCAGGTCGCTGGCCGACGAGGAGGCGAAGTGGGCCACGATGTCGTTGGCCAGCGTCTGGAACTGCTCGTTCTTGGCCACGAAGTCGGTCTCGGACGCGAGCTCGATCATCGCGCCCTCGGCCGCGGCCACGAGGCCGTTGGCGGCGGTGCGCTCGTCGGCGCGCTTGGCCGCCTTGGCCTCGCCCTTGACCCGCAGGACCTCGACGGCGCGCTCGTAGTCGCCGTCGGCCTCGTCCAGGGCCTTCTTGCAGTCCATCATTCCGGCGCCCGTGGCGTCGCGGAGCTTCTTCACGTCTGCGGCGGAGTAGTTCGCCATGTCTGCTTCCGGTTCCGTTCGTCGTCGAATGGGTGGGTAGCCGGTCAGGCCGAGGGCGCGGTGGCGTCGCCGGCGCCGGCCTCCGCGGCCGCGGGCTCGGCCGGCGCGGCCGTCGCTGCCGCCTCGGCAGGCGCTGCCGCCTCGGCAGGCGCTGCCTCCGTGGCCGCTGCCTCGGTGGCGGGCTGGAGCAGGTCGCGCTCCCACTCGGCCATCGGCTCGCCGTCGCCGACGGCGGCCGCGGTCGGCTCGGGCTTCTCGTCGCGCCCGGCGTTCGCGGCGGCGGCGGAGCGGGCCATGAGCCCCTCGGCCACGGCGTCGGCGACCACGCGGGTCAGCAGCGCGGCGCTGCGGATGGCGTCGTCGTTGCCGGGGATCTTGTAGTCGACCTCGTCGGGGTCGCAGTTGGTGTCGAGGATCGCGACGACCGGGATGCCCAGCTTGCGGGCCTCGCCGACGGCGATGTGCTCCTTCTTGGTGTCGACGACCCAGACGGCGCTGGGCACCTTCGTCATCTCGCGGATACCGCCGAGCGAGCGCTCGAGCTTGGTCATCTCGCGGGTGAGCAGCAGCTGCTCCTTCTTGGTGGCGACACCCTCCCAGCCGGCCTGCTCGCGCGACTCGAGCTCCTTGAGGCGCTGCAGCCGCTTGTAGACGGTGGAGAAGTTGGTGAGCATGCCGCCCAGCCAGCGCTGGTTGACGTAGGGCATGCCGACGCGGGTGGCCTGCTCGGCGATGGACTCCTGGGCCTGCTTCTTCGTGCCGACGAAGAGCACCGTGCCGCCGTGGGCGACGGTCTCCTTGACGAACTCGAAGGCGCGGTCGACGTAGGACAGCGTCTGGTGCAGGTCGATGATGTACAGACCGTTGCGCTCGGTGAGGATGAAGCGCTTCATCTTCGGGTTCCAGCGACGGGTCTGGTGGCCGAAGTGGACGCCCGACTCGAGCATCTCCTTCATGGTGACGACGGGCATGCCGACGTCCTCCTTGTTCTGTTCGTGCGCGCGCAGGCTGACACCTGCCGCACGCGGCCTCGGTTGTCGCGAGGTGGACCGGACGGTCCGCTCGCCCTGGTGCCCGGTGTCGCGGACCAGGGGACCGGCTCGTCGAGGAGCCGGACCGAGGCTGGCCGCCGATCTCCCTGTTGCGTTCGGGAGAAGGACACGCGAAGTCAGCCCGATCGCTCGAGCTGCGTGACCATCGTAGCGCTCCCGGTGGCCGCCCCGCGCCGCGGCCGGGCGGGGTCAGCCGCGGCGGGCCAGGGCGGCGGCCTCGGCGCGGCTGCGGACCCCCAGCTTGCCCATGATGTTGGTGACGTGGACGCTCACCGTCTTCTCGCTGATGAACAGCTTGGCCGCGATCTGGCGGTTGGTGCGGCCGTCGACGAGCTCGGCCAGCACGCCCTGCTCGCGGTCGGTGAGCGCGGTGAGACCGGCGCCGCCGCTGCGCCCGGCGCGCCCGGTGCGGCGCTCGCCGCCGAGGGCGCGGAGCTCGGCCGACAGCGGCGCCGCCCCGAGCCGCTGCGCGGCCTCGCGGGCCCGGTCGGCGGCGGCCACCGCCTCGGCCCCGCGCCCCACCGCGCGCAGCGCCTCGGCCAGGCGGACCTGCGAGCGGGCGACCTGCGGGACGTGCCCGAAGCCGAACGCGTCGACCGTCGCCTGCCACGCGTCGACCAGGGAATCGGCGGACGGGGCGTCGTGCCCGGTGAGCCAGCGCAGCCGCGCCGCCTCGGCCTCGAGCCGCGCGAGCCAGGCCACGCCCTCACGTCCCAGTCGGCGGGGGGTCGTGGGCGCCTCGCCGCCCCGGGCGCCCCGACGCCCGTCGGCGTGCAGCCGCTCCCCCTCGGCGGCCAGCGCGGCGTGGCGGGACGCGGGCGCTCCGGCCGCCGCGGCCGCCAGCGTGGCGATGCCGATGGCGCTGAGCTGGATGCGGCCGGCGAACCACGGGTCGAGCCACAGCCGGCTGAGCTCCTCGACGATCTCGGCGATCACCGCCAGGGCCGAGTCCACGTCGGCGCGCTGCTCGTGGAGCTCGATCGCGGCGTACGCCGCGTACAGCCCGATGCGCCCCTCGCGGTGGCGGTAGGGGCCCAGGTCGTCGAGCTCGGTCAGCACCGTGGCGTCGCCCCGGCCGGCGCGGACCGCCATGCCGGTGGAGCGCAGGATCGCCGCGGCCAGTCCCGTCGGTCGCTCCCCCGCGGTGTCGAGCGTGCGCAGGGCGGCGTCCCATTCGCCGTGCACGTACTGCACCGTGGCGGTCATCGCCCGCGCGTGGACGCCCCACATGCCCCACTGCCGGCCGGTCTCGACGGCGCGGCGGTGCCCCAGCGCGAACTCGTGCTCGGCGCGGTCGAGGTCGGTGAGGTCGTACCAGAGACTGCCCAGGCCGTACCGGCTGCGCACCTCGGTGCCGAAGTCCTCGGAGCGGCGGGCCTGCTCGACGACGGCCGCCAGCAGCGCCGCCGCGCCGTGGGGGTCGCCCTTGCGGCGCTCCAGGATCGCCACCGTGGCCCGGGCGTCGGTGCGGGCGAGTTCGGAGCCCGCCGCCTCGCCGGCGGCGAGCGCCTCGCGGGCGTGCCGCTCGGCGTCGGCGTCGCGGCCGAAGCTGAGCAGAACCCGCGCGTGCAGCGCCAGCAACCGGGAGCGCAGCCGGGTCGGTGGGGTGACCGGGACGAGGCGCAGCGCCTCGGCCGAGGTCGTCAGCACGTCGTCGCCGACCTCGTTGCCCAGCGCGGCCAGCACGCTGGCGTACAGCAGCGTCGCGCGGTCGATGGGGTCGGCGTCGGCGGGCAGCTCGTCGAGCGCGCGGCCGGCGAGCCGGATGCCGCGCTGCGTGAAGCCGGCGGCGTCGGCGGCCTCGACCGCGGCGAGGATCAGCTCGGGGTCGCCCGGGCGGTCGATGACGCGCGGGGCAAGCTCGAGCGCCGTCTCGTAGTGCTGCAGCGCCTCCTGCGGCGCGGCGAGCGAGATGGCCTCGTCGCCGGCCGCGAGGCTGGCCGCGTACGCCGTCGGCAGGTCGTGGGAGGCGTTGGCGTGCCGGGCGAGCTCCGCGGCCCGGTGCTCGGGATCGGCCGCGAGGACGGCCGCGTAGGCCGCGTGCAGACGGACCCGCTCCCCCGGCAGCAGGTCGTCGTACACCGCCTCGGCGAGCAGCGCGTGCCGGAACACGTACCCACGCCCGCTCGTCGTCAGCTGCAGCACGTGGCTGTCGATGGCCTCGCGCAGCGCGGTCTCGAGCTGGCCCGCGGGCATCTGCGCCGCCGCCTCGAGCGCCGTGTGCGTCACGCGCCGCCCGGCGACGGCAGCCACCCGCACGACGCGCCGCGCGTCCTCGGAGAGCCGGTCGAGGCGCACCAGCAGCAGGTCGGCCAGCTGCCACGGCAGCGACTCGCCGGTGTCGGACTGGACGATCGCCGCGAGCAGCTCCTCGGCGAAGAACGCGTTGCCGTCGGCACGCCGGACGATGTCGTCGACGTCGCCGGCGCTGACGGCAGTGAGAGCGGTGACGTCGGCGCTGTCGGCGCTGTCGGCGCCGCCAGGTCTGGGGGCGCCGGACCAGACGGCCGACCCGGCGGTGGACCCGGCGGTGGACATCGCGCGCACGAGCGCGCGGACGTCGTCGGCGCCGAGGGGTTCCAGATTCAGCCGCGTGACGGAGTTCAGCCGCGACCACTCGGCGAGAGTGCGCCGCAGCGGGTGACGGCGGTGCAGGTCGTCGCTGCGGTAGCTGACGACGGTCACGAGCCGCTCGCGGCCGAGGCGGGTGAACAGGAAGCCGAGCAGGTCGCGGGTGGCCTGGTCGGCCCAGTGGGCGTCCTCGACGAACAGCGCGACCGGCTGCGCGACCGCGAGGTGGGCCAGCGCCGCGCGGACCGAGTCGAACAGCTCGCCACGCTCGACGCGGTCGTCGCCGGCCGGGCCGCCGCCGGCGCCCGCGGCCCGGCCGCTCAGCAGTCGGGCGAGCGCCGGGAAGCGGGTGACGACGTCGTCGACGAGCTCGGGCCGCTCGGCGGCGAGCCGGGAGAACGCCTCGGTCAGCGGCAGGTAGGGCGGCGGGGTGTCGCCGAGGTCGATGCAGTGCCCGACGAGGACGAGGAAACCGGCGTCGGCGGCGATCGAGGTCAGCTCGCCGAGCAGTCGGGTCTTGCCCACCCCGGCGTCGCCGCCGACGACGAGCGCGGCCGCCGAACCCTGCTCGGCGGCGCGGACCGCGGCCGTGAGCCCGGCGAGCTCGGCGGTGCGGCCGACGAGCGGCACGGCGGGGCGGGGCATGGGGACATCTTCGCCTGCCGCGCCGACATCGTTTCCCTCGCCGCACCCGCCTGTGGACGGCGCAGCGTTCGTCCACAGCCTGCCGTTGTCTCGTGCGACCGTCGCCGTGCCGTGCGACGGTCGGCCGATGCGCGCCCTCCCGCTCGTCGCCGCCGCGTTCGTGGCGCTCGCCACCGCGCCGGCGGACGGCCCGAACACCGGTTCGGCGCCGCTGCCGTCCACCGGGTCCGCCGCGCGGGCCGGGCCGGCGGTGCCGGTCGCGATGCCGGTCGCGGTTCGGTACGCGCCGCCCGTCGTGCCGCTGCGGGTGGTCCGACCCTTCGATCCTCCGCTCGATCCCTACGGCCCAGGGCATCGTGGTATCGATCTCCTGTCGAGAGTTGATTCTGTGCTCGCAGCTGCGGCCGGTGTCGTCACGTTCGCGGGTGCGGTGGCCGGGCGCGGGGTCGTGGTGGTGACGCACGCGGACGGCATCCGGACGGAGTACGAGCCACTTCGGCCGGCAGTGACCCGGGGCGAGCGCGTGCGGCTGGGCCAGGTGATCGGCACCCTGCGCGGCCGGCACCCGGGCTGCCCGCGACCGCGGTGCCTGCACTGGGGTGCCCGCCGAGGCGGCAGTTACCTGGACCCGTTGTCGTTGCTGCGCCGGCTCGGCGCGGTCCGGCTGCTGCCCTGGCCGCGGACGGGGTGACCGGCCGGCCGGCCCAACCCGCACGGAGCGGCCGGCTGCGGGTCGCCCGCCGGCTCAGGCGCGGGGGTGCGCCTGCCGGTACGTGCGGCGCAGCCGCTCGACCGACACGTGCGTGTAGATCTGGGTGGTCGCCAGATCGGCGTGGCCGAGCACCTCCTGCACCGTGCGGAGGTCGGCCCCGCCCTCGAGCAGGTGCGTGGCCGCGCTGTGCCGCAACCCGTGGGGGCCGAGGTCGGGGGCACCGTCGACCCGGGCGGCCCGGTCGTGGACGATGCGGCGCGCCGCCCTGACGTCCAGCCGCCCGCCCCGCACGCCGAGCAGCAGCGCCGACCCGGAGGCCGCGGTCACGAGCGTGGGTCGTCCGGTGGCGAGCCAACCCCCGAGGGCGTCGTCGGCGGCCAACCCGTAGGGCACGGTGCGCTCTTTCGAGCCCTTGCCCAACACGCGCAGCACCCGACGTCGCCGGTCGACGTCGTCGATGTCCAGCCCGATCAGCTCCGAGACCCGGACCCCGCTGGCGTACAGCAGCTCGACGACGAGCCGGTCCCGTAGTCGGATCGCCTCGTCGGCCTCGGGAGCGTCCGCCGTCATGACGCGGGCCGCCTGGTCGGCCCGCAGTACCGCCGGCAGCTCGCGGCGCGCCTTCGGGCTGGCGAGCAGCTGACCGGGATCGTCGCTCAGCAGACCGGCGCGGTGCGCCCAGGCGCAGAACGTGCGCAGCGAGGCCGAGCGCCGGGCCATCGTCGCCCGCGAGGCGCTGCGATCACGCTGGGCAGCCAGCCAACCGCGCAGCGACGCGAGCTCGATGTCGCGCGCGGAGCGGCCCCCCAGCCTGCTCAGGTGGTCGAGGTAGCCGACCACGTCCCCGACGTACGCGCGCACCGTGTGGGGCGAGCGGTTGCGCTCGAGGCGCAGGTGCTGCTCGAACCCGGCCACGGCGTCGGCGAGCGCGGGTGGGAGTGCGTCGCGCAGCGCGGCCACGGCGGCCGTCGCCCCGATGGTCGCCCTGTAGGCCCCGGCAGCCCCGGCAGCCCCGGCAGCCCCGTCGCCGCGCCCGGTCGTCGCCATCCCTGCACGGTTCGCGACCGCGGCCGGGCGGTCAAGCTGCCACGCGGGCGAGGCTCGCGAACCGTTCCCGGTGCGGGGCCGCCAAGCGCCGGCGCACCGCGGCGGCGGGCACCGGGTGGGGGCGCGCGACGGGTCCCGGGTGCGGGCCCGCGGCCGGGTCCGGTCGGGGTGGGGTTCGACCGGACCCGGCCACGGGGGTCCGTGGGGGCAACGTTCCCGCATCGGCGGGAGTGGCCGTGCCCGTTGTATGGAGGTTTGGGAAGTGTAGCCGCGATACCCGGGAGTCGCGCGGCGAAGCGTCGACCTCACGGAACGCCCTGGCGCCGTTCGCGGCTGCCGACGGGGCGCGGGCCACGGGCACCCGCGCCGGTCGTCGCGCAGTCCGGCCGCGACGACCGGGACCGGCTTGACCGCACCCTCGCCGGGCGACCCCGATTCTGTCGTGCTCCCGGCCGCCTGCCGAGGGACGGTGGTCCCGCCGCGCCGGGTCGAGTCGCGGCCGGGCAGCGTGGCGCGAGGGAACGGTCCGCCGTCACGGCGCGATCCGGAAGCCGCCGTCGTACTGCTCGATCAGACCGGCGAGCTCGAGCACCGGCAGCGAGCGCAGCACCTCGCTCACCGTCAGCCCCGACGCGAAGACGACCTCGTCCGGCTGCACGGCGCAGCCGGACGGGAAGCTGTCGAAGACGGCCCGGGACCGGTCGTCGAGCGCGTCGAGCACCCGCCGCAGTCGGCCCGCACGCCGTGCTCGCGTTCGGTCCGGGGCGGCGTGAGAGCCCCCGGCCGTACCGCCGCCCGCAGCGACACCGGTGCCGGCGACCTCCCCCACGACCTCACCGGCGGCATCACCGGCGAGGTCGCCGAGACCGCCGACCACGGCGAGGACGTCCGCCGCGGAGGTGACGAGGGTGGCGGCCCACCGCTCGTCGCGCAGCAGGTCGTGACAGCCGACCGACTCCGCCGAGTCGACCGGACCCGGCACCACCATGATCGGCCGGCCCAGCCGCGCACAGTGACCGACCGTGTTGCGCGTCCCGGAGCGCTGCCCGGCCTCGACGACGACGGTGCCGGTGGCGAAGGCGGCGACGAGCCGGTTACGGACCAGGAAGCGGCCGCGCCGCGGCGAGGCACCCGGCGCGTGCTCCGAGACCAGCAGCCCCGACGCGGCGACCCGGCCGAACAGGACGCGGTGCTGGGCGGGGTACGCGGCGTCCAGGCCGCCCGCGGAGACGAGCACGGTCTCGCCCCCCGCGGCGAGTGCCCCGTCGTGCGCCGCGGTGTCGATGCCGAACGCACCGCCGGACACCACGACGACGTCGCGCTCGGCGAGCTCGCGGGCGAACCGGCGGGCCACCGTGTCGCCGTAGCGCGTCGAGCGGCGCGAGCCCACGATGCCGGCCGCCCGTACGGCCAGCCCGCTCGGGTCGAGCGGCCCGCGCAGCCACAGCGCCAGCGGCGGGATCGGCTCACCGGTCCGGCGGTAGCGCTCCGGCTCGACGTCGTAGGTGCGCAGTCGGGCGACCGCGGCGTGTTCCAGTGCCGCGAGCGCGAAGTGGGGCCAGTCCGCCGACTCCGGAACCACCAGCCGGATGCCGTGGCGCGCGGCGGCCTCGAGGTCGGCGTGCGGGTCGACCCCGGCGTGCCGCGCGCTGGTGACGTCGCGGACGTCGTCGGGGACGTCCTGGCACCGGACCCGCTCGGCGGCCTCGACCGGCCCGACGGCGCGGACGAAGCGCCACAGCGGGACCGACGCCGGTTCGACCACCCGGTTCAGGTAGGCGCGGGCGAGCAGCACCTCGTCGGCGACCGCGGCCGCACGCTGCGGGCTCCCGGTCATGCCGCCGACGCCTCGACCGTGCCGGCGCGGAAGAACAGCGCCTCCTCCAGCGCGTCCCGGTCCAACGCGGGCACGCCGGCCAGATCGGCGATCGTCCACGCCGTGCGCAGGACGCGGTCGAAGCCCCGCGCACTGAGCTCACCGCGCTCGAGCAGCTCCTCGGCGCGCTGGAGGGCGCCGGCCGGGGGCAGCCATTGCCGCGAGCGCAACACCGAGCCGGGGATGTCGGCGTTCACCCGCAACCCCGTCGGCGCCCACCGTTCGACGGCACGACGCCGCGCCTCGGCGACCCGCTGCGCGACCTCGGCGGTGCTCTCGCGCGCCCCGCCGCGGTCGAGCAACGCAGCCCGGGCCACCGGCTCGACCCGGACACGCAGGTCGATGCGGTCCATGAGCGGCCCGGACAACCGCTGCCGGTGTCGGCGCAGCGCGTGCGCCGAACACACGCATTCGGACGGCCGCGCCGCGCAGCTGCACGGGTTCGCCGCGAGCACGAGCTGGAACCGTGCGGGATACGTCACGGCTCCGCCGGCGCGCAGCAGGACGACGGTGCCCGACTCGAGGGGTTGCCGCAGCGCGTCGAGCGACGCGGGCGCGAACTCGGGCGCCTCGTCGAGGAACAGCACGCCCCGGTGCGCCAGGCTGATCGCGCCGGGCCGGGCCAGGTGCGATCCGCCGCCCACCAGGGCGGCGAGCGAGGCGGTGTGGTGCGGCGCGCGGATCGGTGGTCGACGTACCAACGTCGCCCCCTCACCGAGCAGCCCCGCGATCGAGTGGATCGCGGTGACCTCGAGCGCGGCGGCGTCGTCGAGCGGGGGCAGCAGGTCGGGCAGCCGCTCGGCGAGCATGGTCTTGCCCGCCCCCGGGCTCCCGACGAGGTAGAGATGGTGACCGCCCGCCGCGGTGATCTCGAGGGCCCGCCTGGCCATGCCCTGACCGGCGACGTCGGCGAGGTCGGGGCCGGCCCGACCGTCGGTCGCGGCGGCCGCCACCGCGGCCCGGTCGAGGGCAGGCCCCTCGCCGGTCAGCCACCGCACGATCTGGCCGAGGTCGTCGGCCGCACGCACGTCGACACCGTCGACGAGCGCCGCCTCGGCGGCGTTGGCCCGGGCCACCACCACCCGCTCGACGCCGTGTGCCCTGGCCGCGACGACCGCGGGCAGCACGCCGCGCACCGGCCGGAGCGCGCCCGTCAGCCCGAGCTCGGCGATCCAGGCCGCGGCCGCGACCGCCGGCGGCGGTAGCTGACCGTCGGCGGCGAGCACCGCCAGACCCACCGCCAGGTCGAAGCGGGACCCCCGCTTCGGTGTGTCGGCCGGCAGCAGCGCCACGGTGATCTTGCGGTTCGGCCAATCGGCCCCGCAGTTGTGCACGGCGGCGCGCAACCGGTCGCGTGACTCGACGACCGATCCGTCGGCCCGGCCGGTGAACGACATGCCGGGCAACCCTGCCGAGATGTCGCACTCGACCTCCACCACGTGCCCGTCGATGCCGCTCAACCCGACGGCGAGCGTCTTGGCCAACCCCATGCCGTCCCCTCCCCTCAGAACGCGCCGCGCAGGTGCTCGACGTCGAGCCCGCCCGGGCGCCGGACCACGGTGACCACGTCGAAGCGCAGCACCGGCCACGACCGCTCGCCGCCGGCCCGACGTTCGGCGAGCCAGGCCAGGGCGAGCCGGCGGATGCGTGCCGCCTTCACCCGGTCCACGGCCTGCGCCGGTGTCCCGTACGCGCGCGACGAGCGCGTCTTCACCTCGACGAACACCAGCTCGGCGCCGTCGTGGGCCACCACGTCGAGCTCGCCGTCGCGGCAGCGCCAGTTGCGATCGACGACGACCAGACCGGCGGCCTCCAGGTGCTCGACGGCGACCTGCTCGCCGAAGCGGCCCACGGCGTCCTTGACTCGCATGGCTCCACGGTGCCGCGCCGACGCGGTCCGGCGGGCGCCGGTCGCCTCCCCTGTGGACGACGCGCGGCCGGGCGGATCGGCGAACCACAGGGCCGCGGGCGGCGTCACCGGTAGTCGGCGGTCGGCCCCCCGGCCGGCGGCGTGCGGCGCCCCGGCGCGGCCGCGACGATCCGGGCGACATCCGACGGCGGGAGCCGGAGCACGCGCGCCAGCTCGGCCCGCGCGTCGGGCTCACCGCCGTGGACCCCCACGCCGGCGGCGGTGAGCCGGGCGAAAAGGTGACGTGCGGTCTCGGGCGTCGTCGCATGCCGCCGGGCGAGCTCGCGCGTCGCGACCGGCCCCGCGACCACGTCGGCCGCGACGGCCAGCCAGAGGCGCAACGGCGCGCGGGTGCGTTCGAGCACGGTGCCGGTCAGGACGGTGAACTGGCCGCGGCAGGCGGCACAGCGCCACACGCGGCGCACCGTCCTGCCGCCGCTCGACGTGGCACGGGTACGGCCGTCCGCCGGCGGCAGGTAGCGGCACCGCCCGGTGGCCGCGCAGCGCGGGCACCGGTGCGGGTGGCCGCCCCAGCGCAGCCGCTCGAACAGCTCGTAGGCGCCGGCCTCGTCGCGGACGGGCGCGCTCAGCGGGTGAAGCCGTCCTTGCCCGGGAGCTCGAGATCGGGCTTGTCGAGCTCTTCGATGTTGACGTCCTTGAACGTCACGACACGCACGGTCTTCACGAAGCGAGCGGGGCGGTACATGTCCCACACCCAGGCGTCGCGCATCGTCAGCTCGAAGTAGACCTCGCCGTCGGTGTTTCGAGGCTGCAGGTCGACGTCGTTGGTGAGGTAGAAGCGACGCTCGGTCTCCACGACGTAGTTGAACTGCGACGCGATGTCCTTGTACTCGCGGTAGAGCTGCAGTTCCATCTCGGTCTCGTAGTTCTCGAGATCCTCCGCGCTCATCTGCCCTCCTCGGCACTCATGCGATCTCGGCCCCGTCGAGCCCGGGGGCGAGCTCGTCGAACGCGTCGATCCCATTGTCCCCCACGGCCGTGACACCGCCGATGCCACCGCCGATGCCACCGCCGATGCCACCGCCGATGCCACCGCCGATGCCACTGCGCATCGCGCGACGCACGTTCACGTAGCGACGCCGGTGCTGGGGGCAGGGTCCGAACCGGGACAGGGCCGCGGCGTGGGTCGCGGTGACGTACCCCTTGTGCTTGGCGAAGTCGTACTCGGGCCACTCCTCGTGCATGCCGGTCATGATGCGGTCGCGCGTCACCTTGGCCAGGATCGACGCGGCGGCGATGCACGCCACCGTCGCGTCGCCCTTCCACACCGCGGTCGCCGGGACGCCCAACCCGGGCACCGGGAACCCGTCGGTGAGCGCGTACTGCGCGCCGGGCACGAGCGTCGCGAGCGCCCGCCGCATCCCGGCGAGGTTCGCGACGTGCAGCCCGTACGCGTCGATCTCGGCCGCCGGCACGACGACGACGGAGTACGCGAGCGCCCGGCGCGTGACCGTGCCGTAGAGGGACTCGCGGACGGCCGCGGTGAGCACCTTGGAGTCGTCCAGGCCCTCGATCCGCCCGCGCCGGCCCTGGGGCAGGATGCACGCGGCCACGACGAGCGGCCCGGCGCAGGCGCCCCGGCCGGCCTCGTCGGCGCCGGCGACGTGTTCGAAGCCGGCGCGGGCCAGGGCCGACTCGTAGCCGCCGAGCGGCCCGTCGCGCCGCACGACGAGGCGCGGGGGCCGGAACGCCAGTCCGGACGCGGGAACGGTACGGGGCACGATCCCGTCCCTCAGCGGTCGCGGCGCCGGCGGCGCCGCACGACGAGCACGGGCGCGACGACGGCGAGCGAGGCCGCGGCCGGCAGCTCCGGACCGGCGGCGGCCGAGGCGGACTCGAACGTCGACGGCGTTCCCAACGTGCCCCACCGCGACGGCGGCCAGGCGATGACGAACGCCTTGCCGATGACCTTGTCGACGGGGACGGTGCTGGTCACCGCGTTGCACTCCGTGGTCTCGGTCACGTCCTCACCGCCGGCGGCACAGTGGTAACGCGAGTCGGCGGAGTCGGTGCGGTGGTCGCCCATCACCCACAACCGCCCCTTCGGGACCGTCACGGCCGGGAACGCGCGGTCGTCGCCGTCCCCCTCGGCGCGATAGGTGTAGGGCTCGTCGAGAGTGCGGAAAGGGCCGCCGGGACCCTTGTCGCTCACCATGACGGCGGTCTTGACCTTCATGCCGGTGCGGCTCCGCTCGGCCGCGGTCGTCGGCACCTGCACGCCCTTCACCGTCTGGCCGCCGACGGCGATCACGCGCTTGACGAGGACCTCGCCGTCGGGCGGCACGAAGCCGATGAGCTGGCCGAAGCCGCGCACGACCCGCACCACGGGATTGCCGGGCGGGCTGCTGGTGGTCTCGCGCTCCCACCCGTCGGGCGCGTCGAACACCACGATGTCGCCGGGCTCGGGATCGCGGATGACGCTGTAGATCGGCTTGTTGACCAGGATGCGGTCGCCCGAGCACCCCGGGCAGCCGTGCAGCGTCTTCTCCATCGAGTCCGACGGGATGTAGAAGGGCTGGACGACGAAGCTCTTGACCAGGATCGCGATGCCGATCGCGACGGCGACCAGCAACGGGAGCTCCCACCACGGCGCCTTGCGACGGGGCTTGGCCGCCTTCTCGCGGCGGCGTCGCCGCCAGCGGGACTCGCCCCCGTGCTCGTCGGCCGCGGCATCCCCGACGACCGCCCCGTCCTCGGCCGCGGCGTCGTGCGAGGCGTCGGGGGTGGAGGCGTCGGGGGTGGAGGCGTCGGGGGTGGAGGCGTCGGGGGTGGAGGCGTCGGGGGTGGAGGCGTCGGGGGTGGAGGCGTCGGGGGTGAGGGCGTCGTCGGCCGCGGCGTCGTGGGTGGAGGCGGCGCTCTCGACGGTGTCGGCGCCCTCGGCGGGAGCGGCGGTCTCGCCCGCCGCGCCGGCCGCGTGCGCACCGGAGCGCGTGCCGTCGTCCGGACGTGAAGCCGGGTCGGCGGAGCCGGCCGCGTCGTCGCGCCCGCCCTCGGGTTCGTCGGTCAATGCGTCCCTGCCCGCAGCGCCCGCCGGTGGCGGGTCAGCGCGAGACGGTCTCGCGCTTCTCCTTGATCTTCGCAGCCTTGCCGCGCAGGTCGCGCAGGTAGTACAGCTTGGCGCGGCGGACGTCGCCGCGGGTCACGACCTCGATCTTGTCGATCACCGGCGTGTGGACCGGGAAGGTGCGCTCGACGCCGACGCCGAAGCTGACCTTGCGGACCGTGAAGGTCTCGCGCAGCCCGCCACCCTGACGGCGGATGACGACGCCCTGGAAGATCTGCACGCGAGAGCGGTTCCCCTCGATGACCCGCACGTGCACCTTGAGGGTGTCGCCGGGGCGGAAGTCCGGCACGTCCTCGCGCAGGGACGCGGCTTCGAGGGTGTCGAGGGTGTTCATGTCGAAGTCTTCGCTCTCGGTCTCGGCAGTGCGGTGCAGGGCTCCGGCGCGCGACTGACGCGCGATGGGCAACCCCACGATGATGCCACACTGCCCGGGCCGACGGCGAAACGGCCCACGGGCGCGCGCCGGCACGGCGGCGCCGGCCCCGGGACCTCCGGCCCTCAGGTCGCGGGCGTCGCCGCCGATCACCCGGGTGTGGATCGGAACCGTCGGGGGTGGCGGGGCATCCGGGGCGTGCGCCTGCGGACGTACCTCACCGCGCTCATCATCGCGCCCCTGCTCGTGTGCGCCGGCTTCGGCGGCCTCGAGCTCGTGCAGCGCATCGACGAGGCACACGCCGCGGACCGGACCGCCGAGCTCGTCCAGGACGCCGCCGCCCTGGAACGGGTGCAGGCCGACCTGCAGGGCGAGCTCCTCTCGGCGAGCGCGTATGCCGCCGTCACGACACCCGCCCTCCACCGGGCGGCCGGGCTCCGCGGTGTCGCGCCGGCCGAGTTGGGTCTCACGACGTCCTCGATAGCCCGCCAACGTCGGCAGACCGACGCCGCCCTCGACGCCGCGTCGGCTCGACCCGGCGTGCGTTCCCGGCTGCGAGCGCTGCCGGCGACGCTGCGCCGGGCCCGCGCCGACATCGACGCCGCGGTGCGCCTGCCGGCCGGCTACGACGCGCTCGTCGCCGCGGGGACGTCCCTCGGTCTCGGCGCCCGCCGGCTGATGAGCGACGCGGTCGCGAACGCCTCGGCCCGGGCCCTGAGCCAGGCCCTGCGCGACAGTGCCCTGGTCGGCGAGGCGACCCAGGCCGGGACGGGCGAGCTCGCGCTGCTGGCCGCCGACCGCTTCCCCGGCCTGGGCGCGCGGGAGACGCGGGCCGCGGCACGGACGGCCTGGCTGCGGTCGTGGGCGGCGTTCGAGACCGCGTCCGACGCGGTCCTCGCGCGCACCGGCACCCGGACGGCGGCGCTGTGGCGCCGAGCGATGGCCCGGCCGGGCACGGCGCGGCTGCAGGCGCAGTTCGCCGCCTTCGCCGGTGACGCCACCCATCCGCTGGCCCTCGCCGGCGTCCTCGCGATGTACCGGGCGCACATCGCGCGCACCACCGACCTGGGTCGCGTCGAGACCGCCACCGTGCGGAGCGCGGTGCGTGCTGCCACGGCGCTGCGTTCGTCGGCCTACCTCATGGCGACGCTCGTCGCCGCCCTCGTCCTGCTCGTCGTCGGCATGTCTGTCGGCATCGGGATCTTCGTCCGTCGGGCGATCGCCCGGCCGCTGCAGTCGCTGTCCCGCACGGCCGAGCACGTCGGCCGCGGCGAGCTGGTGGACGTCCGCGCCGACGGACCCCGTGAGATCCGCACCGTCGCCGACGGCCTGTCCGCGGCCGTGGCCAGCCTGCGCCGGATCGAGGCGCAGGCCGCCGCGGTCGCCGCCGGCGATCTCGACGCCACGATCGTGCGTACGCCGCTGCCCGGCGCGCTGGGGGCGGTCATGCACAGCTCGGTCGCGACCATCGTCGACGCGATCCACGAGCGCGACCTCGCCCGCAGCGACCTGCAGTACCAGGCCACGCACGACGGTCTGACCGGGCTGCCCAACCGCACGCAGGCGATGCTCGCCATCCGCCGCGCGCTGCAGCGCGCCCGCCGCGTGGGCGCGCTGACCGCCCTCATCTACGTCGATCTCGATCACTTCAAGGCGGTCAACGACAGCCACGGGCACGGCGTCGGGGACGCGGTGCTGCGGGCGTCGTCCGAGCGCATGGTGGCGGTGATCCGCGACGCCGACTCCGTGTTCAGACTCGGCGGCGACGAGTTCGTGATCCTGGTCGAGGACGCCACCCCCGACTTCGCGTTCGTCGCCCTGGCCGAGCGGCTGGTCGAGGCCATCAGCCTCCCCGTCGCCATCGACGGCCGGACCGCCCGCATCGGCGCGAGCCTCGGCATCAGCGTGTGCCAGGACGCCTCGGTCGACGCCGAGAAGCTGCTCAGCCAGGCCGACGCCGCCGCGTACAGCGCGAAGGCCGCCGGCCGCGGGCGGGTCGGCATCTTCGACGAGGCGCTGCGTCACTCCCTCGACCGGCGTGCGCTGCTGGAGCGCGAGCTCGAACACGCCCTGGCCGACGAGCACTTCGAGCTGCACTACCAGCCCGTCGTCGAGATGAGCACGTCACGACCGATCGGCTTCGAGGCGCTCATCCGCTGGCATCACCCCGTCCACGGCCTGCTCTCGCCCGACGAGTTCATCCCCGTCGCCGAGAAGTCGATGCTGATCAACCGCATCGGCCGGTGGACGCTGCACGAGGCCACCGCGCAGCTCGCGCGATGGGACGCCGAGGGCGCCCACCCGCACCCGCTGACGATGGCGGTCAACGTGTCGGGACGCCATCTCGCGTCGCGCGACCTCGTCTTCGACGTCCGCGCCGCACTCGACGCGTCGGGCATCGACCCGTCCCGCCTCGTCGTCGAGATCACCGAGACCGTGCTGGTCGACGACCCCATCGCACTGGACAACATGCACACGCTGCGCGCGATGGGCGTCTGCATGGCGATCGACGACTTCGGCACCGGCTACACGTCGATCGGCCAGCTGCCGAAGCTGCCCGTCGACATGCTGAAGATCGACCGCTCGTTCACCGGCTCCGACGAGTCCGCGCACCACCAGCTGGTGCGCCTCATCGTCGAGGCCGCCCACGCCTTCGGGTTGACGGTCGTCGCCGAGGGCATCGAGGGACAGGCGCAGGCCTTCGCGTTGCACGGGCTCAACGTCGACACCGGCCAGGGCTTTTTCTTCGCCCGCCCGCAGCCGGCCGGCCGGGCGCGGGAGCTCGCCACGCTGGACACGCTGCCACCGGGCGCGGCGGCGGAGATCGTCGCCTAGGACGTCGCGCGCGGGCCGGGCGGGCCCGGGTCGGACGCACCGGGCTCGGGCGGCAGCAGCTCGGGGCGCCGTTCGGCCGTGCGGGCACGGCTGCGCTCGGTCCGCCAGGCCGTGATCGCGGCGTGATTGCCCGAGAGCAGGACGTCCGGGACGTCCAGGCCCCGCCAGCTCGCGGGCTTGGTGTAGGCGGGCGCCTCGAGCAGCCCCGCCGGGCCGGCGGCGAACGAGTCGTCGACCGCGGACTCGGCGTTGCCCAGGACGCCCGGCAGCAACCGTCCGACCGCCTCGGCGACGACGAGCACCGCGACCTCGCCCCCGGCGAGCACGTAGTCGCCGAGCGAGATCTCCTCGACCGGCATGCGCTCCGCCGCGTACTCCACGACGCGGCTGTCGATGCCCTCGTAGCGCCCGCAGCCGAACAGCAGCCACGGTTCGCGCGCCAGCCGGGCCGCGGTGGCCTGCGTGAACGGCGTCCCCGACGGCGTGGGGACGATCAGCCGCGGCTGCGGGCGGGAGTCCGGGGGGGCGATCTCGTCGAGCGCGCGGCCCCATGGCTCGGGCAGCATCACCATGCCGGGGCCGCCGCCGTAGGGGGTGTCGTCGACGGTGCGGTGGACGTCGTCGGTCCAGCGACGCAGGTCGTGCACGCGCAGGCCCACCTGCCCGCGGGCGATGGCGCGGCCCAGCAGCGACTGGTGCAGCGGGGCGAGGTAGTCCGGGAAGATGGTGACGACGTCGAGGCGCAGCTGCGGCGCCGGTGCGGGTGTCGGGTCGCTGCTCACAGCTCGAACAGGCCCGCGGGCGGGTCGACGGTCACGATCCCGGCGGCGACGTCCACCGCGGGCACGATGGCGGCCACGAACGGGACGAGCCGGTCGGTGCCGGCGACGGCCACCACGAGGTAGTCCGCTCCCCCGGCGTGCGTGATGTCGACGACCGGGCCGAGCTCGGCGCCGTCGACCGTCCGGGCGGTGAGGCCGATCAGATCGGTGTCGTAGAACTCGTCCGGGTCGGCGAGGGCGGGCCGGTGCGCCGCCGCCACGAAGAGGCGGACGCCGCGCAGCGCCTCGGCCTCGACCCGGCCGTCCACGCCGAGGAAGTGCACGACCTGCTTGCCACTGGAGACGACGGCGGTCTCCACGGTCAGCGGCCCCGCCTCGGTGGGCTCGGTGACGAGGACCGAGCCCGGCGCGAAGCGTTCCTCGGGCGCGTCGGTCCACGGCTCGACGAACAGGTCGCCGCGCACGCCCCGGGCCGGGCCGACACGACCGACCGCCACCAGTGCCTCGGCACCGGTGGCGGTCTCGTCGTCACTCACGGTCGTCGCTTCCGACTGCTCGTCGCGCGCGGCGGCCCGGTGGGCCGGCCGGCAGCGGTCAGCGCCGGTCCACGTCGACGACGTCGACGCGGATGCCCTTGCCCCCGACGCCGTTGACGACCTGGCGCAGGGCCTTGGCGGTGCGGCCGTTGCGGCCGATCACCCGGCCGAGATCCTCGGGGTTGACGCGGATCTCGAGGCGGCGTCCCCGCCGGTTGTCGACGAGGTCGACCTGGACGTCGTCCGGGTGGTCGACGATGCCGCGCACGAGGTGCTCGAGAGCCTCCTCGAGCACGTCAGCTCGCCGGCTGGTCGGTCGCCGGAGCCTCGGCGGGGGCCTCGGCGGCGGATGCCTCGGCGGGCGCGTCGGCGGTCTTCTTGGCCGCCTTCTTGCGCGGCGTGGTGGCCGCACCCCCGGCCTCGGTCGTGTCGCCACCGGCCTCGGCGATCGCGGCGTTGAACAGCGCCTGCTTGTCGGGCTTCTCGGCCGGCAGCTTCATCGGCTCCGGGGCGGGCAGACCCTTGAACTTCTGCCAGTCGCCGGTGACCTTGAGGATCGCGGCGACGGCCTCGGTCGGCTGCGCGCCGACACCGAGCCAGTAGGCGGCCCGCTCGGCGTCGACCTTGATGACCGAAGGGTCGTTCTTGGGGTGGTACTCGCCGATCGTCTCGATGGACCGGCCGTCACGCTTGTTGCGCGAGTCGGCGACGACGATGCGGTAGTGCGGCTCGCGCATCTTGCCGATGCGGGTGAGCTTGATCTTGGTGGCCACGGTTGTGGGAACTCCTGAGGTGACGAGCGGGTGGATCGGTGCGCGTCGGGTGGGGTCACACCGTCGGCACCGGCCCGGATGGACGGACCGGACGGGGAGAGAGGGCCCTGTCCGGTCGGTACTCAACGCGTCATTCTGCCAGACCGGGCGGGGTGCGCGGGCCCGGGTGTCAGTCGCCGGGTCCGCTCTCGCCCGTCGGGCCGGTGACGCGCAGGTCGAAACGACGCCGGACGACCGACACCGGCACCGGTTCGCCGCGCTGCTGGCGGTGCAGCGCCGTCGCCCGGACCCGCAGCCACCAGACGATCATCCGGACCACGCCGAAGCCCTGGACGGCGACGGCCACGAGCAGCGCCCACCGCAGCGAGCGCGCCGTCGTCCCGCCCTGGAGGTCGAGGACCCAGCCGATGCCGAGGGCGATGAGGACCGTCGCGACGAAGCCGCCCACGTTGACGACGCCGGAGGCCGTCCCCAGCGACCGCGCGTGGTTGTAGTCCCGCGCCAGGGCGAACGCCGCCATCGAGACCGGGCCGCCGAGCGCGGCGAGGACGAAGAACACGACGACCGGGCCGGCCGGCGGCGTGTCGCCGAACGCCGTCACCAGCAGCACCAGGCCGAGGACGACCACGATGCTCAACCCGAAACCGATCGGGACCCGCACCGAGGGCCGTTCGCCGATCAACCAGCCGAGCACCGGCGAGACGACGGCGGCCGCGATGACCCCCACCATGAGCACCGCCCCGGCGCCGGCGGTGCTGAACCCGACGGCGGTGACCAGGTACGGCGTCCCCCACAGGACGGCGAGCGCGGTGCCGGTGGACATCGAGGTGAAGTGCGTCCAGAAGCCGAGCCGGGTGCCGGGGAGCGCCCACGCGCGGCGGACGCGCCCGCGGATCGACAGCACGCCGCTGCGTAGCTCGGCGGCCGTACGGACGGCGCGCGGCGGCGGCGTCGAGTCCGGCAGCAGCAGTGCGACCGCGCCGCCGGCGACGAGCGACAGCGCCCCGGCGCCGAGGAAGGACGGCGCCCACCCGACGTGGCGCAGCAGCAGCGCCAGCGGCAACGTGGCGGCGACGTTGCCCACCGTCCCCGTCATCCCGGTCAGCGCGACGAGCACCGGGTAGCGCCGTGGACTGAAGTGCGTCGCGGCGAAGCGCAGCACGCTCACGAAGGTCAGCGCGTCGCCGAAGCCGAGCGCGGCCCGCGCGAGCAGGGCCACCGGGTACAGCGGCACGAGTGCGAAGACCAGCTGCGCGCCGCCCATGATCGTCGCCGCGGCCACCAGCACCCGACGCGGTCCGTACCGGTCGACCAGCACGCCGGTGGGGATCTGCATGGCGGCGTAGACGCCGATCTGCAGGAACACGAAGAGGCTCAGCTGCCCGGCGTCGATGCCGAAGCGCTGCTCGGCCAGCAACCCGGCCACGCCCAACGAGGTGCGGTGCAGCTGCGCGAGCAGGTAGACGCAGGCGGCGAGCGCCCAGCCGGCCACGGCGGCGCGGGAGGAACTCATTTGGCTCCCAGGCTACGGCCTCCGACACCCGCCTTCCTCGGCGAGTTGGTCGAATCACGGCCCCGAAATGCCACCAACTCGCCGAGGAAGCGGGAGACGAGGGGCCGGCAGCGGACCTCAGGTTCAGGGCTCAGGAGACGACGGCGCCGCGCAGGACGGTGCGGACCGGGGCGTACAGCGCGCCGAGGTCGACCCGCGGATCGGTCTCGTAGGCGATGAGGTCGGCGGGCGCGCCCTCGGTCAAGCCCGGCAACCCCAGCCACTCCCGGCCGCGCCACGACGCCTGGGCGAGCACCTCGGCCTGCGGGATGCCGGCGCCGACGAGCGCGCGGATCTCGTCGCGGACCAGGCCGTGCGGCAGCGACCCGCCGGCGTCGGTGCCGGTGTAGACCGGGACGCCGGCCTCCCACGCCGACCGGATGCGCTCGCGGGAGGTCGCGAACAGGGCGCGCATGTGCGCTGCGTACGCCGGAAACTTCTCGGCCCCGCCGAGCGCGATCTGCGGGAAGTTGTCGATGTTGATCAGGGTGGGGACGACGGCGCACCCGGCGTCCCTCGCTTGCGCGATCAGGTCGTCGGTGAGCCCGGTGCCGTGCTCGATCGAGTCGACGCCCGCGGCGACGAGGCCCGGCAGCGCGTCCTCGCCGAAGACGTGTGCCGCCACCCGCGCGCCGAGCTCGTGGGCGCGCGCGATGCCGGCGGCGAGCGCGTCGTCGGGGAAGGTGGGGGCGAGGTCGCCGAGGTCGCGGTCGATCCAGTCGGCGGCGATCTTCACCCAGCCGCCGTCACCCGCGGCCACCTGCCGCTCGACCTCGGCGACGAGGTCCGGCGGCTCGATCTCGACGCCGAGGTCGCGGATGTAGCGCTTCGTGCGGGCGATGTGCCGGCCGGCCCGGATCAGCCGCGGCAGGTCCTCGCGCTCCTGGACCGAGGAGTTGTCGACGGGCGACCCGGCGTCGCGCAGCAGCAGCGCCCCGGCGTCGCGGTCGAGGCGCGCCTGTCGCGCCTGCCCCTCGGGATCCGGCTCGTGGCCCATCGGCGAGAGGCCGACGTGGCAGTGGGCGTCGACAAGTCCGGGGGTGATCCACCCGCCCGTGACGATCGTGTCCCACTCCCCCGACGGCCGACTGAACGTCAACTTCCCGTCGATCACCCAGGCGTCCCGCTCGGTCTCGTCGGGCAGGAACACTCCGCGCAGGTGCAGCACCATGACCCGGACGCTACCCAGCGGCGTCCCAGGCCCCGGCGAGCGAGGCGCGCGCGTCGGCCAGCAGCTGCGGCAGGACGCGCGTCTGCCCGACCACCGGCATGAAGTTGGTGTCGCCACCCCACCGCGGGACGACGTGCTGGTGCAGGTGGGCGGCGATGCCCGCGCCGGCGACACCGCCCTGGTTGATGCCGAGGTTGAATCCGTGGGGCGACATGACCCGCCGGATCACGCGCATCGCCTGCTGCGTGAAGCGCGCCAGCTCGACGGTCTCGTCCGCCGTGAGCTCCGGGTAGTCGGCCACGTGCCGGTACGGGACGGCCATCAGGTGCCCGGAGTTGTACGGGTAGAGGTTGAGCACCGCGTACACGTGCTCGCCGCGCGCGACGACGAGGCCGTCCTCGTCCGAGCGGCCCGGGGCCGCGCAGAACGGGCACTCGTCGCCGGCCTCGTCGTGGGCGGGCTTGTTCTCCCCCTGGATGTAGGCCATCCGGTGCGGCGTCCAGAGCCGGCCGAAGGAGTCGGGCTCCCCCGCGAACGCCGCCGCGGGCTCGATCACCGGCGGCGCGTCGTCCTCAGGCATAGAACGACGCGTCGGGCGAGGTGTTCAGGCGCCGTGCGACGAACTGCGCGATCTCCTCGATCGCCTGCCCGATCGGGATGCCGTTGCGCTGCGAGCCGTCGCGGTAGCGGAAGGACACCGCGCCGTTCTCGACGTCGGTGCCGCCGGCGATGAGCATGAACGGCACCTTCTGCTTCTGCGCGGTGCGGATCTTCTTCTGCATCCGGTCGTCGGAGTCGTCGACCTCGACGCGCAGCCCGACGCGCTTGAGGTCGCGCGCGATCTCGTAGAGGTAGTCGACCTGGTCGGCCGAGACCGGGATGCCGACGACCTGCACCGGCGCCAGCCATGCCGGGAACGCGCCGGCGTAGTGCTCGGTGAGCACGCCGACGAAGCGCTCGATCGAGCCGAACTTCGCCGAGTGGATCATCACCGGACGCTTGCGGGTGCCGTCGTCGGCCTGGTATTCGAGCTCGAAGCCACGCGGCTGGTTGAAGTCGTACTGGATGGTCGCGAGCTGCCAGGTGCGGCCGATCGCGTCCTTGGCCTGCACCGAGATCTTCGGACCGTAGTACGCGGCACCGCCCGGGTCGGGCACGAGCTCGAGGCCGGAGTCGACGGCGACGTCGCGCAGCACCTCGGTCGCGACCGCCCACTCGGCGTCCTCGCCGACGAACTTGCCCGGGTTGGCGTCGTCGCGGGTCGACAGCTCCAGGTAGTAGTCGTCGAGGCCGAAGTCGCGCAGCAGTCCGAGGATGAAGTCCAGCAGGTGCTTGATCTCGGCCGGCGCCTGCTCGGGGGTGACGTAGGAATGCGAGTCGTCCTGCGCGAAGCCGCGCACGCGGGTCAGCCCGTGGATGACGCCGGACTTCTCGTAGCGGTAGACGTGCCCGAACTCGAACAGCCGCAGCGGCAGCTCGCGGTACGAGCGGCCCCGCGACCGGTAGATCAGGTTGTGCATCGGGCAGTTCATCGCCTTGAGGTAATAGTTCGCGCCCTCGAACTCCATGGGCGGGAACATGCCGTCGGCGTAGTAGGGCAGGTGCCCCGACAGGTGGAAGGTGCCCTCCTTCGAGATGTGGGGGGTGCCCACGTATTCGAAGCCCTCCTCGATGTGGCGACGGCGGACGTAGTCCTCCATCTCCCGCTTGATGACGCCGCCCTTGGGGTGGAACACCGGCAGGCCGGAGCCGATCTCGTCGGGGAAGCTGAAGAGGTCGAGCTCGGTGCCGAGCTTGCGGTGGTCGCGTTTGGCGGCCTCCTCGAGCCGGAAGAGGTGTGCCTTGAGGTCGTCGCGGGTCGCCCACGCGGTGCCGTAGATGCGCTGCAGCTGCTCGTTCTTCTCGCTGCCGCGCCAGTACGCCGCCGCGCTGCGCATGAGCTTGACGGCCGGGATGCGCCGGGTGGTGGGCAGGTGCGGGCCGCGGCACAGGTCGGTCCAGACGCGCTCGCCGGACTTCGCGTCGAGGTTGTCGTACATGGTCAGGCCGCCGGCACCGACTTCGGTGGCCTCCTCGCCCGACGCGCTCGACTTCAGACCGATGAGCTCCAGCTTGAAGCGCTCGTGGGCGAGCTCGGCGCGCGCGTCGTCGTCGTCGATCTCGCGACGGGAGAAGCGCTGGTTGGCCTTGATGATCTCGGCCATCTTCTTCTCGATGGCGGCGAGATCGTCCGGGGTGAACGGCCGGGGCGGCAGGAAGTCGTAGTAGAAGCCGTCCTCGATGGGCGGGCCGATGCCCAGCAGGGTGCCGGGGAACAGCTCCTGGACGGCCTGCGCGGTCACGTGCGCCGCGGAGTGCCGCAACACGGCGAGACCGTCGGGCGAGTCGGCCGGGACGGGCTCGACGTCGGTGTCGGCGGCCGGGCTCCACTCCAGGTCGCGCAGGGTGCCGCCGGTGTCGCGGACGACCACGGCACCGTGCGGGCCGGAGAGCTCGATCCCCGCCTCGCGCAGTGCGTCGTAGGCCGTGGTGCCCGCGACCACCCGGACGGGCGGGACGACGGCGGGCGGGCTGACGCTGGCGGACACGGGGAGCTCCTTCGCGCGGGGCGGTGGGGGACGTTCGGTATGAATGCTATCGACGCGCCGACACCCGGTTGGCGGCCTCGGCCCGACAGGGAGCGCCATGAACGTGTTCGAGTACGAGGGCGTCGCTCCCCGCATCGCCGAGGACGCCTGGATCGCGCCCACGGCGACGCTGATCGGCGACGTGACGATCGAGGCGGGCGCCTCGGTCTGGTACGGCGCGGTGCTGCGCGGCGACGACGGGCCGGTCGTCGTCCGGGAGCGGGCGAACGTGCAGGACGGCAGCGTCGTGCACACCACGCCCGGCGTCACCACCGAGATCGGCGCGCGGGCCACCGTCGCCCACCTCTGCATGATCCACGGCGCGGTGCTCGAGGAGGAGGCGCTGGTCGGCAACGGGTGCGTCGTCCTGGACGGCGCCCGGATCGGTGCCCGGTCGATGGTGGCGGCGATGTCGCTCGTGCAGCCCGGGACCGAGATCCCGCCCGGCGTGCTCGCCGCCGGCGTCCCCGCGACGGTGCGCAAGGAGATCGCGGGCACGCCCGCCGAGTTCTGGGTGCAGGTCAACCCGACCTACTACCCCGAGCTGGCGCAGCGACACCGGGCCGGGATCCGCCGCGTCACCTGACCGGTTTTGGCGGCAGAGCGCAACATGCTGCGCTCTGCCGCCAAAACCGAACGCGGGGCCCCTAGGATTTCGCGCATGACGCAGCCCCAGGCCCCCGCCGGTTGGTACGCAGACCCCGCCGGCAAGCACGAGCAGCGCTGGTTCGACGGCACCCAGTGGACCGAGCACGTCCATTCGCACGGACGACAGGGCATCGACCCGCCCGGCGCCCCGGGTCACGTCCCGACCGTGCAGCGCGACTCGGCCAAGGTGCAGCGCGACGTCCAGCGGGCCGGGCAGGCCGGCACCGCTGGGTTCCAGGGCGGCGGCAGCATCTTCACCGAGCCGGTGCTGGTGGTGAACCAGAAGGCCAAGCTCATCGAGGTCAACAACGAGTACGCGATCTACGACCAGAACGCGCGCCAGATCGCGGCGGTGCGGCAGGTCGGGCAGAACGCGCTGAAGAAGGCCGCGCGCCTGCTGACGTCGTGGGACCAGTACATGACCCACAAGCTGCAGATCGTCGACATGACCGGCACGCCGGTGCTCGCGCTGACGCGGCCGGCCAAGGTCATCAAGTCGCGGATCATCGTCGAGGACCCGTCCGGCCGTGAGATCGGGCAGATCGTGCAGCAGAACGCGTTCGGCAAGATCCGCTTCGGCCTCGAGTCCGGCGGCCACGCCTACGGCATCATCCAGGGCGAGAACTGGCGGGCCTGGAACTTCGCGATCAAGGACCACACCGACACCGAGGTCGCGCGCGTCACCAAGACGTGGGAGGGGCTGGCCAAGACCATGTTCACCACGGCCGACAACTACGTCGTGCAGATCCACCGTCCGCTCGAGGAGCCGCTTCGCTCGCTCGTGGTCGCGGCGGCGCTGTCGATCGACACCGCGCTCAAGCAGGACGCCCGCGGCTTCGGCTGAGCCGCTCAGCGGATGGGGACGGCGTCACCGACGCGAGCGACGAACCAGGCCACGATCTCCTCGCCCGCCAGCACGCCCTGTGCCTCGGTCACCACGACGTGCGGGGCGTGCCAACCAGCGGCGACGAGCTCGCCGTGGCGGGCCGCGATGCCCGCGTCGGCGGCGAGCAGCAGGTCGGCGTCGAGCAGCGAGTCACCGGCGGCGAGGATGTGTCCGGCACCGGCCCGCCGCGCGATCTCGGCCACCGCAGCGCTCTTGGTCAGCGGCCGGGGCACCCAGTAGAGCTTGCGGCCCTGCAGCGACACCTGCCAGCCGCGCGCGTCGGCCCACGCCGTCTCGGCGGCGACGAACCCGGCCGGCAGGGCGGCGCGGTCGACGACGGCGTAGCAGAACAGCTCGCTCGCCTCGCGCACCGACAGCGTCCACCCGGGGTCGCACGCGGCCGCGACGTGGGCGCGTACCTCCGGCAGCGCGGCGGCGCCGGCCAGCCGCCGCCCGACGTCGCGACGCCACGCGTCGTCCGGCTCGCCGTCGACGAGCAGCACGCCGCCGTTGGCCGCGACGGCGTACCGCGGCGGCGGGCCCGGCAGCGTGATGCGGGCCAGCTGTTCGGGCGTGCGAGTGGTCGTGGGGACGACCACGGCGCGCTCGGCCAGCCCGGCGAAGCTCGTCGCGGCCCGTGCGGTCATGAACGACGCGTCGGCGTCGCGGTAGCGCTCCACCGCGACGACGGGGACGTCGCCGCCGCCGTAGGCCTCGATGGCGCCCCGTGAGTAGACGAGGGTGCGGTCGAGGTCCGTCGCGACGAGCGTCACCGCGCCGTCCGCCCGTCCGCGCCGGTGGCGCCGCGCGTGAAGCGCGGGTGGATGAGCCCGACGCACCGGTAGGTCAGGCCGGGCACCTCGTGCACCGGAACGCCACGCTGCTCGGCCAGCAGCAACACGTGCGCGAGGTCCTCGGCGGCGCCCGCGCGCACCAGCACCGCCCACGGCACGCGGCGCAGCAGCACCCGCGTCGTCTCCCCCACCCCGGGCTTCACCAGGGTGACGTCGCCGATCCCGTACTCGGCGCTGATGCGCTCGATCTCCGCCCAGCCCGCCCACGTCGGGGTGCGGTCGGCGCGTTGCCGCACCGGCCAGTCGGCGTCTACGCGCGCGGTGACGTCGGCGAAGCGCTCGGTGACGGCGTCGAGGAAGCGGTGCGAGACGTCGGCCGGGGCCAGCTCGCGGTAGAACTTCGCGCCGTGGAACGTGCCCGGCGCGAGCACCCGTCGGTTCAGGACGGTGCGTGAGACGAGGCCGGAGACCGTCGAGTTCAGGCAGGCGGACGGTACGAGGAAGTCCTCGCGGGTCCCGAACGTCCGCACGCACGAGCCCGGGTCGGCGAGGACGGCCAGCGCGGGGTCGAAGGCCACGCCCAGCTCGGCCGCCGCAGTCGCGAGCGCGGCCGCGAGCTCGCGCGCGATCGCCCCCTTGCCGGTCCAGCCGTCGACGAAGACGACCTGGGCGGGGTCGTGGTGCGCGGCGAGCCAGCGCAGCGCGACCGTGTCGATCCCCCGCCCGCGGACGATGCTCACCGCGTGGTGCGGCACGTCGACCCCGTGCCGGTAGGCCGCCCACCGGCGCATCAGCACACCGACCGGCGTGCCGGCCCGCGCGAGCGAGGCGAGCACCACGCCCGGGCCGCGCTCGGCCAGCACGATCTCGGTCACGACGCCGACGGCGTGCGCGATGCGCTCGGCACTCGCGTCCAGCGCCGTCTCGAACAACCGCAGGTACGCCTCGTCCGGTTGGTACTCCACCGGCAACGACTCGGCGTAGTGCGCGCCCCCGGACTGGATCGCCTCCTCCCGCTCCTCGGTCGGCGCCTCCAGCACGACCGCGGACAGGTCGGTCAACAGCCACGACACCTCGTCGGCGGCGTAGCTGCCGAATGCGGGCCCACGCAACGGCGCGGGCAGCGGTCGGCGGGTGGGGAGCACAACGACGTGCAGCCGATGACAGGTCGCCGACAGCTGCGCCAGCAGCCCCGTGCGCAGCGCTGCGGTGTCGCCGTCCTCGTCGACGACCACGACGACGTCGCTCCACGGCTCGGCGCGCGCGACGTTGTACGCGTAGCGGGTGCCGGGTCCGTCGTCCGCCTCGTCGTGGCTGGGGAACGAGAGCACGCTGCGGATCGGGTACCCGGACTCGTCGAGGGCCATGACAGGTGATCGCGTCGTGCTCGACACCCGCACCGGCACACCCTGCCCCGCCAGCTCGACGCCGATGAGCGTCGGGGCGTACATCAGCTCCTCGGTGCCGAGCACCAGCACGTCGTCACCCAGATCGGGAGCGAGCTGCGCCGCCACCCGTGCGGCCGCGGCTCGCATAGCGCGGGTCTGCGCAAACGTGACACCGTGCCGCCCGCCGTCGGGCGCGTGCCACCCGTGCGCCACGACGAATCGTGGACTCGTCTGCTCGCCCGGGCGGCATGTCGCTCCACGATCGGGTCGGGCGGTGAGCTCCGCGGCCCGGCTCGGGAAGTCGGCGGGCCACTCCACCGAGCCGGCCGACAGCGACACGACGTCGAGCGCGACGCCGAGCGTGGCGGCGAAGTCCGCGATGGCGGACCGGTCGGCCGCGTCGCGCAGGTCGACCAGCGTGGCCAGGACGTAGTGACGATGCGGGCTCACCGCGTGGAGCGCGGCGATCGTGTTGCGGGCCGTCCGCCCGGTCGACAACTCGTCGTCGACGAGCACGACCACCTCGGCACGACTCAGCAGCTCGGGGTCCTCGGGCAGCAGACGGTGCCCGGTGGCGTGACTGTGCGCCTCCTCGAAGGCCGCGAGATCACGGGCCGTCGCGACCCGCCGGCGCGTCGAGTGCAGGTACGGCGCGCCGAGTGCCTCGGCGACGCAGTGGCCGAGGCCGGTCGCGGTCTCGGCGAAGCCCAGCACCGCGACGTCCAGGGTCCCGACGACCGCGCGAACCGCGACGCCGAGATCGACACCGGCGCCGTGGACCGTGCGGGGATCGACCGGCACGTGCTTGCCGAGGACCGTGGACACGAGCAGGTGGGCGCGCTTGGGGTTGCGTCGCAGGGCCAGCCCCACGAGCTCCGGCAGCGGCCGACCCGCGCCGACGGCGGTGCGCAGCGCCACCCCGAACCGCTCGGCGACCCACGCGCCGTCCCACGTCCCGTCCACGCCCGACAGCCTGGCCTACGGGTGCAGGCTCGCGTCGAGGAGGTCGACGAACGAGGTCTCCTCCCGCGCCACGCCGAACGTCCGTGCCCGCAGCAGCGTCCGCTGCGCCCACGCCGTGTGCGGTTTGCTCTCGTTCATCTTGTTGCCGTAGCTGGACGCGGCCGCCCCGCCCGCGCCGTCGGTGGCCAACACGTCCGTCGCGTCGGCGAACTCCTCGGACGTGACCACGGACAGGGCGTGGACCGCCGCCACGTGCCGGGGGTGGATCACCGTCTTGCCCGACAGCCCGTTGGCGCGGTCGAGGACGATCTCGCGCAGCAGGCCGTCGAGGTCGGCACCGATGATCTCCGAGCGGAGCCCGCGGTCGGCGTGCGCCACGAACGGCGACTCGCGCAGCTGCGGCTTGAACAGGCGTTCCGCCGCGGCGAAGTACTCCCACACCGGGCCGGTGACGACGTACGAGCCACCGGCGACCCGGCCGAAGACGTTGACGACGGCCGAGATCGCGTCGGCCACGACGCGGACGTCCCACACCGTGAGGTCGGGCGAGCGGCGCAGGCCGTAGGCACCCGAGAGGTCCGTGGCACCGATGCGCACCGCGGGTACGAGGTGCCGGTACTTGTCGACCAGGCGCCGCGTGGCGAGCAGGTTGTCGATCCGCGACTCGACGTAGGCCACCTGGGGTGACTCGAGCACCGGCATGACGAGCAGCCGGTGACCAGTGGCACCGCTCGCGGCGACGACCGCCTCGAGGAACGGGACGCCGGTCTCCTCGTCGAACTTGGGCACCACGAAACCGGTCAGCACGCGCACCGCGTCGTCGAGCGCGGCGACGAGCGTCGGGACCTGCCCGTCGTGGCGGACCCGCACGAAGATCATCGGCAGCGTCGTCGGGTCGGCGGCCGCGGCCAGCTCCCGGAGTTGCGCGACCACGTTGTGCTCGGCGGCCGCGAGCTCGCCGTCGGGCACGGAGTCCTCGAGGCACACGACGACGCTCGTCACGCCCTGCGCGGACCGCCGCACGATGTCGCGGGCGAGCGCGGGCCGGGTACCCGGGCAGTACAGGGTCGCCCCCAGGCCCACGCCGACGAGTGCGAGGTCGTCGGCGGGGCCGAACTCCTCGGGCCGGCGCAGGAAGAGGCGCTCCCGGTCGTCCTCGCCGAGGTAGTCGAAGTGCCGCATCCGCGGCATGATGCCACGCCGACATGTCCGCGGTGTGGCGTCG
The DNA here is from genome assembly GCF_900129455.1 of Jatrophihabitans endophyticus. Taxonomy (NCBI): domain Bacteria; kingdom Bacillati; phylum Actinomycetota; class Actinomycetes; order Jatrophihabitantales; family Jatrophihabitantaceae; genus Jatrophihabitans; species Jatrophihabitans endophyticus. The sequence continues at coordinate 225,428 of NZ_FQVU01000001.1, forward strand.
CGGCACACGGTGTTCTGGCACGATCCGGGGGCATGACCCAGATGCAGATGGGCAGCAACCTCACCCTGCCCGCCGGGCCCGTGCGCGTGACCCTGCGGTGGGCGGGCGGGACGGCGGGCATCCCGGACGTCGACGCGTCCGCGCTGTTGCTGCAGTCCTCCGGCGTCGTCGCGACCGACGCCGACTTCGTGTTCTACAACCAGCCCGAGCATCCGTCGGGCGCCGTCCGCGTCGTCGCGCGGGCGACCGCGACCGAGTACCCGATCGACGTAAACCCGGCGCGACTCCCGGCGACGACCGACCGGGTGGTGGTCGCCGCGTCCGCCACCGGGGGGACGTTCGGTCAGGTGCCGGGGCTCGAGGTCGTCGTCACGGAGCTGACCGGGGGCGCCGTCGTCGCCACGTTCGCCATGCACGCCACCGAGGAGACCGCGTTCGTCTGCGCCGAGATCTACCGCCGCGGCGACACCTGGAAGTTCCGCGCCGTCGGCCAGGGGTACGCGTCCGGGCTCGCCGGGCTGGCGCGGGACTTCGGGATCAGCACCGCCGAGTCGCCCGCTGCGGCGCCGCCTCCCGCGGCGCCGCCTCCCGCGGCGACCCCGCCTCCCGTTGTGACCCCGTTCCCCGCTGCGGCCCCGCCTCCCGCTGCGGCACCGGCCGCACCTGCGGTGGCACCACCTGCGGCACCGCCGTCCGCACCACCCGCCGCACCGCGCGTCCCGGCCGGCAACGCCCTCGACCTCGACGCGCCCTGGCCGCCCCGCTGACCACGCGCGCCTCGACGCCGCACAGCCGAGTAGGAGACTCTGCGACCATGACGACGATCGCCAAAGGCGGCAACCTGCCCATCGACGCCCCGGCGGTGCGCGCCGTGCTCTCGTGGCGCGGCGGCGCCGGCGTGCCCGACGTCGACGCCTCGGCGTTGCTGCTGGAAGCCTCCGGTGTGGTCTCCGCAGACCACGACTTCGTGTTCTTCAACCAGCCGCAGCACCCGAGCGGCGCCGTTCGCCACCTCGGCAAGAACGGCACCGCCGACGCCCTGGACGTCGACCTCGCCGCGCTGCCGGGCACCGTCGAACGGGTCGTGCTCGCCGCGTCGGCCGACGGCGGCACGTTCGGCCAGGTGCCGGACCTGCGTCTCGTCGTCACCGACCTGGCCTCCGGTGCCCCGCTCGCCGAGTTCGCCCTCGACGCCGGGAGCGAGACCGCGATCGTCAGCGGGGAGCTCTACCGCCGCAACGGGCAGTGGAAGTTCCGCGCCGTCGGGCAGGGTTACGACTCCGGGCTCGCCGGGATCGCCACCGACTTCGGCATCAGCGTCGACGACTCACCGGCGCCGCCGCCCGCCGCGCAGTACCCACCGCCACCGCCGCCGCCCGCCGCGCAGTACCCACCGCCGCCGCCCGCCGCGCAGTACCCACCGCCACCGCCGGACGCGGCGCAGTACCCGCCACCACCCCCGCCGCCGGGGGCGCCGTCGCCGGCAGTCAACCTCGACAAGGGGCGGGTCAGCCTGGTCAAGGGCCAGCGGGTGAGCCTGGTGAAGACCGGCGCGCCGCCGCTGCGCCGCGTGACGATGGGCCTCGGGTGGGACCCCGCGGCGCGCGGCAAGAAGATCGACCTCGACGCGTCGGTCGTCGCGTACGACCAGGCCGGCAAGAAGCTCGAGATCGTCTGGTTCATGCACCTCAAGGAGTTCGGCGGCGCGATCAGGCACACCGGCGACAATCTGACGGGGAAGGGCGAGGGCGACGACGAGCGGATCGACATCGACCTGTCCGCGCTGCCGCCCCAGGTCGCGTCCCTCGTCTTCACCATCACCTCGTTCGGCGGTCAGAAGTTCACCGAGGTGGCCAACGCCTTCTGCCGCCTGGTCGACGCCGAGACGCGCACCGAGCTCGTCCGCTTCGACCTGACCGACTCCGAGCCGGCGAGCGCGGTCCTCATGGCGATGCTGCGCCGCCAACCCGACGGCTCGTGGGAGATGCGCGCCATCGGCGAGTTCCACAAGGCCCGGACGGTGAAGAAGCTCGTCGACCCCGGCGCCCGGCACGCCACCGCCCCCTGATCCGTCCTGTCGATCCTCCGGCACCACACGACGCCCGGCACCCGAGACGCAGGACGATCGCGCCACCCGGCCGCGAGGGTGCGAACGATCAGTCGACGGGGGTGCGTCCGTCGCGCCAGGTGATGCGCCCGAAGCCGTAGGCCCGGGCCGCCTCGCGCACGTCGCCGTCGATCGTCTCGAGCTCGGCACGGACGACGAGCTCGCCGTCCATGTTGTAGATCGTGGTCAGCATCGCGATCCGCCCGGCGTAGAGGCGTTCGAGCGGGACCTCGAGCCGGCTGCCGCCGAACAGGGTGAGGACGAGGGTGCCGCCCCACCGCAGCTCGGCGCGCGACTGCGAATACGCGTAGACGGCGAGCCGTTCGAGGTCGCGCGTCTGGCGCAGGTCGATTCCCAGTCGCTCGTACTCTTCACGCGAACCGACGAGGACCGGTCGGCGCGACGACGGCCCGAATCGGCTGCCGTCGGCGTGCTGGACCACGCCGCTGCCGCCCGAGCGCAGCTGGTAGGCCGCGCCGAGCCGGAGGTCGCCGACCTCGGCCGAGCACACGGCCTCGATGTCGAGCGACCCCACGCCGGACTGCACCCGGGTGAGCGTCACCGTCGGGTCGGCGACGGTCAGGATCCGTTGCTCGCCCGCGCCGACGCGCGCGACGTGGCTGCGCTCCCACGCCGAGGGCGGCGACACCGCGGGTCCGGCGGTCGCCGGGGTAGCGGGCGGCGCCGCGGGGGCGGACGAGGAGGCCGTCGGCGCGGGCGGGTCGGAGAGGTCCAGTGAGCTGCTCGACGCCGGCGGCGGTGCCGCCGGTGCCGCCGGTGCCGCCGGTGGCGCGGCAGGCGCCGGGGCTGTGGCGCCCGGCGGGGCGGCGGCGCCGTGATGGTGGTAGTCCACCGCGTCGTGCCCGGCCGGGGTGCGGTCCCGCCGGGTGTAGTCGATGGTCGGCGTGCCGCTTTGTGCCGTCGGTGCCGTCGGTGCCGCCGTCGGCGTCGGTGTCGGCTCCGCCGCCGCACGCGTCGTTGGCTCGGACGCCGCCGGAGCCGAGGGCGTCGCCGCTCGTTTGGGGCGGCCGCGGCGGCGCAGGAAGGTCAGATCGGCTCGGGCGGGCGCGAACCTGGGGTCGGTGATCACGGCGCGCCGGTCACAGCGGCACGCCGTAGTCGCTGGCGATGCCGCCGATGCCCTGGGAGTAGCCCTGGCCCAGCACCTTGAACTTCCACTCGTCCTGCCCGGACGCGCGATGCCGGTAGACCTCCCCCAACGCGACCGCGGTCTCCCGGTCGAAACCGGTGGCGAGCTCCTCGGACCGGACGAGCTCGGCGTTGCCGTCGAGGTTCAGCACCCGGATCGCACACGAGCGCAGCTGCCCGAGCGTGCGACGCTGCGCGGGGCCCTCGTTCACGTACAGCACGCAGACGATCCGCTCGATGTCACCCGGCACGGCGGCGAGGTCGACCTCGATCTGCACGTTGTCGTCGCCGAGCGCCTGCTCCAGCTGCTGCACCGACAGCTCGGCCGACGCGATCTGGTTGAAGAAGACGAAGTCGCGATCCGAGCGCACCCGCCCGCTGTGGTCGCACAACAGCGCCGCGAACACCAGGTTGTCGTCGAGGACGCGCTCGGACCCGGCATTCCACTTCGCCCCGAGCACGAGCCCACGCAGGTTGGGGATCTCGCGCGTCAGCGAGACGTTCGCGCCTCGTGTCATCTCGGCCATCGTGCTGTCAACCCTAGAGATCGAGGTCGGATCGGCTGAACTTGGTCCGCAGGAAGTTGCCCTGCGTGAAGATCGCGTCGACGTCGTGGTCGCGGGCCGCCGCCAGCAGGTCGTCACCGGCGCTCGACAGCGCGTCGAGCTGTTCGCGCAGGGCGGCCCGCGGCGTGCGTCCGGACGGCCCGACGCGGTCGGTCAGCGACTCGTCCAGGGCCAGATAGGTGCGCAGCGTCGTCGGCAGGTAGTCACCGACGATGCCGTTGATGGAGACCACGGTGTAGACGTCGAGATCCCGGTCGGCCGAGGTGTCGATCACCTCGCGGATCGTGTCGGTGATGCCGCGGGCGAGCACCACCGCCTCGACGGGCAGCGAGCCCGCGTTGGCATTGATGAAGCGCACGAGCTCCCACTGCCGCCCCAGCAACCGCTCCGGCGAGTCGTCGGGGTCGGTCCCGCCCGGGCCGGCCGCGGGGGCCGGCCCGTCGGGCGGCGTCTCCTGGCGCCCGCGGCGGAACCACGAAGCCATGCCGCGTCAGCGGCCGGGCAACTGGTTCGGGTTCGCCGCGCCGAACTCGGCGGTGTTGCCCTCCTGCTGTCGGGTGCGTTCGAGGTAGGGCTTCGCGCGCTCGATCTGCCCCTCGAGCGCGGTGACCGTCTGCGACATGCTGTCGACGGCCTGCGAGCGGAAGGTGTCGAGCGCGTCCATCGTCTGGAACACGTTGTCGAACGCGGCCTGCAGCTTCTGCACGTCGATGGTGCTGCTCGCGGCCTGCTCGTTGATCTGCGCGCCCTGCACCCGCAGCTGCTGCGAGGTGGACTCGATCAGATTGGACGTCGTCGTGTTCAGCGCCGTGATCTGGTCGAGGACGAGCTTCTGCCGGGCCAGCGCCTGCGAGACGATCACCGCGGTGCGCAGCGCCGACACCGTCGTCGTCTGCGCCCGGTCGACGCCCTTGATCAGCTCGAGGTTGTTCTTGCGGACGAGGTCGAGGGCCATGTAACCCTGCACCGACACCGCCATCTGGGTCATGATGTCCTGCCGCCGCTGCCGTACCGCGAACAGCGCGTCGGACTTCAGGGTGTTGGCGGCCTCGCTGTTGCCGGCGGCCTCCAACTCGGCCACCTTCTGCGTCAATGCCTCGTCGAGGGCACCGGCGAGCTGGTTGTACTCGCTGAGCTTGCCCATCGTCGTCCACATGTTCTGCTTCTCGGTCTCGATCGCGGCGTTGTCCTTGCGCAGGTCGTCCTGGCCGGATTCGAGGGACTTGATGATCGCGTTGAGCTGGGTCTGGGCCGACTCGTATTTCTGGAAGTACTTGCGGATCCGGTCGCCGCCCGGGATCCACTTGAGCACCCGCTTCGCCCCGGTGAGATCGGCGCGGTTCGGGTCGAGGTCGGTGACGACGTTGCGCAGCTCGTTGAGCGTGGACGCGACGCGGGTCTGCGCGTCGCCGCCGGCACCCTGCTGCGCCTTGATGACGGCGGCGGGACGGTCGAGCATCCGGTTGGAGACGTTCGCCGACGCGCGCAGGTCCTTGTCCCCCATCGAGGTGATGGTGTCGAGCTTCTGCGAGAACTCGGGGGTGCGGTGGTCCATGCCCGCGAGCTCGTTGGCGAAGGCCGAGGCACGCTGCGCCAGCTCGGTCTTCTTCGCGTCCTCGAGGGGCACCGCCCCGGCGACCTGCTCGTCCTTCACGACCTGCACGGGTGCCGGCGGTGCGAGGACGAGCCCGCCGGCCGGCGCGGCCGCCGGTGTGCCCGCGGGGGTGGCGGTCGAACCCAGGTCCAACTCGGACATGTCGCGACTCCTCGATGTGGCTCTCGATGCGTACGGATCAGATTAACGCGCCAACGTGCGGTGCCCCCGCGGACGTTCCGGGACGGCCTACTTGCGACCGGCGGTCCAGTTCATTCCCCAGCCGTACGCCTCGTCGAGCGCGCGCTGGGCGCCGTTGAGGTAGTTCACCTCACGCTGGATCACGAGCTCGCCGTTGTTGTTGATCAGCTGCGCCACGGCGCAGATGCGGGCGCCGTCACGCGGGTCGTCGAGGCGCACCTCGATCGGCGGCGCACCGACCGGGTAGATGGTCAGCAGCCCGTCGGCGCTCGCCCAGTTCGCCGCCCCCTCGTAGATGAGGGCGAACACGAGGACCCGCCGGATCTTGGCGACGTCCTGCAGGTTGATCGACATGTTCTCGCCGCCGCTGACGGCACCGGAGCGGTCGTCGCCGTCGAGGCTGATGAGCACCTCGCCGGTGGTGCGCATGTCGGCCTGAAACGCGTTGCCGAGGGCCTGGACGACCCCCTTGCTGCCGTCGGCGAACTCGTACAGGCAGCCGAGGTCGAGGTCGAGCTGGGTGTTCTTGCGGAACAGCCCCTTCTGCTGCTGGGGGCGGGCGTTCCAGTTCAGGTTGACGCGTAGTACGCCACCCTGACCGCCGTGCTTGCGCAGGGACACCGCCGGCGCCGACTTGGTCAGGGTCACCTTCGACAGCGACACCCCGGGCTGCTGCTGCGGCTGGCCACCCTGCTGCGGGTAACCGCCCTGCTGCTGCGGCGGCGGGTAACCGCCCTGCTGCGGCGGCGGGGGCGGCGGGTAACCGCCCTGCTGCGGCGGCGGAGGCGGTGGGTAGCCACCCTGCTGCGGCGGAGGAGGCGGATAACCGCCCTGCTGCGGCGGCGGAGGCGGTGGGTAGCCACCCTGCTGCGGCGGCGGGGGTTGCGCGGGCGGCGGGCTCGCCGGTCGCTTGGTGTAGTCGATTCCCATTGCGATGCCTCCTGGGGCGGGTGGAGCGGTCAGACTTCGACGGCCTCGGGCTGCCGGTCGGGCGCGTCGTCGGCACGCTTGTTGCGCACCAGCGACGACACGAAGGCCAGGCCGATGAAGCCGACGCCGATGAGGCCGGTGACGACCTCGGGCACCTCGTACTCGATCGTGACGAGCAGGATGACCGCCAGGGCGCCGATGGCCCAGAGCGCACCGTGCTCGAGGTAGACGTACTCGCTCAGCGTGCCCTTCTTGACCAGGAACACGGTGAGAGAGCGGATGAACATCGCGCCGACGCCCAGGCCGATCGCGATGATGATCGGGTCGGACGTGATGGCGAACGCACCGACCACGCCGTCGAAGCTGAACGACGCGTCGAGCACCTCCAGGTACAGGAAGAGGAAGAACGCGGCCTTGCCGACGACGTGCGTCGCCTTCGGCTTCGCCGGCGTGGTCTCGTCGCCGTCCTCGTCCTCGTCCTCGTCGACGTCGAAGAACTCGCCGAGCCCGTTCACGAGCAGGTAGGTGCCGATGCCCAGCACGCCCGACACCAGCACCGTCGAGATGCGCTGATGCGTCGCGGTGTCGGCCTGCTCGCCGAAGGTGTAGGCCGAGACGGCCAGCACGGCCAGCGCGATGACGACGGAGAGCTGGTCGAGCTTGCCGATCTTCTGCAGCGGCCGCTCCAGCCAGGTCAGCCAGGTGATCTCGCGCTCCTCGAAGACGAAGTCGAGGAAGAGCATGAGCAGGAACATCCCGCCGAACGCGGCGATGGCCGGGTGGGCCTGGTGCAGCAGGTAGCCGTAGGTGCCCGGATCCTCCGGCTTGCCCTTCTCCAGCGCGAGCCGCACGGCCTCGACCGGGTTCAGCTTCGCGGTGATCCCGACGATGAGCAGCGGGAACACGAGCCGCATGCCGAAGACGGCGATGATCACGCCGATGCTCAGGAAGATCTTCTGCCAGAACGGGCTCATCCGCACCAGCACCGTCGCGTTGACGACGGCGTTGTCGAACGACAGCGAGACCTCGAGGATCGCGAGGATCGCCGTCAGCGCCAGTCCGGTCGTGCCGCCGTAGAGGAAGCCGAGGACGAGGCCGACGACGGCGATGCCGAACGACCAACCGAAGGTACGGAGGAACACGCGCGCTCCCGCGAGTTGAGGGTGGTGTCGGGCTACCCGCCGGTGCCGGCGGGCGGCCCGACCCGATCAGCCGACGTTGACGCCGAAGTCCTGCGCGATGCCGCGCAGGCCGGTGCTGTAGCCCTGGCCCACGGCCCGGAACTTCCACTCGGCGCCGTTGCGGTACAGCTCGCCGAAGATCATGGCCGTCTCGCTCGACGCGTCCTCGGACAGGTCGTAGCGGGTGATCTCGTTGTTGTCGGCCTGGTTGACGACGCGGATGAACGCGTTCCGCACCTGGCCGAAGGACTGCTGGCGCCCCTCGGCGTCGTAGATCGACACGGTGACGACGATCTTCTCCGCCTCGGCGGGGACGCCGGCCAGGTTGACCTTGATGGCCTCGTCGTCGCCCTCGCCCTCGCCAGTCAGGTTGTCGCCGGTGTGCTCCACCGAGCCGTCCGGGCTGGTGAGGTTGTTGAAGAAGATGAAGTGCTGGTCGGACAGGATCTTGCCGTTGCTGCCGACGAGCAACGCCGACGCGTCGAGGTCGAAGTCCTGCCCGCTCGTGGTGCGGGCGTCCCACCCGAGACCGACGAGGACGGCCGTCAGGCCCGGGGCCTCCTTGGTCAGCGAGACGTTGCCGCCCTTGTTGAGACTGACGCTCATGTGCTCCTCCGATGCGGTGAGTTGGCGGACCGTCGTGGCAGGTCGCCGCGCGGTCGATGCTGCCGGACGGGTCAGACGCTGACGCCGAAGTCGCCGGCGATACCGGCCAGGCCGGCGCTGTAGCCCTGACCCACGGCCCGGAACTTCCACTCGGCGCCGTTCTTGTACAGCTCCCCGAAGATCATCGCCGTCTCGGTGGAGGCGTCCTCGGACAGGTCGTAGCGGGCGATCTCGGCGTTGTCGGCGCGGTTGACGACGCGGATGAAGGCGTTGCGGACCTGCCCGAAGGACTGGCCGCTGGCGCCGGCCTCGTAGATCGACACGGGGAACACGATGCGCGCGGCCTCGGCCGGCAGCGACCCGAGATCGACGGTGACCTGCTCGTCGTCGCCGCCGCCCTCGCCGGTCAGGTTGTCACCCGAGTGGGAGACCGCGCCCTCCGGCGAGGTCAGGTTGTTGAAGAAGATGAAGTGCTTGTCGGTGAGCACCCGACCGTCGGCGTTGCACACGATCGCGCTCGCGTCGAGGTCGAACTGGGCGCCGTCGGTGGTGCGGGCATCCCACCCGAGGCCGACGACGACAGCGGTCAGACCCGGCGCCGCCTTGGTGAGGGAGACGTTGCCACCCTTGGTGAGACTGACGGTCACGGCTACTCCTGGGACGCGGCGGTGCGGACGCCTGCGACCCTATCGGCCCCGGCGCCCGGCGTCGCGGAGACCGCTCCCCACCCGCGACCGCGGCGTCAGTCCTGGCGCACGATCGCGAAGTAGTACTGCTTCGCGCCGGGGTCGTACGCCCAGCCGAGCTCGATCGACTTCATGTCCGAGAGCAGCTTGCCGAACTGCTTGATCTTCTCGACGGCCTTGCCGCCGTCGGCGGCGGGCACCTGGGTCTCCGCCCAACCCCCCGAGCAGTCGCCACCGTTACTCAGGGCGCACTTCTTCGCGGCGTCGGAGACCGACCCCTTCACCGCGTCCTTGCCGTTGTCGGTGCGGTAGTCGTTGATCGCCTTCAGCGCATCGCCGACGTCGCTGTCGAGCGCGCACGGGTCGTCCGACGGGCAGGAGGCCTTCTTGGCGCCGCTGGACCCGGACCCGGACGGGCCGGTGGCCGACCCGCTCGCCCCGCCCGACGGCGTCCCGGCCGTGTCGGAGGACGGCGATGTGCCCGACGAGCGCGTCGAGCGCGACGCGGAAGCCGACGACGAGGTCGCCGACGACGTCGCCGTGGGTCCGGTGGTGGGGCCGGCCAGATCGTCGGAGTCCGAGTCGCCGCCCGAGCCGTTGAAGAACGTCACCATCAGCGTCACGAACAGCGCCGCGACCAGGGCCAACATGCCCAGCAACCACGCCGCGCGTCGCCGGATCTCCGAGTCCCGCTCCGGCGGCTCGTCAACCATCTGCGCACTCCTGGCTCGCGTCGTCCCGCACGTACGTCGTCCCGATCGGGGTCATTATGGCCGGGATCGGACCGGGCCGGACGCCGCCTCTCATCCCCCTGTCACCACACCCGGACGAGACGCTCCACCCCGCTTCCCCGCGCCGCCCCACCCCCGCCGACTGGCGACTTCCGACGCCGACTGGCGATTTGGGGACTTCCGACGCCGACTGGCGACTTCCGACGCCGACTGGCGATTTGGGCGCCGACTGGCGAGCTACAGGTCGCCAGTCGGCGCGAAAGTCGCCAGTCGGCGGTCGGCGGTCGGCGGTCGGCGGGCGGAACGAGCCGGATTGGGATCCCGTGGGGTATGGTGAGGCTTGCCTAAGCTGGCCGGCCGTCGTCGATCGGAGCGAACGCGTGTACGTGTGCATCTGCCACGCCGTGACCGACGACGAGATCGAGACCGCGGTCGACGCCGGCGCGACGACGGTGCACGACGTGAGCAGCGCCACCGCGGCCGGCGGCACCTGCGCCACCTGCCACGACGGCATCGAGGAGATCATCGAACAGCGGTGCGGCCCGTGCCCGCTGGCCGGGATGCGCGTGGCCTGAGCCGCCACCGGGTGTCGTCCCGATGACGGCGCGGACCTAGTATCGGCGCCATGCGTGGCGACGAACGGGTCCTCGAGTTCCTCAACGAACAGCTGAGCGCCGAGCTCACGGCGATCAACCAGTACTTCCTGCACGCGAAGATGCAGGACAACTTCGGCTGGGTGAAGCTCGCGAAGTACACCCGGGCCGAGTCGATGGACGAGATGCGTCACGCCGAGGTGCTGACCGACCGCATCCTGCTGCTCGACGGGCTGCCCAACTACCAGCGGCTCTTCCCGTTGCGCATCGGCCAGAACGTCCGGCAGATGTTCGAGGCCGACATGGCGGTCGAGGCCGAGGCGATCGACCGGCTCCGGCGCGGCATCGACTACATGCGCTCGGTCTCCGACGTCACCAGCGCCAAGCTGTTCGAGGCGATCCTCGCCGACGAGGAGCACCACATCGACTACCTCGAGACGCAGCTGCGCCTGCTCGACCAGGTCGGCGAGCAGCTCTACCTCGCCCAGCAGCTCGAGCAGCCCGCGAGCTGACGCCCACGATGCGCGGGCCTCGGTAGGCTTCGCGTCGTGGACGAGGAGCGCGCGCGTCGGGTCCGGCCACGGTGGCCGGTGCTCACGCGCACCACGCTGCAGCTGATGCCGACGCTGCTGCCCGACGTCTCGTCCGACCCGGCGACGCTCCCCCGGATCCGCTCGCAGCGGCATCTCGATCTCGTCGAGCGGACGTCGGGCGCGACGGACTGGTCGTCGCGCGCGTTGCACGCCTGTCTCGACCACCTGCTCGTCAGCACCGTCACCGAGGCGTCCCGGGTGTGGGTGGTCGACGCCTGGCCCGACCACGACGACGCGCTGTGCATCGTCTACCGGCCGCCGCACGACGAGGGTCGCGTCGTCGGCCTGCGTCGACGGCGCCGCGACGCCGTCGAGCCGTCCGACTGGCGCATCGGCGACATGACGACCTGGGGTTACGACATGGATCCCGACGTCGACCCCGTGCGTTTCGGCTGGAACGTCGCGGACTTCGACGTCGGCGAGCCGCTGGGCTACGTCACGACCGTCCTGCGCTACGACGTCGCCGACATCGGCTGGTGGGGCAATCTCGACGACGAGCTCCCCCGGCCGCCCGCCGGTCGCTGATCGATCTCCTCGCCCGGGCGCATAAGCGCGACAACGCGCAAACGAGCCAGCGAGACTCTCCCGCGGCGAGTGGCATGGATCCGGTGACGGCGCGCCGCCGACCGGGTCTTGCGCCGACCCCTACCGTGTCGACATGGTCAACGACCGCGTCGAGGCGGCCACGGCGGAGCCGGGTGGCGGCGTGCAGTCCGTCGACCGGGCGATCACGGTGCTGGAGATCGTCGCGCGCAACGACGGGGCGGGCGTCGGCGAGGTCGCCCTGGAGCTGGGCGTGCACAAGTCGACCGCGTCGCGACTGCTCAGCGCGCTGGAAGAACGCGACCTGGTCGAGGCCGACGGGGAACGCGGTCGCTATCGGCTCGGCTTCGGACTGCTCCGCCTCGCCGGGCGAGCCGTCGGCCGCCTCGACCTCGCCCGGCAGGCCGACGCCGTCCTGCAGGACTTCGCGACGACGGTCGGCGAGACGGTCAACCTCGCGGTGCTCCGCGGTCATTTCGTCGTCAACGTCGCCGACGCCAGGGGGCCGGCAGCGATCGCGGCGCAGAACTGGGTCGGACGGCTGACCCCGCTGCACGCGACGTCGAGCGGCAAGATCCTGCTCGCCCACCAGTCACCCGCCGCCCGTAAGCAACTGCTCGACGCGGCCGGGCTCGCACGCCACACCCCGCACACCGTGACGTCGCGCCGGCTGCTCGGCGAGCAGCTGAGCCAGGCCCTGACGGCGGGCATCGCGACGTCCTTCGAGGAGTACGAGCTCGGCCTCAACGCTGTCGCCGCACCGGTGCAGGGGCACGCCGGAACCGTGGTCGCCGCGGTCAGCGTGTCGGGTCCGGCGTACCGGCTCGACGCGGACCGCGTGCGCGCGATCACACCGGTCCTCGCCCGCGCCGCAGCCGACATCTCCGCCCGAATGGGGCATCTCGACTGAACGGCCGCCGGTCACGACAGACGGTCGCCGTGACTGTGCCGCCGGACTGCGTTATACAACTGGGTGCGTAATGCGCAACGGTCCAACGGACCGCGATCTCGATCTTGCGAACCCCGTCCCCGTCGTTCGGTAACGGTGCAGTCACGGAAAGCGCGCGGGCGAGGCCCAGGCACCTCCGCGCGCGGAACCGTCTGTCTATAGTTGGCGAACTCCTGCGGGGGAAAGGTGGACTACACCATGAACGAAGCACAGCTGAAAGCAGACGCGGCAGGCCCGGTGACATGCCGGTGAAGGACGCGGCGAGCGCCGCGCCCCTCGAGTTCCGCAACGTCAGCAAGCGCTACGCCGGCACCGAGGCACCCGCCATCCAGGACCTCTCCTTCACGGTCCCCGCCGGCGAGGTCTGCGTGCTCGTCGGCCCTTCGGGCTGCGGCAAGACCACGGCGATGCGCATGGTCAACCGGATGATCGACATCACCAGCGGCGACATCCTCATCGACGGCAAGGGCGTGAAGAACCGCCAGCCGGCGGAGCTGCGTCGCGAGATCGGGTACGTCATCCAGCACGTCGGGCTGTTCCCGCACCTCAACATCACGAACAACATCGGCACCGTGCCCCGCCTGCTGGGGTGGGACAAGAAGCGCATCGCCGACCGCAGCGCCGAGCTGCTCGAGCTGATCGGCCTGCCGGCCGAGATGGGCAAGCGCTACCCCAGCCAGCTCTCCGGCGGCCAGCGGCAGCGCGTGGGCGTCGCGCGCGCCCTCGCCGCCGACCCGCCGCTGATGCTGATGGACGAGCCCTTCGGCGCCATCGACCCCATCAACCGCGAGAACCTGCAGAACCAGTTCCTGCGGCTGCAGCGCGAGATCCGCAAGACCATCGTCTTCGTCACCCACGACATCGACGAGGCCATCAAGATGGGCGACCGCATCGCGATCCTGCGCGAGGGCGGCGAGCTCGTCCAGTACGACACCCCGGACGCGATCCTCGCCAACCCGGTCAACGACTTCGTGGCCAAGTTCGTCGGTCAGGACCGTGGCCTGAAGCGGCTGGCCCTCAGCACCCTCGAGCACATCGAGCTCGACCGCTCGGCCACGAGCTCGGCCGCGGAACGCGTCACGGTGCCGGTCACCTCGACCCTGCGCGACGCGCTGTCGGTGCTCATCACCGAATCGGCCGACTCGCTGGCGGTCACCGGCAGCGACGGTTCGGTCATCGGCACCGTCGGCATCGAGCAGATCAACCGAGCCCTGCGGCAGGGCGCCTCGCAGGAGTCCGAGGCCGAACGCGCCACCACGCCGCCGTCGCTGGACAAGGCGTCGGGCGCGCCCGAGTCGGCCCGGTGAGCTCGGTGGTGCTCACCGCCGCGGCACCGGTCATCCCGGGCTTCGGCAAGACCGACAAGTGCGTCACCGACAACGGCCCGTTCTGCTGGGACTGGTTCAAGGACCGGTGGTCGGGCGACGACGGCATCGGCAGCCACCTCTACGAGCACATCCAGCTGACGGTGATCGCGGTCGTCCTCGGCTTCGTCATCTCGTTCGTGCTGGCCCTGCTGGCCTACCGGGCCCGCTGGCTGACCGCGCCGCTGACCTTCCTGACCAGCCTGCTCTACACGATCCCGTCGCTGGCCGCGTTCTACATCCTGGTGCCGATCACGGGCATCAAGACCACCACCGTCGAGATCGCCCTGGTCTCGTACACGCTGCTGATCCTGTTCACCAACACCCTGGCCGGGCTCACCGGGGTCTCCGACGAGATCAAGGACGCCGCCCGCGGCAACGGCATGACCCGCAACCAGTCGCTGCTGCGCGTCGAGCTGCCGCTGGCGGTGCCCACCATCATCGCCGGACTCCGGGTCGCGGCCGTCACGGTCATCTCGCTGGTGACCGTCGCCGGGCTCATCGTCCCTGACGGCCTGGGTTACGTGATCTACGCGCAGGGGCTGCAGAACAACAACTTCCGGACGGCGCTGTACGCCGGCGGGGTGCTCTGCATCCTGTTGGCGCTGATCGCGGACGCGCTGCTCGCGGGCCTGCAACGCCTGATCACCCCGTGGGCGTCTGCGAGGAGGACCTGATGAGCAACGACTTCATCGACGGTTTCACCTTCGTCAAGGACCAGTGGAGCTCGGTCCTCTACGACGTCACCGTCCAGCACCTCGTGCTGTCGGCCAAGTCCATCGCGATCGCCATCGTCATCGGCCTGCCGGTCGGTGCGCTCCTCGGGCACATCCACCGCTTCTCGTTCCTGGCCATCAACACGTCCAACCTGGCCCGCGCCCTACCCAGCCTGGCGGTGTTGGCGATCCTGTTGCCCTACACCGGCATCGGGGACACCACGATCATCATCGCGCTCGTCGTCCTCGCGGCACCGCCGATCCTGACCAACAGCTACGTCGCCATCGACGGGGTCGACCCGGACACCGTCGACGCGGCGCGGGGCATCGGCCTGCGCGGCATGCAGGTGCTGTTCAAGGTCGAGCTGCCGCTGGCACTGCCGCTCATCTTCGCCGGCATCCGCACCTCGTCGGTGTTCGTCATCGCCACGGCCACGCTGAAGGGCTTCTTCGGCAGCGGCGGGCTCGGCAACGTGATCGGCGACCCCGCGTCGTACAAGCTGTCCGGGGTCATCGGGGCGTCCTACGTGCTCATCGCCATGGCCGTGCTCGTCCAGATCGCATTCCTCGGTGTCGAGTACCTCGTCACCCCGGCCGGGCTGCGCCGTCGCTCGCTCTCCCTCACCCGTGGCGGGTCGCGGACGTCCGCCGCGATCACCGCCGGCGCCGACAACACCGACGCCGCCTCCGAGTCCGCGGACGATCCAGACCTCGACAACACCCACCCAGCACAAGGGAGCTTCACCCGATGAGACGCAAGAAGATCTTCGGCCCGTTCGGCGCGGTCGTCACCGCCTCGGTCCTGGCACTCGGCCTGGCCGCCTGCGGCTCGGACAGCGGCAGCGGCTCCTCCGAGAGCGGCGGCTCCACCGGCTCGTCCGCTCCCTCGTCGTCGGCCGCGCCGTCGCCGGCCGGCGCCACCGGCACCGGCTCGGCCGAGCTGCCGACCGGCACGCCCGGCAAGGGCAAGCCCGCCGTGATCATGGGTGACAAGGACTTCGCCGAGCAGTTCCTGCTCGGCGAGCTCTACGCCCAGGCCCTGCGTGCCCGTGGCTACACGATCAACCTCAAGGAGAACATCGGTTCTTCGGAGATCATCGACAAGGCGCTGACCAGCGGTCAGATCCAGATGTACCCCGAGTACACCGGCGTCATCTTCAGCAACAAGGCGCTCGCCGACAAGGGCGACCACCCCAAGTCGGCCACGGTCACCTACCAGGGTGCCAAGCAGTTCGAGGAGAGCCGCGGCTACACGCTGCTCAACCCGACGCCGTTCCAGGACGCCGACGGCGTCGCGGTCACCAAGAGCTTCGCCCAGAAGAACGGGCTCAAGACCATCGACGACCTGTCGAAGCTCAAGTCGTTCACCTACGCCGGGCCGAAGGAGAACCGCAACCGGTACCAGGGTGTCCTCGGCCTCAAGCAGGCGTACAAGCTGAACAACTTCACCTTCAGTGCGCTCCCGACGGGCAACCAGTACAGCGCCCTGGACCGCGGCAACGTCAACAGCATCGCCATCTTCACGACCGACGCCGCCCTCGCCTCGGGCAAGTACACCGTCCTCACCGACACCAAGGGCATCTTCGGCTACCAGCAGGTGGCGCCCGTGGTGAAGCAGTCCGTGCTCAAGCAGCAGGGCCCCGAGTTCGAGCAGACCCTCAACGCCGTGAGCAAGCTGCTCACGACCGACGTGATCATCGCGCTGAACAAGGAAGTCCAGATCAACCAGAAGAAGCCGGCCGACATCGCCCGGATCTTCCTCAAGGCGAACAAGCTGCTCTGATCGCCGCACTGCGCATCACTCGCCAGCACCCGGCGCCGCCGGTCGTCCTCGGACGGCCGGCGGCGTCGTCGTCCTCCGGCATGACAGGGTGGTCGGCATGGCTGAACGTTTCGAGGTGTCCCGCGTGATCGCCGCCTCCCCCGCCGAGATCTTCGCGGTGTTGACCGATCCCGCCGGGCACGTGCGGATCGACAGCTCCGGCATGCTGCAGTCGGCCGACGGCGAGCGCGTCACCGGCGTCGACGACGAGTTCGTCGTCCACATGGACCGCGAGGCGCTGAACGACCTGCCCATGGGTCGGTACGACGTCACCGTGATCATCACGGGCTTCGAGCAGGACCACACCATCGAGTGGATGATCTCGGGCACCGTCCAGCCGCCGATCCAGCACCGTTACGGCTACCGTCTGGAGCCGGTCGAGGGCGGCACGCGCGTCACGTCCTACTACGACTGGAGCCGGATCGAGGACCGCTATCGCGGCAAGATCGACTTCCCGGTCATCCCCGAGGGTGCGTTGCGCGCCACACTCGGCATCCTCGCTCGGACGGTCGAGAACCCGTCCCGCTAGCGTCGGCGGCGAACGGGAGTAGTCCCTCGACCGGATGTCGACATACTGGCCGCCCGCGGCCCGGTGTCCGGGGTCGGCTCGCACCGACCGGACGAGACGTTCGGACCTGTCAGCCCCAGGCTGCCGGTTCCGACGCGTCCGTCCGTAGGCGGTTGGTCGGTCGGCGGCTCGAGCCGAAGAGGAAGCCCCTTGCTCGACATCCCCGTCATCCTCAGTGTCTTCGCCTTGGTGTTCGTCGCCGAGCTACCGGACAAGACCGCCGTCGCCGGGCTGGTGCTCGGCGCTCGGTTCCCCTGGCGATGGGTGTTCGCCGGGATCGCCGCCGCCTTCCTGGTGCACGTCGTCGTCGCGGTGGCCGCCGGCTCCCTGCTCACGCTCGCACCCCACCGCGTCGTCGAGGGCGTCGTCGCGGTGCTCTTCGCAGTGGGCGCCGTCCTCATCTGGCGCGAGGGGCGCGAGCAGGACGAGGAGGACGAGGCGGAGTCGCAGGCGGTCGGCGACGATGCCGGGTTCTGGCGGATCGCCTCGCTCGGCTTCGGCGTCATCTTCGTCGCCGAGTGGGGCGACCTGACCCAGATCCTCACCGCCAACCTGGCCGCGAAGTACCACGACCCGCTGTCGGTGGGGATCGGCGCGGTGCTGGGCCTCTGGGCGGTCGGGCTGCTCGCGCTGCTCGGCGGCCGGACGCTGCTGCGCTTCGTGCCGATCGTCTGGATCACGCGGGTGGCGGCCGTGGTGATGGTCGTGCTGGCGGTCCTCAGCGGGTACGAGGCGATCCGCGGCTGACCCGTCCCCCGACCCGGCGTTACGGTGCCGGTGTCCGCGGCGCGAAACGGGCGCTCCCGTGACTACCGCTCGGTAACCCGGACTTCGCATGACGTCCTGGCGTGTCGCGGTGTGGACGGTGGCGCAGCGAGGTATGCCGGGGGGCGAGCGCGGCGGCGTCTCTACCCCCGATGGGCGTCCCGCATCCCCCGCTCACGCTCTGCGACCAGCGGCTCGGCATCGTTCCCCCGACGATCCGGGCCGTTGCTCGCGTTAAGCGGCGCTCAGCTGTCGCCGCCGCCACGCCGCCGACCGCCGGGCAGCCGGTTCGCGAGGTCGGACAGCGGCACCACCGCCTCGCCCAGCTCGTCGATCGAAGCCCGCAGCCGCGGCATGGCCTCGATCAGCGCCTCGAACGTGGGTTGCAGCCGCTCCAGCTTGACCCCGAGCTCGACGAGCTGGTCGAGCGTGCCGCCGTGGGCCACGAGCTTGTCGACGAAGCCGTCCTCCTGCAGCGTCCGCTCGGCGACGCCCCCGTCGGCAAGCAGCCGCTCCAGCAGCCCCCCGGGTGCGGTGACGCGATCGAGCGCGCCGCCGGGTGCGAGCAGCCGCTCCAGCGGGCCGTTCGGTGCGGTGAGCAGGTCGACCGGGCCACCCGGCGCGAGCAGCCGCTCCAGCGGCCCACCGTCCCCGAGCAGCCGCGCCATGGGCCCGTCGTCGGCCAGGATGCGGTCCAGCATGCCGCCGGGCGCGATGGCGCGGCCGAGCGGCCGGTGCGTAGACGCCGCCCGGGCCAGCTCGGCGAGCCGGCCGAGCGGGCTCTCCGGATCCTTGGCCATCGCCTCGAGCCGGCCGATGAGCCCTTCCGGGGAGAGCAGGGCCGAGAGCGCCAGGGTGACGTCGGTCCCCGCCGTCGCGAGGCGTGCCGGCAGGTTCAACAGGTCACCAGGGGTGCGCAGGGCCATGTGGGCAGCTTTCGCGAGGCGGCGGCGGGGTGTCCCATCCTGCCGCGCCCGCACCCGGCTAACCAGCCGACACGGTGTACACCGCGACCGGTTCGCTCACACCCTTGAACGCGACCTCCCCCTCGCTGCGGAACGTCACGTCGCGCAGGCCCGCCGCCGCGTCCCGGGTGGCCGCACTCGTGAGGATCTGGCCGCCGGTGGCATGGGCGGCGATGCGCGCGCACACCGCGACGTTGTGGCCCAGGTAGTCACCGTCGCGGCTGACGGCCGTCCCCGTGTGCACGCCGATGCGCACCGACACCGGGACGCGGCGCAGGCGCCGTCCCCGCGGCCGGCCGAGACCCTCCTGGATGGCCACCGCGGCGCGCACCGCGGCCTGCGCCGTCGGGAAGACGGCCATGAAGCCGTCGCCGACCGTCTTGACCACGAGACCGTCCCGCTCCTCGATGCCGCGGCGGACGAGCCGGTCGTGGGCGGCGAGGACGCGCGTCCACTCGTCGTCGCCGACGCGCTCGTTCAACGCGGTGGAGTCGGTGATGTCGGAGAAGAACAGCGTGACGACGCCGTCGTCGTCGGCGACCCGGACGATGCGCTCGCGGTCGGCCGCCGCCCACCGCAGCAGGTCGTCCAGCGAGGACGACAGCAGCTCGGACATCCCGTGCTCGCGCAGCACGCCGGCCCGCCGGACCACGTCGCGCACCACGCGCCCGGTGGCCTCCAGGGCACCGGTGCGCGGCGCCGGATGCAGCGACTCCTGCAGCGTGGCGAGCTCCGTCCGCAGCCGGCTGCGGGACCGCAGCACGAGCGCGAGCGCGGCCGACTGCGCGGCCAGCGCGACGACCAGGACGGCGATCAGGACGACGGCGGCCACTCCCATGACGCCGTAGCCTGCCGTATCAGCGCGGGCGTTCGTCGACGATCCGCCGCATCTTGCCCATCGAGCGTTCGACGGAGTCCGGTTCGAGCACGCGGACGGTGGTGCTGACGCCGATCGTGTTCTTGATGGCCGCGACGAGCCGCGCGGCCGCCGCCTCGGCGTCCGCGGGGCTCGCGTCGCCACGGCGCTCCACGTGCACGCTTAACTCGTCGAGCCGGTTGGGCCGCGCCAGGCGCAGCTGGAAGTGCGGCGAGAGGGCCGGTGTGCGCAGCACGAGCTCCTCGATCTGCGTCGGGAAGAGGTTGACGCCGCGCAGGATGATCATGTCGTCGCTGCGTCCCGTGATCTTCTCCATGCGCCGCATCGTGCGCGCGGTGCCGGGCAGCAACCGGGTGAGGTCGCGGGTGCGGTAGCGGACCACGGGCATGGCCTGCTTGGTCAGCGACGTGAACACGAGCTCGCCCTCGGCGCCGTCGGGCAGCACCTCCCCGGTGAGCGGGTCGACGATCTCCGGGTAGAAGTGGTCCTCCCACACGTGCAGGCCGTCCTTGGTCTCGACGCACTCCTGCGCCACGCCGGGTCCCATGACCTCGGACAGCCCGTAGATGTCGGTGGCGTCGATACCGACGCGCGCCTCCATCTCCGCACGCATCTCGTTCGTCCACGGCTCGGCGCCGAAGATGCCGTAGCGCAGCGAGCACCTGGCCGGGTCGAGCCCCTGCCGCTCCAGCTCGTCGACGATCGCGAGCATGTAGGACGGCGTCACCATGATCACGTCGGGACGGAAGTCGCGGATCAGCGTGACCTGCCGCTCGGTCATCCCGCCGGACACCGGGACGACGGTGCAGCCGAGCCGCTCGGCGCCGTAGTGCGCGCCGAGGCCGCCGGTGAACAGGCCGTAGCCGTACGCGTTGTGCAGCACGTGCCCCGGCCGACCGCCGGCGGCGTGGATGCTGCGGGCCATCACCGTGGCCCAGGTGTCGAGGTCGGCCCGCGTGTACCCCACGACGGTGGGCCGGCCGGTGGTGCCCGACGACGCGTGCACGCGGGCGACCTGTCCCCGCGGGACCGCGAACATGCCGAAGGGGTAGTTGTCGCGCAGGTCGGCCTTCGTGGTGAAGGGGAAGCGGGCGAGGTCGGCGAGCTCGCGGACGTCGTCGGGGTGCACCCCCGCGGCGGCGAACGCCCGTCGGTAGTGCGGGACGTTGTCGTAGGCGTGGCGCAGCGACCAGCGCAGCCGGTCGAGCTGCAGGGCACGCAGCTCGTCGAGCGACGCGGTCTCGACGGGATCGATGCCCGGGTCAGGCGTCGTAGTCAACGGTGACCTCCGGCGTGGTGGGCAGCGTCTGGCAGGTGAGCACGTACCCGGCGTCGACCTCGTCCGCCTCCAGCGCCCAGTTGCGTCGCATCGTGGCCGCGCCGGACGTGACGCGGGCGCGGCACGTACCGCAGACGCCGCCCTTGCAGGCGAAGGGGAGGTCGGGACGGAGCTGCTGCGCGCCGTCGAGCACGGTGCGCCCCGGCGGCAGGACGAGCGTGCTGGCCCGGCCGTCCAGGACGACGGTGACGCTCGCGCCGTCGCCGGTCGGGGCGTCCTCGTGATGGACCTGCGCGGGCGGCTCGTCGCCGACCCAGAACAGCTCGCGGTGGATCCTGCTGCGGTCGACGTCGAGCTCGCCGAGAACGTCGACGGCAGCCGTGACCATGCCGAACGGCCCGCACAGCCACCAGTGGTCGACGGCGGCGACGTCGACGGTGGCCGGGAGCAGCGTCTGCAGTCGCGCCCGGTCGAGCCGGCCGCTGTGCAGCGCGACCTCCTGCGGCTCGCGGGACAGCACGTGGACGAGCCGGAACCGGGCCGGGTGCGCGTCCTTGAGGTCGGCGACCTCGTCGGCGAACATCACGGTGTCGCTGCGCCGGTTGCCGTAGAACATCGTGACCGTGGACGTCCCGTGGGCGGCGAGGACGGAGCCTGCGATCGACAGCATCGGCGTGACGCCCGAGCCCGCCGCGACGAGCACGTGGTGCCCGGCGACGGCGAGGTCGGGGGTGAAGGTGCCGCCGGGCGGCTGCACCTCGACCACGTCGCCCACGCGGACGTCGCGTACGAGCCACCCGGACACCGAGCCACCGGCGACCTCGCGCACGCCGATCCGCGGTGGCGCGCCGACGGGTGCGCAGATCGAGTAGGAGCGACGTTCGGCGCCGCGGCGGACGGTGAGGCTCTGCCCGGCCACGAACGCGAACTCGTCGCGCAGCTCCGGCGGGACGGCGAACGCGATCGCCACCGCGTCGTCGGTGAGCCGCTGGACGTCGCTCACGGTCAGTGCGTGGAAGGTCGTGCGGCCCGCCCCGGCCGTCGTGGCGTCGGCACTCGTGGCGGTCACAGCGGCTTCACCGCCTCGAACGGCTCGTCGCAGTCACCGCAGCGGTGCAGGGACTTGCACGCGGTCGCGCCGAAGTCCGCGGTGCGGCGGGTGCGTAACGAGCCACAGGCGGGGCACGGCACCGCGGGCGGCGCGGCGAGAGTCAGCGGCACCGGCCCCTGCCGCGTCGGCGCGGCCGCCGGCGGGGCGATGCCGGCCGCCGCGAGCTTGCGGCGGCCGTCGGCGGTGATCCAGTCACTGCTCCACGGTGGCGCGAGCTGCGCGCGCACCTCGACCCCGGACGCACCCGCACGCCGGAGCCGGGCGCTGACGTCGGCGCTGATCTCGCGCATGGCCGGGCATCCGCTGTACGTGGGCGTGATCGTCACGACGATCCCGTCGTCTTCTTGCGCGATATCGCGCAATATGCCGAGGTCACCGATGGTCACCGCCGGCAGCTCGGGGTCGGGCGTCGCCGCAGCGACGTCCCACAGCGTCGCTTTCACCATGTGGCGTCCGGGTGCTGTCGCGCGACCGACTGGAGCTCGGCGAGCACGTAACCGAGCTCCTCGGTGTGGACGCCGTCGCGGCCCGCCCGGCCGCCGACGCCGGCGAGCGTGGCCGTGGCCGGCCGGTCGAGCCCGCCCGTGGCGAACACGGTGTCGAGAACGACGTCGACGGCCCGCGGCTCGACCCCGGCGAGGGCGTCCGGATCGTCGTCGAACAGCTCGGGCAGCAGCGGCCAGACGCCGTCCAGGGCGGCCTGCATGCGCCGGTGCGACAGCTCGGTGCCGTCGCCGAGGCGCACCACCCACTGCGCCGAGTAGTCACGGTGGTAGGTCAGCTCCTTGACCCCCTTGCCGGCGATGGCCGCGAGCACGGGGTCGGCGGCGGTCGCGAGCGACTCGAACAGCGCCAGCCGCCAGGTCGAGAACACCAGCAACCGGGCCATCAGCTCCGCGAAGTCCCGGTCGGCGCGCTCGACGAGACGGACGTTGCGGAACTCGCCCTCGGTCCGGAAGAACGCGAGGTCGTCCTCGCTGCGGTCGAGGATGCCGCCCGCGCGGGCCAGCAGCATCCGCGCCTGCCCCAGCAGATCGAGCGCGACGTTGGCGAGCGCGGTCTCCTCCTCGAGCTCGGGCATGCGGGTGATCCACTGCTGCAGCCGGTGGCTGTAGACGAGGGCGTCGTCGCCGAGCGCGAGGCAGTACCGGGCGAGCGCGGCCGGCTCCACGTCCGGGGGCACGGTCGTGTCCATGCCCGCCAGCGCGTCGGTGAAACCGGTGCCGAAGGCCCAGCGCTGCCCGTCGTCGTTGTCGTCGCCGAGCAGGTCGTACGGATTGTCGTCGGTCATGGCCGCCTACATGTGGGGGACGTCGTCGGGGATCTCGTAGAACGTCGGGTGTCGGTAGACCTTGTCGCCGGCCGGGGCGAAGAACGGGTCCTTCTCGTCCGGGCTGGAGGCGGTGATGTCCTCGGCGCGGACGACCCAGATGCTCACGCCCTCGTTGCGCCGGGTGTAGAGGTCACGCGCGTGGTGCAGGGCCATCTGGCCGTCGGCTGCGTGCAGTGAGCCGACGTGCACGTGGTTCAGGCCCCGCTTGCCCCGCAGGAAGACCTCCCACAGCGGCCACACCGAGCGCGACTTCGGCTCGACCGGGGCGTCGGACACCGGAACGGCGCCGTGCCCGCCCTCCGCCGTGTACACAACCCCGTCTCCCCGCGACTCCTCTCCTGCCGTCACGACCCAGCGCCTCCTCCGTGAACGCGGTCGCCATCGGCTCCCAGCGCAGCCTTGCGAGCGTGGGCGGCGGCGGCCTCGCGGACCCACGCACCCTCCTCGTGGGCCTGCCGGCGGCGCTCGACGCGCTGGGCGTTGCAGGGTCCGTTGCCCTTGATGACCGCGGTGAGCTCGTCCCAGTCGATCGTGCCGAAGTCGTACCGGCCGCGCTCGGGATTCCAACGCAGGTCGGGGTCGGGCAGCGTCACGCCCAACTTCTCGGCCTGCGGCACGGTCATGTCGACGAAGCGCTGCCGCAGCTCGTCGTTGGTGTGCCGCTTGATCCCCCACGCCATCGAGCGCTCGGTGTTGGGTGACGCGTCGTCCGGTGGACCGAACATCATCAGCGACGGCCACCAGAAGCGGTTCGTCGCGTCCTGCACCATCGCGCGCTGCGCGTCGGTGCCCGCCGCCATCGTCAGCAGCAGCTCGTAACCCTGCCGCTGGTGGAACGACTCCTCCTTGCAGATGCGCACCATCGCGCGGGCGTAGGGCCCGTAGGACGAGCGGCACAGCGGCACCTGATTGCAGATCGCGGCTCCGTCGACCAGCCAGCCGATGACGCCCACGTCGGCGTACGTCAGCGTCGGGTAGTTGAAGATCGACGAGTACTTCTGCCGGCCGGCGATCAGCCGCTCGGTGAGGTCGGTGCGATCGGCACCCAGGGTCTCGGCGGCGCTGTAGAGGTACATGCCGTGGCCGGCCTCGTCCTGCACCTTGGCCAACAGGATCGCCTTGCGACGCAGCGACGGCGCACGGGTGATCCAGGTGCCCTCGGGCTGCATGCCGATGATCTCCGAATGCGCGTGCTGCGCGATCTGGCGGATCATCGTGTTGCGGTACGCGTCGGGCATCCAGTCCCGCGGCTCGATGCGACGGTCGTGCTCGATCGTCGCGTCGAAATGCTGCTCCAGGGTGTCGGTCACGGCCACTCCTTCGCCACCATCGTCAGGACGTCGTACTGCGCCGCGACCGAGCCGTCCTGCTTGGTGACGACGGTGTCCCACCGCACCTCGCCGTAGTCACCCGGCCGCGGGTTGATCGCCTTGCAGGTCAGCGTCACGGTCAGCTCGTCACCGGGGTAGACCGGCGCGACGAAGCGCAGCTCGTCGATGCCGTAGTTGGCCAGCACCGGCCCCGGGTCGGGCTGCACGAACAGTCCCGCGGCGAAGGACACCACGAGATAGCCGTGTGCGACCCGGCCGTCGAAGAAGGGGTTGGCTGCGGCGGCCTGCTCGTCCATGTGGGCGTAGAACGTGTCGCCGGTGAACTCGGCGAAGCGCTCGATGTCGTCGAGGGTGACGACCCGCGGCCCCGCGACCACCGAGTCGCCGACCCGCAGCTGCGCCAGCGACTTGCGGAACGGGTGACCGCCCGACTCGTCGCGTGCGGCACCCCTGGTCCACTGCCCGGTGACCGACGTGAGCATGCGCGGGCTGCCCTGGACCGCGGTGCGCTGCATGTGGTGCAGCACGCCGCGGATGCCGCCGAGCTCCTCGCCGCCGCCGGCACGCCCCGGACCACCGTGCACGAGTGCCGGCAGCGGCGAGCCGTGCCCGGTGGACTCGGCCGCGGCATCGGAGTCGAGCACGAGCAGCCGGCCGTGCCAGGCGGCGCTGCCGAGCACGACGTCACGGGCGAAGTCGGGGTCGTCGGTCACCACCGATCCGGCGAGGCTGCCCTTGCCCAGGGCCGCCAGCGCGACCACGTCGGCGGCGTCGCGGTAGCCGACGAGCGTGCTGACCGGTCCGAACGCCTCGACCTCGTGCACCTCGGCGCGGCGGGGGTCGTCGGCCCGCAGCAGGATCGGTGAGAGGAACGCCCCGCGCTCGGCGTCGGCGCCGGTCACCGCCACCCGCTCGGGGTCGCCGAAGACGATGCGCCCCGCCGACTCCAACGCCTTGAGTGACCGGCGCACCTCCTCGCGCTGCTCCCTGCTGGCGAGCGCGCCCATGCGCACCGACTCGTCGGCCGGGTTGCCCACGACGATCTTCGCGAGGCGCTCCGAGACCGCCTCGGCGACGGCCTCGAGCCGGTCGGCCGGGACGAACGCGCGACGGATCGCCGTGCACTTCTGCCCGGCCTTGGTCGTCATCTCGACCACGAGCTGCCGGACGTAGAGGTCGAAGGCGGTCGTGCCGGGTGCGGCGTCGGGGCCGAGCACCGACATGTTGAGCGAGTCGGCCTCGGCGTTGAAGCGCACCGAGCGGGCGACCACCGTCGGGTGCGACCGCAGCCGCTGCGCGGTGCTGGCCGAGCCGGTGAAGCCGAGCAGGTCCTGCTCCTGCAGGTGGTCGAGCAGGTCGCGGGCATCCCCGTTCAGCAGCTGGAGGGCGCCCGGCGGCAGCAGCCCGGCCTCGACGACCAGCTCGACGACGCGGGCGGTGAGGTAGCCCGTCTGCGACGCCGGCTTGACGAGCGTGGGGACGCCGGCGAGCAGCGCCGGCGCGAGCTTCTCGAGCGGGCCCCACACCGGGAAGTTGAACGCGTTGATCTGGACGGCCACCCCGTGCAGCGGGGTGAGCACGTGTCGGCCGAGGAACTGCCCCGCCCGACCCAGCGGCTCCGCGGGGCCCTCGACGTACACCCGGTCGTCGGGCAGTTCCCGGCGGCCCTTGCTCGCGTATCCGAGCAGGACGCCGATGCCGCCGTCGATGTCGAACTTCGAGTCCGCGAGCGTCGCGCCGGTGCGGAAGGAGAGCTGGTACAGCTCGTCCCGGTGCTCGCGCAGCAGCTGGCCGACCGACTTGAGCAGCGCCGCACGTTGGTGGAAGGTCAGCTCGCGCAGCGCCGGGCCACCGACGGAACGGCCGTAGGCCAGGGCGGCGCCGAGGTCGATGCCCTCGGACGAGACCTGCGCGACCTCCTCCCCCGTCACCGCGTCGTGCACGGGCTCGCCGGACGGCGGGGCCGTCCACCGGCCCTCGACGTAACTGCGGAGCACGGCCATGGCGCACCCATCCCCTTCGTCGGTTCGCTGCTGCCCGTCCTATTTACAGACCGATCATTCGGTAAGTTACGCTACCGCCATGGGCCCTGACCAGGCATCGGTGCCGGACGCGGTGCCCGTCGCCGTGGCGGCGATGATGGCCGGGGACGCGGCCTCGCGGGCGCTGGGGATCGATCTCGTCGCCTGCTCCCCCGGGCGCGCCACGACCACCATGACCGTCCGGCCCGACATGGCCAACGGCTACGCCATCGCCCACGGCGCGCTGGTCTTCGCGGTCGCCGACACGGCGTTCGCCTGTGCCTGCAACAGCACGGCCGCACCGACCGTGGCGGCCGGCGCCGAGATCGTCTTCGTCGCCCCGGCGCGGGTCGGCGACGTACTCGTCGCCGAGGCCGTCGAGCGCACCACGTTCGGCCGCTCCGGTGTCTACGACGTCACGGTCCGGCGCGGCTTCGGGGGCGGCGACGTCGTGGCCGAGTTCCGCGGCCGAAGCCACCGGGTCGTCACCGCACCCGGCACCGGGTCGTGACGGCCACCGGCGCGCGTCGCCGCGGCCGGCCCGGTTACGACGTCGACTCGCTGCTCGCCGTCGCCGTCGCGGTGTTCAACGAGCGCGGGTACGACGGCACCAGCATGGAGGACCTCTCCCAGCGGCTGGGCATCGCCAAGTCGGCGATCTACCACCACGTCGCGGGCAAGGAGGAGCTGCTGCGCCTCTCCCTCGACCGGGCACTCGACGGCCTTTTCGGCGTGGCCGACCGGGTGCGGGCGACCGATGCGCCGGCGGTCGACCGGCTGGAGCTCCTGGTGCGCGGCAGCGTCGAGGTGCTGCAGCGCGAGCTCCCCCACGTGACGCTGCTGCTGCGGGTGCGCGGCAACACCGAGGTCGAGCGCGCCGCGCTGGAGCGGCGCCGCTCGTTCGACCGCTTCGTCGCGGGCCTCGTGCGACAGGCCGAGCGGGACGGCGACATTTCCCCCGCCCTCAGCCCCACCGTCACGGCGCACCTGCTCTTCGGCCTCGTCAACTCGCTCGTCGAGTGGTATCGGCCCGGGTCCCGCACCACCGGGGCGTCGCTGGCCGACGCCGTCGCCGCGCTCGCCTTCGACGGTCTGCGGGCCCGGGGCGAACCGCCCGCCCGCCGGTAACGTGGCGACGTGCCGCGCCGTCCGTCCGCCGGCGACCTGCTCGCCATCAGCGACCTGCACGTCGCCTACCGCTCCAACCGCGAGATCCTGGAGCGGATCCGCACGGCCAACGACGGCGACTGGCTGATCGTCGCCGGCGACGTCGGCGAGCGGCTCGACGACATCGAGTGGGCGCTGCGCACGCTCGCTGCGCGGTTCGCCCACGTGATCTGGGTCCCCGGCAACCATGAGCTGTGGACGATGCCGCGCGAGACGAGCCCGCTGCGCGGGGTGGCCCGCTACGACCACCTCGTCGCCCACTGCCGCGACCTCGGCATCACGACCCCCGAGGACCCCTACCCCACGTGGGAGGGCGCCGCGGGCGAGGTCCGCATCGCACCGCTGTTCCTGCTCTACGACTACACGTTCCGGGCGCCGGGGACGTCGACGCAGGAGGAGTCGCTCGCGGCGGCCTACGCGGCGGGCATCGTCTGCACCGACGAGCGCCACCTCTACCCCGACCCGTACCCCACCCGCGAGGCCTGGTGCCGGGCGCGGGTCGCCGCGACCGAGCCGCGGCTGGCCGCGGTGGCCGGCGAGCTGCCGCTCGTGCTCGTCAACCACTGGCCGCTGCTGCGCGAGCCCACCCGGACGATGACCTACCAGGTCTTCCCGCAGTGGTGCGGCACCGAGCTGACCGCCGACTGGCACACCCGGTTCGGTGCGCAGGTGGCGGTCTACGGCCACCTGCACATACCGCGCACCACGCACTACGACGGCGTGCGCTTCGAGGAGGTCTCGATCGGGTACCCGCGCGAGTGGCGCCGCTTCGGCCTGCGCGACGACCTCGCACGCCTCGTGCTCCCCGGCGTGCCACGCTGACCGACGTCCGTCAGTGATGACCGGATCGTTCCGGTGGCTGACCCGAACGGGCCTGGTCCGGGCGGCCGGTTCGCCGGAGGATCGACGACATGACCACCGCACTGCTCGTCATCGACGTCCAGGAATCGTTCCGTGCCCGCCCCGACAACTGGGCCGACGTCTCCGCGCCCGACATCGCCGACCGCGTCGACCGCCTCGTGACCCACGCGCGGGAGCGCGGCGACAAGGTGGTGTGGATCTGCACACCGCTCCCGGTTCCGGCTCGGTGTTCGATCCGGAGCAGGGGCACGTCCGGCTGCTCGAGCCGCTGCGTCCCGCGGGCACCGAACCGTTGCTGGCCAAGACGAGTCACAACGCCTTCACCACGACGAACCTCGCGCAGCACCTCACCGCCGAGCAGGTCGACCACGTCGTCGTGACCGGCATTCGCACCGAGCAGTGCTGCGAGACGACGGCCCGCCTCGCCAGCGATCTCGGCTACCGGGTCACCTTCGTCCTCGACGCCACGGCCACGATGCCTTTGCCGTCGTGGGACGGCGCCGACCCCCTGCCGACCGACGCCGTGCTCGCCCGCACCGCGAGCGCGTTGCAAGGCCGGTTCGCCGAGGTGGTGACGATGGCCGACGTACTGGCACAGTGACCGGATGATGCGCACCGTGCTGTTCGCCGTCCCGCCGCGGGTGCACCTGCTCGACCTCGCCGGGCCGGCGCAGGCGTTCGCCACCGCCAACGACCACGGCGGTGCGTACCGGCTGCGTTACGTCAGCACCTCGGCCGAGGTCGTCAGCCACCAGGGCCTGCCGCTCTCGCTGGACGTCGACTGGCCGGACCTGACCGACCGCGACGTCGTCGTGGTCCCGGGCCGCCGCACGGGCGAACGCCCGCCGCGGCGCTGGCTGGACGCGGGGACGGCCACGGCGCTGCGCGCCCACCACGCCGCGGGCGGCCGCGTCGCCAGCGTGTGCTCCGGCGCGTTCGCCGTCGCCGAGACCGGACTGCTCGACGGCCGGCGCGCCACGACCCACCACGAGATCCAGGACGAGCTGGCGCGCCGCTTCCCCGCCGTCCACGTGGTGCGCGACGTCCTCTACGTGGCCGACGGTCGGGTGGCGACGTCCGCGGGCATCGCCAGCGGCATCGACCTCGCGCTGCACCTGATCGGCGCGGACCACGGCCCGGCGGTCGCGGGCCGGGTGGCGCGCTCGCTCGTCGTGCCGGTCCGGCGCAACGGGGCCGCCCCGCAGGCGAGCGTGATGCTGCGGCACCGCGACCACGTCGTCGACACCGTCCACCGCGTGCAGGACGTCCTGGACACGCAGTTCACCCGCGCCCTCCCGCTACGACGGCTGGCCGAGATCGGCGGGGTCAGCGAACGCACGCTCACCCGGCAGTTCACGGCCGCCGTCGGGATGACGCCGGCGCACTACCAGCAGCAGCTGCGCCTCGAGCGCGCCCGGCAGCTCGCCGAGCAGGGCTGGACCCTCGAGGCGAGCGCACGGTCGGTCGGCTTCACCGACGCCCGGATGCTGCGCCGGCTCCGCGCCCGGCACGGTTTTGGCGGCTGAGCGCAGCATGCTGCGCTCAGCCGCCAAAACCGGCGAGGGTCAGCGGTACGCGGCCCCCGCACCGGGGGCATAAGCATGGGGTGACGACACCACCGGCCGGCCGGACCCACGGCGCGCCCGACCTGACGCCCGAGGTCACCGAGCTCGACGACGCGACCGTGGAGGTCGCGCTGCCGGCCGAGACCGGGTCGGTGCGCGTCGCCCGCCGTTTCGTCAAGGAACGGTGGCAGGGCATGGCCGACGAGGTCCTCGGCGACGTCGAGCTGATCGTCAGCGAGCTGGTGGCCAACGCGGTGCGCCACGGTCGGCCCGACATCGTGTTCCGGTTGCGGGCCGAACCGTTCGCTATCGACATCGCGGTGCTCGACCACGGCCCGGGGATCCCGTCGCTCGCGGCGAGCCCGCCCGACCTCACTGCGACGTCGGGACGTGGCCTCACGCTCGTGGACCGGCTCGCGAGCTCCTGGGGGGTCGAGCCGCTGGGCGAGGACGAGGTGGGCAAGACGGTCTGGGCGAGCGTGCGTTGCGATTGACCTCGTGGGTCCCGCGAACGGTCCCGCGAACGGTGGGCTCAGCCGACGGCGCGCAGGTGACCGCCGGTCGCGGGCGGCGCGACGACCGGGGCGGTGAGATCGAGGTAGGCCCCCGCCTCGAACTGCGAGGAGTCCAGCCGCGCTCGCGCGTCGAACGCGGCGCGCATCGAGCCGGCGACCGCCGCCCATGCCACTCCTGCGGCGCCGGCGAGCCCGGCCCCCACAGCGACCCGCCTGTCACTACGCGCTGACCGCACCGCGGCGTCCCTTCCTCGAACGAGTCCGTGTCTGGCCGCGGCCGAGGCTACGGCCCGACGGCTGCGCGCAAGCGTAACCGCGCCGGCCACGATGCGACGGGGCCGAACGGCCCGCGCCGTCAGAGCAGGTAGTGCTGTCGCAGCACGACCAGGACGACGACGACGAGCAGCGCCAGCAGGCCCTTCCACAGCATCCGCCGCTCGGTGCGACGGTCGGCCGCCAGTTCGGTCCTGGCCCTCCTGCTCATGCCGCCACCTTGACCTTCCCGGTCTTGACCGTCTTGTCCCACGTCGCGGTGGCGCCGCGGGCCTCGGCCACGTAGGCGGCGAACGTGATCGCGCACAGCAGCGGGCCGTAGCCGACGAGGAAGAGCAGCACGCCGCCGAACCACCCGAGATCGCGGACCGAGTCGAGCCGGTAGACCAGATAGGCGGCGAGCATGCACGCCGCACCCCACCCGTACGCGGCGAGGGCGAGGCCGGCGCGGACGTGCGCGTCCCAGCCGAGGCCGAGGTGCTCGCACACCGAGCGCACCAGCTCGTGCATCGGCCGCGGCGCGAGCACCCACAGGATCACGACGAGACTGACGAGGCCCGGGAACGCGAACGCCTGCCGCCAGGTGCGCGCCGCCACCTGTCGGTCGACCAGCAGCGTGAAGACGGTGGTGAGGACGAAGCCGAGGCTGTTGACGATCCACAGCAACCGGAACGCGTCGTGGCCGCGACCGTCGTCGGCGAACCAGAGCGTCACCAGCGCGGCCGACGACGCGACCATAAAGGCGGGCAGCAGCAGGGTCGACCACCACATGAGCCCGAACCACGGCCGGCCGAGCCGGTGCGTGCGCGACGGGCGGAAGAACACGCCGCGGAAGCGGCGCGCGACCTGCACGTTGCCGCGCGACCAGCGCAACCGCTGCTTCCACAGCCCGACGACGCCCGCGGGCTCCTCGGCCAGGCAGTGCGCGTTGCCGTCGAACACCACGCGGCGGCCCGCGAGCTGGGTGAGGAAGGTAGTCACGGTGTCCTCGGCCAGCGTCGTGGTGTCGATCGTGCCGCCGAGCTGTTCGAGGTTCGCCCGGGTGTGCAGCTGCGCGCCGCCGGCGAGGCAGCCCTGCGCACCGGCGACGTTCTGCGCGCGCCGGCCGACCGCCTGCGCCGCCGCGTACTCGTAGCCGATGTAGCGGTTCATCCAGTTCGGCGGCTCGCTGGCCTCCTTGATGAACGCGGTGACGGCACCGACGTTCTCGTCGGCGAGGTGACGGGTCATCCGCCGGACGGACGTCGGCTCGAACACGACGTCGGCGTCGGTGATCAGGACCGCCTCGGCCCAGTCGTCGGCGAGGATCTCGCGCAGGCCGTGGTTCAGCGTGTGCGCCTTGCCCTCGCCGCCGCGGGCCCGGCGCAGGTGGAGCACCCGCCCGGGGTACTGCGCGCTCTTCGCCGCCATCAGCTCGGGCGTCTCGTCGGTGGACGCGTCGTCCACGACCACCAGCCGCAGCGCGTCGGGCGGGTAGTCCAGCGCCATCATCCGGTCGACGCTGAAGCGCAGCACGGCGGCCTCGTTCCAGGCCGGGACGAGGACCGCGACGCGCGGCAGGCGGTCGACGTCGACCTCGTCCGGTGCGTAATGGTCCCGGACCCGGTGCGCCGCGGCCAGCACGACCTGCACGACGGTGACCGCGTTGGGGACGGCGCCGAGCATCACGAAGCCGACGAGGACCCAGAGGCCCGCCCCGGTCAGCCACTCGCTCATCGCGACGCCCCGACCTCGGTCGCGGTCACCGCAGCGGGCGGGAGCGTCCCGAGTACGGCGAGGGCGTGGTCCCAGGCGCCGACGGCGGTGGTCGCGTGGGCGTCGCTGCCGGCGACCACGCGGACGCCCGCGGCCAGCAGGAACGCGACCGTGTGCCGGGTCGGCGTGCGCCACTTCTCGTTGACCTCGATCGCGGCGTCGGCTCGCAGGCAGGCCTCGGCGAGGCGCGTGCGGTGCTCGTCGGTGACGTCGTCCTCGTCGAGCCCCATCTTGGGCAGCAGGCTGAACGGGTGCACGACGATCGCCGGGTACGGCGCGAGCGCGACCGCGCGGCAGGTGGCCTCGACCAGGCCGGCGACGACGGCCGCGGCATCGAGCCGGCCGGCCGCGAGGCGCTCGCGCATGTCACGTGGTCCCACCGGCCCGTCCGCACCGGGGTACTGGTGGTCGGCGACCAGGACGTAGTCCAGCCGGGGCAGCCGGCTCGGCAGATCGAGCCGGCCCGCGGCGTCGAGGATCTTGGCCTCGACACCGCAGCGGATCGTGAGGCCGGGGCGACGCAGGGCGCGCACGCGCACCGCGTAGTCGCCCACCCAGTCGCTGTCGGCACGCACGTGGTCGGACAGCCCCCAGGTGTGCAGGCCGGCCGCGGCCGCCGCGTCGGCCATGGCGTCGGGGTCGGCGGTGCCGTCGGTGAGCGTGGAGTGCGTATGGAGGTCGCTGCCGAGGTCGACGGCGCTCCGTCCGCGGTCAGCGGCCGTCATGGGAGGGCACCAGGCCGTACTCGTCGATCGGGACGACGACGTCGCCCCAGTGCCGGACGACCGCGACCTCGCGGAAGTCCAGCCGCTCGGGCAGCGGCTCGCCGAAGGCCGCGCGCACCGCCAGCAGCGGCATGTCGATGCCGGCGGCCTGGGTGAGGGCCATGGTGCCGGGGAAGCGCGCGTTGACCTCCAGCAGGGCGGCCGATCCCTCCGCGTCGAGCTTGACCTGCACGTTGACGACGCCCTGGGCGCCGATGAGCTCGGCGACCTCGCGGCCGAAGGTCTCCAGCGCCGGGTCGGCGACGGTGCGCCCGGCGACCGCGATCCCGGAGTCGACCTTGTCGCGGCGGCGCGGGACGGCGGCCACGACAC
The DNA here is from genome assembly GCF_900129455.1 of Jatrophihabitans endophyticus. Lineage (NCBI taxonomy): Bacteria > Bacillati > Actinomycetota > Actinomycetes > Jatrophihabitantales > Jatrophihabitantaceae > Jatrophihabitans > Jatrophihabitans endophyticus. The sequence goes on from NZ_FQVU01000001.1 coordinate 259,242, forward strand.
CCCCGCCGGGGCGGCACAGCACGTCGATCGAGTACTCGTCGCCGGGCAGCAGCTCCTGCGCCAGGACGTCGCCGGCGCGGTCGGCGTCGGTCAGCTCGCCGGGGCCGGCGACGACGCGGAAGCCGCGGCCGCCGGCGCCGCTGCGCGGCTTGACGATGAAGGGCGCACCGAGGGCGGCGAGCTCGGCGTCGGTCGTCGCGCCGTCGAGCACGAGCGACTGCGGCACCCGCACGCGGCCGGCGCAGCGCTGCATGAGCGTGGACTTGTCCAGACAGGTACGCAGCGTGTCCGGCGACTCGACGAGGACGCGGATGCCGTGCTCGGCGAAGCGGTCCGCGGCGAGCGAGACCTCGAGCAGCTCGGCGTCGACGGTGGGCGCGACCAGGTCCGCGTGGTGCGCGACGGCCGCCGCGAGCAGGGCGTCGACGAAGTCGGGCGAGTCGCCGCGCGGGAGCAGGACGCGCCGCGACGCGTCGGTGAGGTAGAGCCCGACCGCGACCGGGTCGATGTCGGCGGCGACCAGCTCGGCGTGCCCGGCCAGGCTGCGCAGGAGGGTCACGGCGGCCGCGCCGCCGGCGCCGGTGACGAGCACCGTGCCGAGCGACGAGGGTGACGACTGCGTGGTCACGGGACCTCCACCGGGACGACCGCCATGCCGACGGGGGCGCTGACCGAGTGCCGCAGCTCGCCGACCGAACGGATGACCTCGAAGGGTTCGGCGTAACGCGCGTTGGCGGCGAGGTGGCGCGCCCAGTAACGCGCCGACGCGGTCACGAGCTCGGGTTCGAGGTAGCTGCGGCCGTCCTGCGACGCGAACAGCTCCAGCACCTCGACCTTGCGGTGCACCGTGGCGTCGACGTTGACGAACTGCGTCGGCAGGAAGTCGTTCGTCGCCGACGGCGACTGGTAGGCGAAGACGCGGCGCACGCCACGCGTCGCGCTGGTCGTCGCGGTGCTGACGGCGCGGTGGTCCTGGTGGTTGTCGTGGCGCGAGTGCACGTAGACGACGGTCGGGTCGACGGTCCGCACGACCCGCTCGATCATGCGGATCGTGTCGATGCCGTCGTCGATCTCGGTGTCGGGCAGATCGCCGAAGAGCAGCTGGGCACCGATGGCGTCCGCGGTGGCGGTGGCCTCGTCGAGGCGCTGGCGCTGGTCGCCGCCGACGGCGCCGCGGCTCAGCGTGAGGATCGAGACCCGGTCGCCGCGCCGCCGGTGGTCCAGCAGCGTCCCGCCGCAGCCGATCTCGACGTCGTCGGGGTGCGCGCCGATGGCGAGCACCCGCTCGCGCATCGCGCCCGCCCGGGTCATGCCCGAGCGCAGCGACAGGTGCAGCGCGCCGTGGGCGGTGAGGTCCACGACGTCGGTCACGCCGGCCCGGATCGCGCGCACCAGCACCTCGGGTCGCTCGACGGGCCCCTCGTGCACGAGCTTCACCCGCGCCGACGGCGAGGTCGCGTGCCAATCGCGAATCCTCGCGATGGCCTCGTCGCTGTCGAGGGCGTCGACGCCGAGCACGAGGAACGTGAACGGGCCGGCCGCGGCCAGCGTGGTCGCGACGTCCTCGACGGCGGTCGTGACGGGCTGAAAGCCGAGCTGGGTGACCACGTCGACGGTGGTCGGCGCGACGGCCTCGCCCACGATGACGGCGACGCGCGCCGGCCAGTCGCGGACGAGAGCGACGCCGGGGCCGAAGTCGCCGGCCCACGGCGTGTACAGGGGGGTCGACGCGCTGCGGCCGCTCTCGCGCACCGCTCGGCCGCCCCGCAGCGGAATCACGACGGAGCCTTGCACCTCGGTAGTCATGCCGTCCGTTCGCCTCGATCCGACGTGCTGTCCGGGCCCACCCCGCACGCTTGTGGACCACGCTAGCGCTCTGTAAGGTTTGCGTAAAGTCATCGCTACAACTCGGAGTGTCACATGCCCGTCGGAGGTTCCCTCAGCCGGCGAGCGCAACGCGCCCACGAGCTCGCCGAGGCCGTGTCCCGCAGCGATGCGGCCACGACGCTCGACCCGCGGCTCGCCGCGTTGTGTGACGAGCTGCGCACCGACGGTGCCGCGCTGTCCGCGGTCAGCGATCGGCGGGTGACGCTCGCCGGCTGCGGCCTGGTCGAGCGCGTCGCCCCCACCGGGACCCACGTCCCGCTCGATGACGCGATCTGCGCCAACGTCCTGCGCCACGACGGACTGCTCGCCATCCCCGACACGCGCCTGGACGCGCGGGTCGCCAGCATCCCCGTCGTCCTCGCCGGGCAGGTCCGCGCCTACCTCGGGTCGCCGGTGCGCTGCGATGGTGTGCTGGTCGGCGTCCTGTGCGTCATCGCCGGCGAGCCGCGCGACTGGACGGCCGACGACGAGGCGGTCCTGACCCGCTACGCCGACGAGTTCGCCCGCGAGCTGCGACAGCTGCAGGACGGCGCCGCGCTGCCCTGACATCCGGACGACGACACCGGCCGGACGCAACTCCGGCCCACCCATGCGGGCGGGGGCGCCCGGTTGGGTACACACCATCATCGAGGCGGGGGTCTCGGGGCGGGGGCCTCACCGTGCATCGGAGCTCACCTTGTCCACCGCCTTCCGTCGCGTGCTCGGCCTGCAGCTGGCCCTCGCACTCGTGCTGGTGGTGCTCTATGCCGTGCAGCCCAACTCCGACGTCACCGCAGCCCGCGCGGACTCCGTGACGACCACACGCGTCGGATCGGCCGCCGGCGCCGTCACCGACCCCGCTGCCCGCGCCTGGCAGTGGCTCAGCCGGCAGCTCGGGCCGACCACCGACGTCACCAGCGCGTCCACCGTCACCGCGACCCGCACCTACCCGACGGACTGGACCGGCGCGGTCACCGGTTCGTTCGTGCCGCGCGGCGTGACCTCCCCCGTCACCGACACCGCCTCGCTCGCCGTCGATCGTCCGACACGCGTCGACGCGTCCTACGCCGGCGTCGTCGAGGGGCACGTGACGGTCCCGACCACGGCGGGACGGTGGATCGTCCAGGCCTACCGCGACACCCCGACCGGCCGCCGGCAGGTGCCCGTGCAGGCGCAGGTCGACCCGCAGGGTCGCTTCGCGATCGACCTCGGCCGCGCGACCTCGCCACCCGCCGGCCGGTGGGCCCTCGGCCTGCTCGACGCCGACCACGCGTTCGCCCCGTACGGCACCGCCTGGCCGTCGGCGGTCTACCGCAACTGGGTGGTGCGCGCCTCGGTGGTCACCGACGCCACCTACCCGGTCGACGAGCAGCCCGCCCGCGCGGACGGGACGTTCAGCTTCCCGACCAGTCGGCCTGGCACCAAGATCTTCCAGCTCGTCGACCGGACCTCCGGCACGGTGCTCGCCGAGCAGGCGCCCGACTACGGCCTGGTGCGCAGCGTCGCGGGCTCGGACAACGTCTACGCCTACGACCAGGCCCTCGCCGTGGTGGCCGCGCTCGCGGCCGGCCACCCCGCCGACGACCTCGTCCAGGGCCTCATCCGCCTGCAGCGTCCGGACGGTGGCTTCGTCGAGGTCGCCGACGTCCGGAACCCGGCCGCGGCCGCACCCGTCACCCGGACCGGCATCTGCGCCATCGCCACGTACGCGCTGCTGCGCGCCGCGCGGGCCGTGCCCGCCGCGGACCGGGCGGACGTCCTCGCCGCCGCGCGTTCCGGCGTGCGGTGGCTGCTGGCCCAGCAGCGCGACGACGGCCTGCTCGGCGCCGGGCACGGCGAGCGGCGCGACGACGGCACCGTCGACGCGGACGCGCACCCCGGCTGGGTGTCGACCGAGCACAATCTCGACGCCTGGCAGACACTGCACCTCGCCACCGCGGTCCTGCCTGACACCGACACCGACTCCGACGGTGCGGTCTCGCCGGCCACCGTGCGCCAGCACGCCGACGAGCTGCGCGACGCGATCGTGGATCGGCTGTGGGACGCGGCGGCCGGCCGGTTCCGGCAGGGCATCGCCCCGGACGGCACGCCGGACACCGCCGACCCGCTCGACGTCAACTCCTGGGGTGCGCTGTTCCTGCACGCCACCGGGCACGACGAGCTGGCCGAGCTCGCGCTGCGGCACACCGCCGCGTTCGCGTCGTCCGCGCGGCGGTGGAGCGGCTACCGCGCCTACTACCCGCAGGCCGCGTTCCCCGACGCGCCCGCGAACGTGTGGGCCGAGGGGACGGCCGGGGTCGCGGTGGCCCAGCAGCGCGTGGCCGGCAGCGACGCGGGCAGCGCCCTCGCCGCCCTTGCGCAGCTGCAGCGCCCCGACGGCTCGCTACCGTGTGCGGCGGTCGCCGACGACCGCACCGGCATGACGGCAGCGCCGTGCGTCGCGGCCGCCGCCTGGTTCGTGCTCGCCACCGTCCCGGACGGGATCTGGGGTTGAGCGCGGGTCAGTGCGGGCGCCGCTCGGCCCCGTAGAGCGCGGCCTGCGTGCGGCTGCGCAGGCCGAGCTTGGCGAGGACGGCCGACACGTAGTTCTTGACCGTCTTCTCGGCGATGTCGAGGCGACGGCTGATCTCGCGGTTGGTCAGCCCCTCGGCGATGAGGTCGAGAACCTCCCGTTCGCGGTCGGTCAGGTACTCGATGGGGTCGTTCGGAGTCGCCGGCGCGGGTTCGCGCAGCTTGGTGAGCAACCGCTCGGTCACCGACGGATCCAGCAACGACCGGCCCGCCGCCACCTGCCGCACCGCGTCGACGATGGCGGCGCCGCGAACCTGCTTGAGCAGGTACCCGGACGCGCCGGCCATCACGGCGGCGAAGATCGCGTCGTTGTCGTCGAAGGAGGTCAGGATCAGGCAGCGGACCTCGGGATGCGCGGAACGGATGTCGCGGCACACGTCGATGCCGTTGCCGTCGGGCAGCTGCGCGTCCAGGATCGCGACCCGCGGCCGGACGGCGGGGATGCGCGCCAGCGCCTCGGCGGCGGTCGCGGCCTCCCCCACGACGACCAGGTCGGGCTGGGTGCCGAGGATGTCGGCGATGCCCTTGCGCACGACCTCGTGGTCGTCGAGCAGGAAGACGGTGATCGGGCCGTCCTCCCCGGCCGCGGGAGCGCCGGGCGTCGGTCCGGTCACGGGAGCGGAATCGTCCACTGCAGCCTCGTCCCTCCGTCGGTCGCCGGCCCGGGGTCGGGCAACGGCGAGGTGATGACGAACTCGCCGCCGTGCTCCTCGGCCCGGCGACGCAGGTTGTCCAGTCCACTGCGCCGACCGGTGTCGCCGATGCCGACGCCGTTGTCGGTGACGTCGACGGTGACGTCGGTGGCGGTCGCGCTGATGTCGACGGTGACCTCGGTGGCCCCGGCGTGACGCGCGACATTGGTCAGCGCCTCGCGCACGACGGCCACGAGGTCGTCCAGGACGGTGCCCGGCACCACGGCGTCGACGGGCCCGGCGAAGCTGACCCGCGGCGCGCGGCCCAGCACCGGGGTCATCTCCGTGGCCAGCTCGAAGACCCGGGTGCGCAGCTCCGCGGTCCGGGCGGCGAGCGGGCCGCGCAGCTGGAAGATCGAGTCGCGGATCTTGGCGATGGTCTCGTCGACGTCGTTGACGACCTGCATGAGGCGCTGGGCGCCGCGCGTGCCGCCGCCGAGCCCGGCCGCGACGCTCTCGAGCGTGAGGCCGGCAGCGAAGAGCCGCTGGATCACGTGGTCGTGCAGGTCGCGGGCGATGCGCTCGCGGTCCTCCAGCAGCACGACGCGCTGCTGGTCGGTGCGGGCGTCGGCGAGCTCGAGCGCGACCGCGGCGTGGTTCGCGAACGTGCTCGCCAGGTGCAGGTCGGTCTCGGTGAAGCGCGGCCGTTCGTGCCGGCGGGCCACGACCAGCGCCCCCCGCACCCGCGGGGTCGCGCCGAGCGGGACGACCATGAGCGGCCCGACGTCGACGACGTCGCTGAGGTGCACGAGGAACTTGCTCTGCCGGGCGTGGTCGGCGATGAGGATCGGTTCGCCCGAGCCGAGCACCGCCTGCGACGCGGTGCCCTCGGTCGGGTAGATCATCGCGGTGACCTCGTCGGCGCCGTCGCCGGTCGCCACCTCGATCATCAGGTGCTCGCCGTCGACCGTCGGCAGCACGACGTTCACCGCGTCGGCGTCGGCGACCTGCTGCAGCCGCCGCGCGATGACCTGCAGCGGCTCGTCGCCCTCGCTGGCCAGCAGCTGGCGGGTGATCTCGTTCTCGGCCTCGAGCCACTCCTGCTTGCGCTGGGACTCCTCGAAGAGCCGGGCGTTCTCGATGGCGACGCCGGCCGTCGCGGCGAGGGAGGCGACGAGGTCCTCGTCGTCCTGCGTGAACGAGCGGCCGTCGTCACGCGTCAGGTACAGGTTGCCGAACACCTCGTCACGCACCCGGATGGGCAGCCCGAGGAACCCGCGCATCGGCGGGTGGTGGTCGGGGAAGCCCACCGAGCGCGCGTCGTCAGCGAGGTCGTCGAGGCGGATCGGGCGCGGGTCGTCGATCAAGGCGCCGAGCAGCCCCTTGCCCTGGGGCAGCTGCCCGATGAGCTCGCGGGTCGCGTCGTCGACGCCGACGGTGACGAACTCGGCGAGGCCGCCGCGTTCGGCGAGGACGCCGAGCGCACCGTAGCGGGCCTCGACGAGGTCGCACGCGGCCTCGACGATGCGCTGCAGCACGGCGGGCAGGGTGAGGTCGCCGATGACGGCGCGGTTCGCCTGCAGCAGGCCGCGCAACCGGTTCTGGGTGTCGAGGACGTCGTGGGCGCGGTCGATGAGCTGGGTGAGCAGCTCGTCGAGCTGCAGGCGCGGCGCGACGTCCGGGCCGGAGCCCGGCGAGATGTCGGGAGGCGGGGGCATCGGCTCAGACACTAGCGATCCACGCCGTGACCGGTGCCGACCCCGCCCGGGTCAGGGCGCATCGCTGAGCATGTCCACGAGCCGCCGGCGCCGCGGCGCCGGGGTCGGCGCCGCGCGGCCCACCCGCAGCAGCACGTGCGGTTGCGTGGCCAGCCGGAGCTCCCGACGCAGCGCGCCCCGGGTCACCGGCACCTCGATCACCTGGGTGAGCGGGCTCGCGACGAAGCCGTGCCGGGTGATCTCGAGCAGGATGCGCTCCAGCGCCTCGCCCGCGCGCAGCCACGCGTCGGTGTCGTCGCTCGACGTGCCGAGCAGCAGCAGGCACTGGTGCAGGTTCGAGCGCGTCTCGGTCGGCAGCGCGCCGGTGCCGTGCGTGTCGAAGTCGCGGATCGGGATCTCGTCGTGCCCACCGGCCACCGCGTGCGGGACGGCCGAGGACGGGACGCCGTCGTCGCGGCGTGGGTCGTCGCTCGTCCACGCCCGGAGCTCCGCCCGGTAGGCCGGGTCGGCGTTCTGCTGCTGGTCGGCCCGCTGCGACAGCACGGCCGTCACCACGCGGTCCTCGGCGCGCACGACCGGATCGAGTTCGGCGTGCTCGGCGGCGGCCGCCGCGACCAGCGACTCGACGAGCTCCTGCGGCACGGGGTCGTCGGCGAACTGCCGACGGTTGGTGCGACGCAGCTCGACCACCGGGTCGAGCGCGGCCAGGGCCTCGGTCTCGGGGTCGCCGGGCGCGGTCTCCCCGTCGACGGTGATGCGGGCGAGCAGCGTGGGGTGCTGCGGGTCGCGTACCCGCTCCACCCCGGCGCGGAAGCCCGCGGCGGCCAGCGACACCCGGGCGTTGAACAACGCGCACCCGCAACTGATGATCAGCTGTCGACCGCTCGGGTCGAGCACCGTCAACCGCCGGGCGGAGTCGGCGTGGACCTCGAGGAAATCGGGACCGAGCACGAAGCGCCAGGGCTGGGTGTTGTGCACCGACGGCGCGAGGGTCGCCCGGACGGCGGCGCGGCGCAGCGCCTGCGACACCGTAGAGGATGCCAGGACCGGCATGGTTCACCTTCGATCTGCTCACGCGGCCGCGCTCGTCGCGACACAACGGGCCTTCGGTCAGCCGGTGGCCCGGCCGGGGGAAGGCTCACCCCAGGCTGCGACCGGCGGCGCCGACCCAGCAGGGGCAAAGGTCCCAGAGCGGCCCCGTGCGTTGGTCACTGGTCGGCACGCACCGGCAGGGGCAGCCTGGGATAGGCCGGACCGCCGTGTCCTCATCCCGCAACCCCCGTACGGAGGCGTCATGACCCAGGTGACCGAGCTGCAGCACGTCGACGGACGGCCGTTGACCGACGACGAGCTCGCCGGCCTCGACGCCTACTGGCGGGCCGCGAACTACCTGTCGGTCGGGCAGATCTACCTGCTGGACAACCCGCTGCTGCGCGAGCCGCTGGCCGAGGAACACGTCAAGCCACGGCTGCTCGGGCACTGGGGCACGACGCCCGGCCTCAACCTGCTCTACGCGCACCTGAACCGCGTCATCCGCGCCCGCGAGCTCGACGCGCTCTTCGTGACCGGCCCCGGCCACGGCGGCCCGGGCCTCGTCGCCAACTCCTACCTCGAGGGCACGTACAGCGAGGTCTACCCCTACATCGGGTCCGACGAGCAGGGCCTGCAGCGGCTGTTCCGGCAGTTCTCCTTCCCCGGCGGCATCCCCAGCCACGTCGCCCCGGAGACCCCGGGGTCGATCCACGAGGGCGGCGAGCTCGGCTACTCCCTCGTCCACGCCTACGGCGCCGCGTTCGACAACCCGGACCTGCTCGTGGTGTGCGTCGTCGGCGACGGCGAGGCCGAGACCGGCCCGCTCGCCGCCAGCTGGCACTCCACCAAGTTCCTCGACCCCGCCCGCGACGGCGCGGTGCTGCCGGTGCTGCACCTCAACGGCTACAAGATCGCCAACCCGACCGTCCTCGCGCGCATCCCCGACGACGAGCTCGGCGCCCTGCTGCGCGGCTACGGCTACCGGCCCTACCTCGTCGCCGGCGACGACCCGGCCGAGGTGCACCAGCTGCTCGCGGCCACCCTCGACCGCGCGACGGACGAGATCGCCGAGATCCAGCGCGCCGCCCGCGAGGGCGGTGACACGACACGGCCGGAGTGGCCGATGATCGTGCTCCGCACGCCGAAGGGCTGGACCGGCCCCAAGGAGGTCGACGGCGTGCCCGTCGAGGGCACCTTCCGCTCCCACCAGGTGCCGCTCGCCGCGACCCGCACGAACCCCGAGCACCGCGCGATGCTCGAGACCTGGCTGCGCAGCTACCGACCCGAGGAGCTCTTCGACGCCGAGGGTGCGCTCCGGCCGGAGCTGCGGGCGCTCGCACCCACCGGCGAGCGGCGCATGAGTGCAACCCCCCACGCGAACGGCGGGCTGCTGCTGCGCGACCTGGAGCTGCCCGACTTCCGTGACTACGCGGTCGACGTCCCCTCCCCGGGTTGCGCGACGAGCGAGGCGATGACCGAGCTCGGGAGGTTCCTGCGCGACGTCGTCGCCGCCAACCCGTCCACGTTCCGGGTGATGGGTCCCGACGAGACCGCGTCCAACCGGCTGGGCGCCGTGCTCGAACAGACCGACCGCACCTGGCTCGGCACGACCCTGCCCGGCGACGAGCACCTCGCCCCGGACGGCCGGGTGATGGAGGTGCTGTCCGAGCACCTGTGCCAGGGCTGGCTCGAGGGCTACCTGCTCACCGGACGCCACGGCGTGTTCAACTGCTACGAGGCGTTCATCCACATCGTCGACTCGATGCTCAACCAGCACGCGAAGTGGTTGAAGGTCACCCGCGACATCCCGTGGCGCCGACCGATCGCGTCGCTGAACTACCTGCTCTCGTCGCACGTGTGGCGCCAGGACCACAACGGGTTCTCGCACCAGGACCCCGGCTTCATCGACCACGTGGTCAACAAGAAGGCCGAGATCGTGCGGGTGTACCTGCCGCCGGACACGAACACGCTGCTCTCCGTCGGCGACCACTGCCTGCGCTCGCGCGACTACGTCAACGTCGTGGTCGCCGGCAAGCAGCCGGCGCTGACCTACCTGACGATGGACGAGGCGATCGCGCACTGCACCCGCGGGCTGGGCATCTGGGAGTGGGCGAGCAACACCGACGGCGAGCCCGACGTCGTGCTCGCCTGCGCCGGCGACATCCCGACGCTCGAGACGCTCGCCGCCGCCGACCTGCTGCGCACCCACCTGCCCGAGCTGAAGGTGCGCGTCGTCAACGTCGTCGACCTGATGCGGCTGCAGCCCGACAGCGAGCACCCGCACGGCCTGTCCGACCGCGAGTTCGACGCCCTGTTCACCAGCGACAAGCCGGTGATCTTCGCCTACCACGGCTACCCGTGGCTCATCCACCGGCTGACCTACCGGCGCACCAACCACGCCAACATCCACGTCCGCGGCTACAAGGAGGAGGGCACGACCACGACACCGTTCGACATGGTCATGCTCAACGACCTCGACCGCTTCCACCTCGTCATCGACACCATCGACCGGACGCCGTCGCTCGGCGTCCGCGCGGCCGGGCTGCGCCAGCGCATGGTCGACGCGCGGTTGGCGGCGCGGCTGTACACGCGCGAGCACGGCGAGGACGATCCCGCGATCGCGGGCTGGACGTGGCCAGGCCGAGCCGGTGGTGCCGCACCCGAGGGCGACCACCCGGAGGGCGACCACCCCGAGGGCGACCACCCGGAGGAGCCGACGGCGCCCGGGGCCCACTGAGCGGGAGGTGCGCATGCACGTCCTCGTCGTCAACGCGGGGTCGTCGAGCCTGAAGCTGCGGCTGCTCGACGACTCCGACGCCGTGGTGGGCACGGCCGACCTCGCCGCGGGCGCCGACGGCTTCGACACCGGCGCCCTGGCCGACGCGATCGCCGGCTGGCCGGTGCCCGACGTCGTCGGGCACCGCGTCGTGCACGGCGGCACGCGGTTCTCCGGCGCCGTCCGCATCACGGCCGAGGTCGAGCGCGCGCTGCACGACCTCACCGCCCTCGCCCCGCTGCACCAGCCGAAGTCGCTGGCGGGGCTGGCCGCCGTCCGCGAGCGGCTGCCCGACGTGCCCGCGGTGGCCTGCTTCGACACCGCGTTCCACAGCGGCATGCCGGCGGCGGCGACCACGTACGCCGTCCCGGCGCAGTGGCGCGAGCGCTACGGCGTGCGCCGCTTCGGCTTCCACGGGCTCTCGCACGCCTACGCCTCGCGGCGTGCGGCCGAACTCGTCGGCGCCCAGCCCGGGGACGGGTTGCGGGTCGTCAGCTGCCACCTGGGTGCGGGAGCGTCGGTGTGCGCGGTGCGCGACGGCCGCAGCGTCGACACCACCATGGGTTTCACGCCGCTGGAGGGGTTGGCCATGGCGACCCGGTCGGGGACGGTCGACCCGGGCCTGGTGCTGTGGCTGGCCGAGCACGAGCGCATCCCGCCGCGCGAGCTCACCGATGCCCTGGAGCACCGCTCGGGCATGCTCGCGCTCGCCGGCACCGCCGACATGCGCGAGGTCGAGCAGCGCGCCGACGCGGGCGACGAACGCGCCGTGCTGGCGCGCGACGTCTACGTGCACCGGCTCGTCGGCGCGGTCGGCGCGATGGCCGCCGCGGCCGGCGGCCTCGACGTCCTGGTCTTCACCGGCGGCATCGGCGAGCACTCCCCCGGCATCCGCCGCCTGGCCGCGCAACGACTGCGCTGGTCGGGGATCACGCTGGACGACGCTGCGAACGACGCCGTCGCCGGCGACGCCGACATCAGCGCTTCGGCCGATGGTCCGGGCGCGACGGTGCGGACCGTCGTCGTCGCCGCGCGCGAGGACGTCCAGATCGCCGCGGAGGTCCGCGCCCTGCTCGCGGGCTGACCCTCATTCCCCCCGTCGCACCGGTGATCGACATCCAGGTGCCGTCGCCACGGCAGCGGTACCTGGATGTCGATCACCCGGACACCCGGAAACGGGTCAGGCGGTCCCCGCGACGGGCGTGACGTCGCGGAGCCGGCCGTCTACGACGGCGAGCACCGCGTCCAGTCGCTCGACCGGGACGCGGCGGTGGGTGGTGAGCAGCACGGTCCGCCCGGCCGTGGCGGCGAGCAGGTCGGCGAGCACGGCCCGCTCGGTGTCCGGGTCGAGGTGCGCCGTCGGCTCGTCGAGGACGAGGACGGCGGGGTCGGCGAGCAGGGCCCGTGCGAGCAGCAGTCGTTGCCGCTGCCCACCGGAGAGCGCGCCGCCGTCCGGGCCGGCGGCGGTGTCCCACCCGTCGGGCAGACCAGTCACGAACTCGGCCAGCCCGGCGCGGCGGGCGGCGGCGCCGAGGTCGGCATCGGTGGCCTCGGGCCGGACGACGCGCAGGTTGTCGCGCAGGCTCGTGTCGAAGACGTGATCGCCCTGCAGCGACCCGGCGACGAGCGGCGGGACGGCGGCGGCGGGCAGCTGCGCGAGCGGCGTCCGGCCGGCCGTCGACGTGAGGTCCAGCCGGCCGCGCTGCACCGGGAGCAGGCGCATCGCGGCGGTGAGCAGCGTGCTCTTGCCGCAGCCGCTGGGCCCGGTGACGGCGATCCGGCGGCCGGGTGCGAGCGCGAGGTCGGCGTCGCGGATGACGAGATCGGCGCCGGTGGCCGGCGCCAGGTCCACGCCGTCGGCGGCCACCCCGACCGGGGTCCGGTCGCTCGGCGCGGCGGGGACGGTCCCGGCGGGCTCGGGGACGGGGGCGGGCGTGGCGAGCAGGGTGGCGACACGCGCCAGACTGGCCCGCAGCCGGCCCCAGGCGGCGAACGCGGCGGGCAGCGGCGCGACCGCCTCGAAGCCGGTGAGCACGCACGCGAGCAACGCCCCCACGACGAGCGGGTCGACCCCGCCGCCGGCCACCAGCTGTACGGTGACGGCGAGCACGGCGGGCAGCGTCGTCGCGGAGACGAGGCCGGTGAGCCCGGCGCCGAGCGCGGCCGCGGCGGCGGGCCGGCGGGAGCGGCCGAGCGCCTCGGTGTCGGCGTCGCCCACGCCGGCGAGCGCACGGCGCGCCGCTCCGTAGGCGGTGAGCTCGGCGAGGCCGGCGAGCAGCGCCGTCGAGCGCCGGTCGCGCTCGCCGACCGCCGCGGCCACGGCCCGTCCGGAGCCGGCCGCCCGGCGGGTGAACCAGGCCGCCACCACCAGCGCGGCGACCAGGCCGGCGGCGAGGACGGTGCCGGCGGCCGGCAGCACGAGCACCGCCAGCGCCGCCGCGCCACCGGCCGTGATCGCGGCGCCGGCGAGGGGCAGCACCGCCCGCACCAGGCCGTCCTGGATGGCGTCGACGTCACCGACGAAGCGGCGCAGCAGGTCGCCGCGGGCGAGGCCGGCCAGACCGGTCGGGGCGAGGGGTTCGAGTGCGGCGAAGACCCGCGCCCGCACCTGCGCCAGCAGTCGCAGCGCGACGTCGTGCGCGACGAGGCGGTCGCCGTAGCGCAGCAGCGCGCGGGCCAGCGCGAACGTCCGCACGCCGACGACGGCGACCTCCAGCGCCTGCACGTTCGGGTGCTGCGACGCGCGGCAGATGAGCCACACCGAGGTGGCCGTCAGCGCGAGGGCCGCGAGACCGGTCGCGCCGGAGAGCACCGCCGCGATCACGAGGCGACGTCGCAGGGCCGGGTCGACGTCGAGCAGGGTGCGCAGCCGGGCCGGCGCGGCGGGCGCCGGCCCGGCGACGGCCGTCATCGGCACTGCACGCTCGACCGGTCCGGGTGTGGGCAGGGCCGGCCGCACCGGTCGGGCGATCGCCCGGTCGGACTCGATCCGCCCGTCGCGCAGCTCGACGGTGCGCTCGGCCACGGCGGCGAGGGCGTCGCTGTGGGTCACCATGACGACCGTCGCCCAGCCGGCGAGCGAGCCGATCACGCTCGCGACGACCTGCTCGGTCACGGGGTCGAGATCCTCGCTCGGCTCGTCGAGCAGCAGCAGCGGCACCTCCCCGAGGGCGTGGACGGCGCGGGCGCGCAGCAGGGCACGGGCGAGCGCGACCCGGCGCCGCTGCCCGGCTGACACCCGGACGCCGTCCTCGCCGAGCGGGGTGTCCCCGGCCGGCGCGCGGCAGTCGGCGACGGCCTGCGCGAGCTGCGCGGCGGTGGCCGACGGATCGCCCAGCGCGACCTCGGCGGACACCGTGGGCTGGGTGGGGGTGGGGCGCTGCGGCACCCACGCGGTGTGCGCACGCCACGCGTCGGAGTCGAGGACGACGGCGTCCCCCGGGTCGGCTCCGCGTCCGCCGGCGTACACCGCCCCGGCGGACGGTGCGACGAAGCCCAGCAGCACGCCGAGCAGCGTGGACTTGCCGCCGCCGCTCGGGCCGCGCACGGCGAGCACCTGACCGGCGGGCACGTCGAGGTCGAGGCGGTCGAGCGCCGGGGCGCCACGCCCCGCGTGGTGGACGGACAACCCGCGCACCGAGAGGGCCGTCCCCGAGCGCGGTGCCGGGCCGGCCGCGGCCGCGACGACGCCGTCGGCCAGCGACACCGCGGCCGCCTCGTCGAGCACGTCGAGCGCGGCACCGGCGGCGACCCGGCCCTCCTCGGCGGCGTGGTACTGGGCGCCGACCGCGCGCAGCGGCGCGAACAGCTCCGGGGCCAGCAGCAGCACCAGGAGCGCGGTGCGCAGCGACAGGCCGCCGTGGTCGAGGCGCAGACCCACGTCGACCGCGACCACCGCGACCGACAGCGTCGCGATCACGTCGAGCACCAGCCCGGACAGGAACGCCACCTTGAGGGTGGCGAGCGTGTGCCGGCGGTAGGCGTCGGTCGCCCGCCGCACGGTGTCGACCTGGGCCCGGGCCCGGCCGTACACCTTCAGCGAGGTCAGTCCCTGCACGAGGTCGAGGAAGTGCCCGGCCAGCCGGGCGAGCAGCGCATACTGGGTCGCCATCCGCCGTCGCGTCGTGACGCCCACGAGCACCATGAACAGGGGGACGAGCGGCAGGCAGCCGACCAGGATGGCCGCGCTCTGCCAGTCGGCCAGTCCGATGCGCGCCACGACGAACGGCGGGACGACGCCGGCGGCGACCATGGCCGGCAGCGCGCGGGTGAGGTACCCGTCCAGCGCGTCCAGGCCTGGACCCGCGGCGGTGACGAGACGCCCGGAGGGCTGCGCCGCGGCCCACGTCGGACCGAGCCGCACGACGGCGGCCAGCACCCGGCCACGCAGGTCGGCACGCACCCGCTCCGAGGACCGCGCGCCGACCCACTCCTGCCCGGCGCCGAGCACGGCCCGGCCGACCCCCACCCCGACGAGCAGCAGCAACGGCCGGCCGAGCGCGCCGAGCCCGGCGGTCCCGTGCAGCACCACCGTCGCGACGATCTCGGCGAGCAGCGCGGCCTGCGCGACGACCAGCAACGCGCCGGCGAACTGCAACGCCACCAGGGCGGCGAGCTGCCGTCGCACCGCGGGGACGGTGCGCGGCAGCCGCGGGTCGACCGGAGCGCTCACTGCGGCACGTCCTGCTCCCCCGGCCGGCCACCGTCGGCACGCGAGGCGCCGTGGCCCACGCCGAGGGTGTGCTGCGCGGACGAGCGCGCGCGGTCCAGCACCGACCCGACGCGACCGGGGACCGCGGGGGCTGCTCCCGCGTCGGTGAGCTCGCCGGTGACGCGGGCGCGGAACACCCAGTACGTCCACGCCTGGTACGCGAGCACGATCGGCGTGCAGACGAGCGCGACACCGGTCATCACCGCGAGCGTGTGCGGGCTGGAGCTGGCGTTGTGGACGGTCAGCGAGAACGCGGCGTCGTTGCGGGCCGGCAGCATGTTCGGCCACATCGCCGAGAACGCCCAGATCGGCACCAGTGCGGCGGTCGCCGCGGTCGCCGCGAACCCGAGCACCTGCTGGCGCGGCCGGGCCACGACGGCCACCGCGAGCACGGCCACCATGAGGATCCCGATCTCGACGCTGAGCGCGCCGCCGCGCACCTGCGACGTCCAGACGACCCACGCGAGGGCGAGCACGAGCGACACCGGCCCGAGCAGGCGGGCGTACCCGGCGGCGCGGGTCGCGACGTCGCCGGTCGCCCGCAGCGTCAGGAACCGCGCGCCGTGGAAGGCGAACAGGCTCAGGGTGGTCAGGCCACCCAGCAGCGCGTAGGGCGTGAGCAGCGAGAAGAACCCGCCCGTCATCACGTGGTCGCGGTCGAGCTCGACGCCGCGCACGAAGTCGGCGAACGCGACGCCGATCAGCAGCGCCGGCACCAGCGAGCCGACGACCACGCCGAGGTCGCACCACCGGCGGCCGTTGTCGGTCTCGGCGCGGTGGCGGTACTCGATGCCGATGCCGCGCACGATGAGGCCGGCGAGCAGCAGCGCGAACGCGAGGTAGAAGCCGGAGAACACCGACGCGTACCACTCGGGGAACGCCGCGAAGCTCGCCCCGCCCGCGACGATCAACCACACCTCGTTGCCGTCCCACACCGGACCGATCGTGCGCAGCGTGAGCTGCCGCTGGGCGTCGTTGCGCCCGACCAGCGGCAGCAGCATGCCGACGCCGAAGTCGAACCCCTCGAGCACGAAGAAACCCGCCCACAGGATCGCGATGACCCCGAACCAGAACCCTTGCACCGTGTGTTCCTCTTCCTCGTGATTCGGCCGGTCAGACCAGGCTCAGCTGCGAGTCGTCGGACTCGTCGGCCGGCCCGTCGGGGTCGCGGGGACCGTCGGCGACGGCCGGCGCCGCCGGGTCGGGCCCGGTGCGGGCGATGCGGCGCACCAGGGTGAAGCAGATGACGCCGAGCACGCCGTAGAGCAGCGTGAAGCCGACGAGCGTGGTCAGCACCATGCCGGAGCCGACGTTGGTGCTGATGCCGTCCTTGGTCCGCAGCAGGCCGTAGACCAGCCAGGGCTGACGGGCGGTCTCGGTGAAGATCCAGCCGGCCGAGTTCGCGGCCAGCGGCAGGACGACCGTCCACGTGGCGATCCGCAGCAAGCGGCGCGAGGAGGTGAGCCGGCCGCGCCGCCACTGGACGACGACCGCCGCGGCGAGCAGCCCGGCGAGCGCACCGAAGCCGATCATCAGCCGGAACGTCCAGTACGCGAGCCAGACGACGGGGATGTAGCTGCCGGGCCCGTACTTGGCCTCTTCCGCCTGCTGGATGTCGTTGACGCCGGCGACGTACCCGCCGGGACGGTTGGTGGCGAGGATGGACAGGCCGTCCGGGATCGCGATGTCGATCTTGTTCCGACCCTTCTCGACGTCGCCGTAGGCGAAGAGGCTGAAGGAGGCGTGGTCCTTGCTGTCCCACAGGGCCTCGGCGGCGGCCATCTTCATCGGCTGCTGCTCGGTCATGAGCTGGCCCTGCGCGTGACCCACCAGGCTCGAGGACACCGCACCGAAGAGCACGACACCCAGCGCGAGCCCGGCGACCTTGCGGTGCACCGGGTCGGCGGCGTCGCCGTCCTTGCGCAGGTGCCAGGCGCTGACCGAGAGCAGGATGCCGCCGGCGGTGAGGATCGCGGCGAACACCACGTGCGGGAACGTCAGCAGCTGCGTGGAGTTGGTGAGCACCTTCCAGATGGACGTCAGCTCGACGCGGCGATGCTCGGCGCTGTAGACGAGGCCCACCGGGTGCTGCATGAAGCTGTTCGCGGCGAGGATGAAGTAGGCGCTGATGACGGTGCCGATGGCGGCCAGCCAGATGGTGGCCAGGTGAAGCCGCGGGCTGAGCAGGTCACGGCCGAAGATCCACAGGCCGAGGAACGTCGACTCGAGGAAGAACGCGATCAGCCCCTCCATCGCCAGCGGGGCACCGAAGATGTCGCCGACGAAGCGCGAGTAGGCCGACCAGTTCATGCCGAACTGGAACTCCTGCACGATGCCGGTGACGATGCCCAGGGCGAAGAGCACCAGCATGATGCGGCCCCAGAAGCGCGACGCACGGTCCCAGGTGTCGGCGGTCGCGGACGCGACCGGACCCACCGGCGCCGCCGCCGCACCGTCCGAGCCGTCCGGATCGCCCCCGACCGCGGTGGCGGCCGCCGGCGCGGCGTGACGTGCCCGGTAGGCCAGCGTCTGCATCACCGCGACGAGCAGCGTCAGTCCGATGGACAACGGGACGATGAGGAAGTGATAGACGGTCGTGCTGGCGAACTGCCAGCGGGCCAACATCGTCGGGTCCACGAACACACCTCGCGAGATCGCTGTTTGTCGTTGCGGCCGTCGCGACGCACACGCGTCACCCGGCCGCTCGCCACCCTTCTCGCGCGTGGACGCGCGCAGCAGGGAACTAGTGCGGGGCTCGGCCTAGGACCTTCGACCCGGCGCGTCCCGGCCCCGCCGCGTCCCGGGCGGGACCGGGACGAAGGTCATGGGACGTCCCCCGGCGTTGGGCCCCTCCCCCGGCGCCGCGGCGCGCGCAGTCTGGATTCACCGCAGGACGCGGCCTTCCGAGGAGGAGGACGTCATGACCACCGACCGCTCCATCATCAGCACCAGCACCAGCCACGAGGTCGCCGAGGCGCCGGGCTCCATGCTCAGCCACGCCGGCGCCCGCGCCCTGGCCGTGCTGCGCATCGCCACCGGATTCGTCTTCCTGTGGGCGTTCCTCGACAAGACGTTCGGGCTCGGCTACTCCACGGAGTCGGCGAAGGCCTGGATCCACGGCGGCTCCCCGACCGACGGCTTCCTGTCGCACGTCGAGGTCGGCCCGCTGCAGTCGCTGTTCCACACCATGGCCGGCACCTGGTATGCCGACTGGCTGTTCATGCTCGGCATGCTCGGTGTCGGCGCCGCCGTCATCGCCGGCGTCGGCGTGCGGCTCTCCGCCGCCGCGGGTGCGCTCATCATGGCCCTCATGTGGCTGGCCGAGTTCCCCCTGGCCCAGCACACCTCCGCCGGTGCCCCCAGCGGCTCGGTCAACCCGCTCGTCGACTACCACATCGTGTACGCCGTCGCGCTGATCGTCGTCGCCCTCACCTACGCCGGCGACACCTGGGGCCTCGGCCGCAGCTGGGCCCGGCTGCCGATCGTGCGCCGCTTCGGCTGGCTGCGCTAGCAGCGAGCGCTCCACCCGATCCGTCTCCCACACCGGCGAGCGGGACCGTCCCCCCACGGTCCCGCTCGTCTCTTCGTGCGCGCGACGCGAGGAGGACGCGCCACGAGTCACACCGGACGGTGCGACCACGGCCGCACGGCGCCGAGCACGGTGTCGTGGCCGTCACGCAGGGCGCCGAGCGCGGCGGCCGAGATCTCCGCCGGCGTGTGCCACCGCGAGCCGCCCGCCCCCCGGGCCCAGCCCAGCACCACCCGCACCGCGTCCGGCGCGGCGAGGTCGGCGAGGGTGGCGGGCGGCCGCAGCGCGGCGCTGGGCAGCAGCCGCACGACCCGTCCCGACACCGCGGCGACGAGCGCGGCGACGCTCGCGGCGGGCGCGGTCGGCGCGTACACCAGCGCCTCGTCCAGCTCCCGACCCTCGAGCGCGACCCGCACGGCGGCGGTGTCGTGCCAGTCCACCGCGACCGGGACGACCCCGGCGAGGTCGACGTGTCGGGCGAGGGCGTGGACCTCCGCCCCACCGGCCCGGAGCGCCGCCACGGCCGGGCGGAGCGCGCCCGTCGCCCCCACCACGAGGACCCGCCGCGGCCCGCCGCCCGGCCCGTCGTTCAGAACGCCTGCCTCGGGACGTCGGCCCCGCTGCGCCCCCGCAGGAAGTCGAAGTCGGCGCCCACCTCGGCCCCGGTGACGTGCTCGACGAACAGCCGCAGGTACCCACGGTCGGTGCCCGGGGCCGGTTCGGCCCGCCACTCCGCGCGACGCCGTGCCAGCTCGGCGTCGTCGACCTCCAGGTCGAGCCGGCGGGCCGGGACGTCGAGGACGACGACATCGCCGTCGCGGACGAGCGCCAGCGGGCCGCCCGCCGCCGCCTCGGGAGCCACGTGCAGCACGACGGTGCCGTAGGACGTCCCGCTCATCCGCGCGTCGGAGATGCGGACCATGTCACGCACCCCCTGTTCCAGCAGGCGTTTCGGCAGCGCGACGTTGCCGATCTCGGGCATGCCGGGGTACCCGCGCGGCCCGGCGTTGCGCACGACGATGACGTCGTCGGCCGCGATGTCGCAGTCGGGCCGGTCGGCCTCGGCCAGGTAGTCCTCGACGCGGTCCCACACCCGGGCGCGGCCGCGGTGTCGCATCAGCTCCGGCGCCGCGGCCGACTGCTTGATCACCGCGCCCGCGGGCGCGAGCGAACCGCGCAGGACCGCGATGTGCGACCCCGGCGGCTTCACCGGGTCGTCGAACGTCCGGATCACCTCGCGGTCGTGGCACTGCGCCGCGGCGTAGTTCTCGCCGAGCGTGCGGCCGGTGACGGTGCGGGCTGCGCGATCGAGCCGCTCCCCCAGCTCGGCGACGAGCGCGCCCGCCCCGCCGGCGTAGCAGAAGTCCTCCATCAGGAAGCGCCCCGACGGCATGAGGTCCACGAGCGTCGGCAGGTCGGCGGCGAGCGCGTCGAAGTCGTCGAGCGTCAGCGACACGCCGAGCCGGCCCGCGATCGCCAGCAGGTGCACCACGGCGTTGGTCGAGCCACCGAGCGCGGCGTTGACGCGGATCGCGTTCTCGAACGACGCCCGCGTCACCACGCGCGACATCGTCAGCTGCTCGGCCACCATCGCGACGATCCGTCGACCGGCGAGATGGGCGAGGGTGCGCCGGCGGGCGTCGTCGGCGGGCAGGTCCGCCCCGCCGGGCAGCTGCATGCCCAGCACCTCCCCGAGCACGGCCATGGTCGAGGCCGTCCCCATGGTCATGCAGTGACCCCGGCTGCGCGCCATGCACCCCTCGGCCTCGGCGAGCTCCGCCGCACCGATCTCGCCGGCGCGGTACTGCTCGGTCAACCGCCACACGGACGTCCCCGACCCGATGTCGGTGCCGCGGTACTTGCCGTTGAGCATCGGGCCGCCGGTGAGCAGCACCGTCGGCAGGTCCACGCTCGCCGCGCCCATCAGGTACGCCGGCGTCGTCTTGTCGCACCCCGCGAGCAGCACCACGCCGTCGAGCGGGTTGGCACGCAGCGTCTCCTCGAGATCCATCGAGATCAGGTTGCGCAGCAGCATCGCCGACGGCCGGACGAGCGGTTCGCCGGCCGACGTCGTCGGGAACTCGAACGGCACCCCGCCGGCCTGCCAGACGCCCCGCTTCACGTGCTCGGCCAGCTCACGCAGGTGCACGTTGCACGGCGTCAGCTCCGACCAGCTGTTGGCGATGCCGATGACGGGACGGCCCTCGAAGCTGTCGTCGGGCAGCCCCTCCGAACGCAGCCACGACCGGTGCATGATGCCGGTCTTGCCCTCGGCCGCGAACCAGGCCGCGGAGCGCAGGCTCATCGGAAGCGCGGCAGGTGCTGCCGCTGCGCGTCGATGAGCGCGTCGGTCAACCGGGCGGCGGCGTCGGGGTCGGTGACCGCGCCGTCGGCGATGACCGCCTCGACGGCGAGGTCGCGGTCGCCGGTCATGGCCGCCTCGGTCGCGAGGTACACCGACGTCAGCCGCTGGTTGAGGATGGCGGTCAGCGGCGTCGACAGATCGGGCACGGCGATCGGACGGATGCCGCGCGCGGTGGCCACGCCGGGCAGCTCGAGCGCGGCGTCGTCGGGCAGCCCGGGGACGGCGCCACGGTTGAGGACGTTGCAGGAGAACATGTCGCGCGAGTCGGTGAGCACCGAGCGGATGATGCCGATCAGCTGCTCCTGCTCGCCGCTGGAACGGTCGAAGATGGACTCGTCGAGCGGCTGCGTGCCGTCGGCCTGCGCCACCATCGACTGGTAGCGGTTCTCGCCCCACTCGAGGATCTCGGGGACGGAGAACGCGTCGACGCCGAGCGTCTTGCCGAAGTACGTGCCGCCCTCCCACCGCTGCGGGAAGAACTCCGTGACGTGCCGGTCCTCGGCGGCGGGGAACGCGCCGTAGCGGCCGAACAGCTCCCACGAGAACGGGTTGTTCCAGGCCTTGGTGCCGTCGGCGAAGATGTTGCCGAGATCGTCGGGATCGGCGGGCTCGGCCAGCTCGGCGGCGACCTTCTCGCGCACCAGCGGCCACGCGTCCGCTCCGCTCCACCGGAAGTCGTAGATGAACGTCAGGTGGTTGATGCCGGCGTAGAGCGTCGAGGTCTCTTCGAACGGCTTGCCGATGAACGCGGCGAGGTGGTGCTGCACGTGGTGCATGCCGTGGCAGAGGCCGACGACGTGCTCGGCCCCGGCCCAGCGCGCCATCGCCATCACGTTGGCGGTCATCGGGTTGCTGTAGTTGAAGAAGTGCGCGTCCGGCGCGAGGTCGACGACGTCGCGCGCGACCTCGACGAGCACGGGCGTCGTGCGCAGCAGACGCGACACCCCGCCGGGCATCACCGAGTCGCCGACGGGCTGGAAGACGCCGTGGCGCATGCACACCTCGTGGTCGGTCTGCCAGCCCGGGCGACCGCCGACGCCGACGCAGGTGACGACGAAGTCGGCACCGGGCAGCACGTCGCGCCGCCGGGTCGACCCCACGACGGTGATGTGGTCGCCGGCGCCGCGTGCCTCGACCATCCGCTGCGCCAGGCCGACCGCCTTGGCCAGCGGCTCCTCGGCGATGTCGACGAGCCGGATCTCCCAGTCGCCGAGGTCGCGGGCCGAGATGAGGTCGGCGAGCAGGCCGCGGGTGAAGACGGCGCTGCCGGCGCCGATGAGGACGAGCACGCGTCGCATGGGATTCCGATCAGACGTGGCGGACGGGGTTGGTGAGCTCGCCGACGCGCTCGACGCCGACGGTCACCACGTCGCCGTCGGCCAGGTACACCGGCGGGGTGCGGAAGCCGCCGACGCCGGGGGGCGTGCCGGTGAGCACGACGTCGCCGGCCTCGAGCGTGACGGTGGCCGTGAGGTGACGCAGCAGCGTGGCGACGTCGAAGATCATGTCGGCGGTGGTGGCGTCCTGCATGGTCGCGCCGTTGACGGTCGTCCAGATGCGCAGCGCCTGCGGGTCACCCACCTCGTCGGGGGTGACGAGCTCCGGGCCGAGCGGGCAGAACGTGTCGAGGGACTTGCCCCGCGTCCACTGTGTATCGGCGAACTGCAGGTCGCGCGCCGAGACGTCGTTGCCGACGGTGTACGCGGCGACGTCGGCGAGCGTGCCCGGCCGCGCCGGGCCGCAGGGCCGGCCGACGACGACGGCGAGCTCGGCCTCCCAGTCGACGCTGGTGGTGATCGCGGCGGGGACGACGATCGGCTCACCCGGCCCCGCGATCGAGCTCGGGTACTTGGCGAAGGTGAGCGGCTCGCTCGGCGCCGCCAGACCGGTCTCGGCCGTGTGGTCGCGGTAGTTGAGCCCGATCGCGACGATCTTGCCCGGCCGTCGCAGCGGGGCCAGCACGGCGAGCGCCGCCCGGTCGTACACCGGTGCGTCGGCCGCGGCGAGCGCGGCGCGCGCGACCTCGCCGAGATCGGCACCGGCGCGCAGCAGGTCGAGCAGCGGGTCCGCACTGCCCGGCGTCACCTCCGGGAGCGCGACGGCACGTTCGCCGGCCAGGACGACGCCACGGACGTCGTCGCCGCCGGCGTCACCGCGGTCGTCGTCGACCTGCGGGACTCGGGCACGGGCCAGCCTCATGCTGCTCCTCTCCGGGGTTGCGAGCGTATCCGCGCACTCTTCGGTTGACAATGACTGTTTCTGCGCGATTCTGACTGGATGACGACCTTGGTTCGCGTTCCCCTCCCCGCCCTGGCCGGATCGCCCGGCCTCGTCCAGGGGCGCTACGGCGAGAGCGGCAATCTCGAGCTCGCCGTCCCGGGTGCGCACGGCGGCGTGTGGATCTTCTGGTTCAACGCCGATGCCGACACGGGCGTCGCGGTGCGCGAGGGCGCGCCACCGAGATGCTGGAGCGGCGGTCTGCAGGTGCTCGCCGGCGTCCCGGTCGAGGCGGCGCGCATCAGCCAGCTGCACGCGGGACCGGACCACCTCGAGCTGTTGGCGCTCGCCGACGGCGAGCTGCACCGGCTGTACTGGGCACCCGCCGAGGGCTTCGTCGCCACCGGGACGATCGCCCACGGCGTCGTCGCGGCGGGCCCGGTACGCGAGACGCCCACGTCGTTGACGATCGACGTCCGGCTCGCTGACGGCCGACCGGTGCGGCTCGTCACCGGCACCGAGCACTACCCCGCCGCGACGTGGGACGTGCTCCCCCGCACCGACGGCCCCGAGCCCGCACCACCCCCCGGACTGCCGGCCGACGTGCCGTACGACGCGGTCGCCTGGGCGCGCACCACGCTCGACGGCGGGCGGGTGGACGCCGTCCTGCGCAGGGGATCCGGCCTCGCGCACCTGTACCGCGGTCCGGGCCGTTGGAGCGCCCCGGAGCCGGTCGTGTCGCAGGTGTGGATCGCCGACGACGCGCCCGTGCACCGCCGGTCCTGACCCGGACCAGGCGCGGGCCGAGCTTCGGCGGCAATCGACACCGGACGCCGCAGGCGCAGGACGATCGGCAGGCCGGCGGCGATCGTCAGGCGATGCGGTGGATCATCGTGTTGCTGATCTGGTAGCGGTAACCGGCCTGCTGCAACGCCCGGTCGTGCCGCTCGCTCATCCCCCACTGCGTCCCGTGCAGCCACACGAACGCGGGGGCGGACTGCCCGGTCGCCGCGTCCATCCGTCGTTTGGGCTCGAACACCTCGCGCTCGAGGTCGTCGTCGGTGCCCACGTCGCCGATCCCGGCGTGCGACGCGGTGTGCGGGAGCACGACGTGACGGCGTGACAGCTCGGCCACCTCGTCCCAGCTGAGGGCGATGCGCTCCCCGCGCATCGCGAGCTCCTCGGCCGTCAACCCGATGTCGTGCGAGCGGGCGTAGACCTCCTGCTCCGCCGGCGGGGTGTCGACGAAGCCGGTGCAGACGGCGAACCAGGCGGCCAGGCCCAGCTCGTCGCAGACGGCGGCCGCGACGTCGTGACACGTGCGGTAGCCCTCGTAGAAGACGGGCACGAACCCCGGCCGGTCCGAGGTCCAGCGGCCGGTGGCGAAGAAGCCGTCCAGCTCGGCGAGCGTGACCGCCGCGAACCGCTTGGCGTAGCGCGCGAGCTCGTCGTACAACACGTCACGCTGACCGCGCGGCGTGTTGTGGAAGTTGACGACGCGCAGGAAGCGGCCGGCCGCGAGCGCGTCGCGATGGGCACTCATCGTCAGGTGCGCCGTCACGACCTGGCCTCGCGCCCGAAGTCGTCGTAGGCGACCGCCTGCAGCACGCTGATCACGCACCCCATGTCGCCCTCGCGTGCGCTCGGGGTGAGCGCGCGGCGATACGCGTCGAACGTCCGCGCCAGCGCCGCCCCGGTCGCCGCGGTCCCCGGTGCCGGGACCGGCCCCGCGCCGGGCACCGCACCTCGCTCGTCGACCAGGGCGAGCAGCATCGGGATGCCGTCGCTGCTGAACTCTCGGTCCTGGCACTCGCGCAGCACGTCGAGCGGCGCCGGGTCGTGGCCGGGCATGACTGACCTCCTGGTCTGGCGATGGCGGTGCGCCACACGGCGGATCAACGGATGACGACCTCCACGCCCTGGGCCCGGAACGCCTGCAGCGCCGGCGCGGGCGCGTCGCCGTCGGTGACGAGGCACGAGATCTGGTCGACGCGCGCCGAGCGGACCGGGCCGCGCCGGCCGAACTTGCTGGAGTCGGCCAGCACGACGAGCTTGTCGGCCGACTGCAGCATCCGGCGGTCGGTGCCGGCCTCGGTGACGTTGGCGCCGGAGATGCCGTGTTCGGGATCGACGCCGAAGGCGCTCGAGAACGCGAGGTCGACGTGAAACTCGGCGAGCACGTGCTCGGCGATGGGCCCGAGCAGCGACATCTCGTCGTGGCGCAGGACCCCGCCCAGCACCACGACCGAGATCTCGGGGTACCGCGCCAGCTGGTAGGCGATGTTGAGCCCGTTGGTCAGCACCGTCAGCCGCTCCCGGCCGGCGAGGAAGGGCAGCATCGTCTCGGTCGTGGTCCCGCCGGTGATCAGGACGGTCGCACCGTCGGGCACCCGCTCGGCCGCGGCCTCGCCGAGTCGCCGCTTCTGCTCGCTGCGCTCCGCGGAACGCGAGCTCAGCACCGGTTCGACGTCGGTGTCCAGCACGCTCGCCCCGCCGTGCACCCGCGTCAGCAATCCGCGCTCGTCCATCTCGCGCAGGTCCCGTCGCACGGTGGACGCGCTCACGCCGAGCTCCTCGGCGAGGTCGAGCACGTTGCCCGAACCGTGCGTGCGCACGTGCTGCAGGAGGCGTCGTTGCCGTTCCAGACTGAGCATGGTCAGTAACCTCGTTCGCGATCGACCCGGTTGAGCAGCGGCGCGCCGTCGACGAACCGACGAAGGTTGTCGGTGACGATGCGGCGCACCTGCTCGAAGTATCGCGGAGCGAGTCCCGAGACGTGCGGAGTGACGAGCACGTTCGGCTCGTGCCACCAGGGCGACGTCGGCGGCAGCGGTTCCTCGTCGAAGACGTCCAGGGCGGCGCCTGCCACCGCGCCCGAGCGCAGCGCGTGCAGCAGCGCCGACTCGTCGACGACCCCGCCGCGGGCGACGTTGATCACCACGGCGCCGGGCTTGAGCGCGGCGAGCGTCCGCCGACCGATCAGGCCGCGGGTGTGCTCCGTCAACGGCACCACGACGACGAGGTAGTCGGCCGTGGCGAGGACGTCGGCCAGCAGCTCGGGGCCGACGACGCGCACGTCGGCGTCGTCGGCCGTCGGGTCGACGGCGAACCCGCCGGCTGCGACGCCGAACTCGACCTGACCCGCACCCGCCGGGTCCGGCCGCCGGCCGCTGCGCGTGACGCCGACGACGCTCATGCCGTGTGTGCGGGCCAACCGGCCGATCTCGCGGCCGATGCGCCCGTAGCCGACGATCGCGACGGTCGCGCCGTCCAGCGCGGCGGGCAGGAAGGCGTCCCACCGCACCTGCGCCGTCGGCCAGTGCCGCGCGGCCCGGACGTCGAGCATGGCCGGGAGCCGGTGCGCGAACCCGAGGATGCAGAACAGCACGTACTGCGCGAGCGGCACCGGCGAGACGCCGCCGATGGTGGTGATCTCGACGTCCGATCGCCACAGCGCGGTGTCGCGCACGTGGTCGACCCCGGACGTGTCGAGCTGGACCCACCGCAGCCGCGGCGCGTCCCCCGGTTCGGGCAGCACGCTCGACGTGTGCAGCGCGTCCACACCACGCCAGACGTCCGCCGGCACGTCGGCGGCGCTGGCCGCGGGCAGCTGCACGACGTCGACGCCGGGCACCGCGGCGCGCAGCTCGTCGAGCCAGGCGGGCGGGAAGGCCAGGGTGCTGAGGTAGCGCATGGTCACTTGATCCCACTGCGGGCGAGACCCTGGACGAAGTACCGCTGGAACAGCACGAACAGCACGATGAGCGGCGAGATCATGAGCAGGCTCATCGCCATGATCGCGCCGTAGTTCGACGAGTACTGACCCTGCAGGTCGGTCACCATGCCGATGGGCAGCGTGAACAGCTCGTGGTTGCCGAAGAGCACCACCAGCGGCCACGCGAAGGCGTTCCACTCCGACATCGCGGTCAGCAGCGTCAGCACCGCGAGCAGCGGTCGGCACAGCGGCAGGACGATGCTGCGGAAGATCCGCAGCTGCCCGGCACCGTCGACGCGAGCCGCCTCGATGAGCTCGTCGGGGATGGCGAGGAAGAACTGCCGAGCGAGGAAGATCCCGAACACGGTGGCGCTCTCCGGCAGGATCACCGCCCATACGTTGCCGTACAGACCGAGGTGGATCGTGAACTTGAACTGCGCGATCATGATCGCCTGCACGGGAATCATCATCGTCGACAGCAGCAGCAGGAACAGCGCGTTGCGGCCCCGGAAGCGCAGCTTGGCGAAGGCGTAGCCCGCGAGCAGGTTGCAGCTCACCGTGATGGCCGTGACCGCCACGGCGATCAGCGTCGAGTTGCGGAACCACGTCCACACCGGGAAGTCGTGCACCGGCTGGCTGAAGTTCGACCAGGTCAGGTGCTGGGGCCACAGGTGCAGCCCGGGCGAGTAGAGGTCCTTCTGCGTCGAGAGCGCGGTGACGACCATCCAGTACAGCGGGAACAGGATGACGAGGGTCGCGAGTACCGCGAGGATCAGCCGCGGCACGAAGAACCGGCCGCGGCGCGACGTCCGCCGCACGGGTGCGACGGACGTCCCGCGGGTGGCGGGCAGGGTCACGGTGGCCATCGGTCGCTCCGTTCAGCCGGTCTGGTCGCGATTGCGGGACAGTCGCCACTGCGCGACCGTGATGAGCAGCGTGATGACGTAGATGACCATGCCGATCGCCGCGCCGTACCCGAGCAGCTGCGGGCCGTGGTCGTCGAAGGACTGCCGGTAGGCGTACGTCACGACGGTGGTGGTCGAGTACCCCGGCCCACCGCGGGTCATCGCCCACACCGTGTCGAAGACCTGGAACGAGTAGATGACGTTCATGACGAGCAGGAAGAACGTCGACGGCCCCAGCAGCGGGAACGTGACGTCGCGGAAGCGCCGCCACGGTGACGCGCCGTCGAGCTCGGCGGCCTCGAGCAGGTCGGGGCTCACCCCCTGCAGCCCGGCCAGGTAGATCAGCATGTCGAAGCCCACTCGCTGCCACAGCGTCATCAGCACGAGCGAGGTCATCGCCCAGTGCCCGTCGGACTGCCAGTTGATCGAACCGATGCCGATGGCGTCGAGCGCCTTGTTGAAGAAGCCGTTGTACTGGTCGAACATCCACGTGCCCAGCACGCCGGTGGCGACGCCCGAGATCACCAGGGGCAGGAAGATGATCGAGCGGTACAGCGTGCGCCCGGGCAGCACGCCGTTGAGCAGCACGGCGAGTCCCAGCCCGAGGGCCATGCCGACGGGCACCGTCGCCACCGTGAAGATCGCGGTGTTGAGCAGCGACTGCCAGAACACGCCGTCGGCGAAGAGGTCCGCGTAGTTGTTGACGCCGAGGAACTGCGATCCGCCGAGGGGATCGAGTCGCTGGAAGCTGTAGTACAGCGACATCGCGAGCGGTACGAGCAGGAACAGCGCGACCAGCACGATGTTGGGCAGCAGGAAGAACGCCGCGGCCGAGCCGTGCGCGCGACCGACCAGACCGCGCCCGCGTCGCGACCGCGCAGGCGGCAGCATCGCCTGCGCCGCGGGTGGCACGCCCGCGTCGGAGTTGTCGAAGTCGAGCACGTGCCCCTGGGTCGTCATCGCCCGGTCACCTCGTTCGTCCGTCAGAGCGCCTGGTCGACCTTCGTCGCGATGCCGCCGAGCGTGGCCGCGGTCGACTGGCCGTGGAACGCCTGTTCGAGCTGGTCCTGCAGCACGGTGTTGATCGTGGCGAAGGACGAGATCGTGGACTCCTTCACCACCGTGTCGGTGATGGTCGTCGCCTGCTCGGCGCACACCTTCACGACGTCGGGGCGGTAGGCGTACTGCAACGAGCTGTCGGCGAGCGATTTCAGGGTCGGGAGCTCGACGGCCTGCTCGCAGAAGTACTTCATGATCTCCTCGCTGGCGAGGAAACGCAGGAACGCGCCGGCCAGGTCGGGGTTCTTCGTCGTCTTCAACGCGACGATGGCGTTGCCGCCGAGGTCGGAGGCCGCGCCGGTGTCGCGTGGCATGTACGTGGCGCCCCAGTCGCCACCCTTGTAACCGGTCTTCGGCGCGGCGAGCTCGGGAACGAGGAAGTCCCCGACGAACGTCATCGGCACCGTCTGGTTGAGGAAGAAGTTGTCGGAGTACACGCTCGTCTTGATGGTGTTGTTCGCCGGCACCCACTTCTTATCGAAAAAGCTCTTGGTGAAGTCGAGCGCCTTGGTGCCGGCGCTGCTGGGCAGCGCGCACTTGCCGAGATCGGGGCTGAGCAGCGTGCCGCCGGCCTGGTACAGCCAGGACAGCCAGCGGAAGGCGCCGGCCTGCGTCCAGTCGTAGGCGAAGGGGAACTTGTTGGCCGGCAGCGACGACCGCAGCTTGGTGCAGACCGCCGAGAACTCGTCCCACGTCCAGGCGCTCTGCAGCGAGTCGGGCACCGAGGTGATGCCGGCGTCGGCGAACGCCTTCTTGCTGTAGACGACGCACGTCGTGTCGGTCTGGTGCGGGATGCCGTAGGGCGTGCCGTCGTACGTGATCGCCTTCCACAGCGCGGGCAGGAACTCGGCGATCTCGGCGTCGCTGAAGTAGGGCGAGACGTCGAGCAGCGCGCCGGCCTTGGAGTACTTGCCGATGGTGGTGTAGTCGACCCGGAAGATGTCGGGGGCGTTGCCGGACTGGATGCCGCGGTCGATGCCGGAGAAGAAGCTGTCGTACGGCGCGATCTTGAGCTTGATCGTGGCGCCCGGGTTCGCGGCCTCGAACTTCTGTTTCGCGTACGTGAACCCCGCGGTCTCGCCGGTGCTGCCGCCCCAGAACGCGAACGTCAGCGTGCCGCTCACCTTGCCCAGCGTGGCCTTGGCCCCGTTCGAGCCGCTCTTGGGCTTCGCCGCGGCGCTCGCCGTGTCGTCCGAGCCGCTGTGGACCGAGCTGCAGGCCCCCAGTCCGAGCAGGGCGGCGCTGCCGAGCGCACCGGAGAGGAAGTGGCGACGGGTGACGGTCATCTGGACTCCCGGAGGTCGAGAAGGCGTGGCGGGAGCCTGGCACTCGACACGGCGCTCGGTCAATAGTGAGCCACGATGTGCTTGCTTTTGATCGTTCACGGTCGATCTTGGTTGACCCTCCTGGGCCGACGGTCGTAGGGTCCCGCCGACGGCGCGACCGGCGGCGCCGAGGCGGGAGGGCGACGACGTGAGCGAGACCGGGCCGTACGACCTGCTCGTCCTCGCCGAGCTCAACGCCGACGTGGTCGTGGCGTGCGACGGCCCGGTCCGGTTCGGCCAGGTCGAGCAGCTCGTCGACCACGCGACGATCACGCTGGGCAGCTCCGGCGCCATCACGGCCGCCGCCGCGAGCGCCCTCGGGCTGCGGGTGGCGCTGTGCGCGGTCGTCGGCGACGACGAGCCGGGCCGCGCGGCGGTCGACCTGCTGGCCGCCACCGGGGTCGACGCCACCGCCGTCGTCCGCCGGCCCGGCCGCCGCACCGGCATGACCGTGGTGCTCACCCGCCCCGACGGCGACCGCGCGCTGCTCACCTTCGCCGGCACCATGGCCGACCTCGGGGCCGCGGACGTCCCGGGCGACCTGCTCGCCGCTGCCCGGCACGTGCACGTCAGCTCGGTCTACCTGCAGTCGGCGCTGCGCCCCGGCCTGCCCGACCTGCTGGCTCGCGCCCGCAGCGGCGGCGCCACGACGTCGCTCGACCCCGGTTGGGACCCGCAGGAGCGCTGGGACGCCGTGCACCCCGTCCTGCCGCACCTCGACGTCGTGCTGCCGAACGCGGCCGAGTGCGTCGCCATCGCCCACTCGCTGCACGCGGCGGCGGGAGGCGACGGCCCGCCGCCGGTCGACCCGGTGGTCGCCGCCGCGACGCTGCAAGCCCACGGCCCGGCGGTCGCGCTCAAGCTCGGCGCGGCCGGTGCCGCGCTGGTGTCCGCCCGCGGGCTGCACCGCGTGGCCGGGCGGCCGGTCACCCCGCTCGACACCACGGGCGCCGGCGACAACTTCGACGCCGGGTTCCTGTCGGCCCGGCTGGCCGGGCACGCGGACGCCGAAGCCCTCGCGCGCGCCGTCGCGTGCGGCACGCTCTCGCTCGCCGGCTGGGGCGGCACCGGCGCGCTGCCGTCGGCCGCCGAGGCCGACGCCCTGGCCGCCGACCTCGCTCCCGACATCATCACCGAGATCGCCCGAGCACCACAGGAGAACCGTCGATGACGACGACCGATCAGCACCCGCTGCCCGCCACGCGCACCCGCGCGGAGGTCGAGAGCCAACCCGCCATCTGGACGCGCGTGCTCGCCGAATCGCTGCGGACGTCCGCCGTGCTGCCCACGGCGGGGACGCCGGTGCTGTTCGTGGGCTGCGGGACGTCCTACTACGTCGGCGAGTCCTACGCCCGGCTGCGCAACGACGCCGGGCTCGGCCGTACGCGTGCGGCCATCGCCTCGGAGATCCCCTACCTCGACCCGGCCGAGACCCTCGTCGTGCTCTCGCGCTCGGGCACCACCACCGACGTGCTGCGCGTCGTGGAGCAGCTGCGCGGCTCGACGTCGGTGATCGGGGTCGTGGGCGAGGCCGGCACGCCCGTCGCCGAGGCCTGCGACCGGACGCTGCTGCTCGACTACGCCGACGAGACGTCCATCGTGCAGACCCGCTTCGCGACCTCGGCCCTGCTGCTGCTGCGGGCCTCGCTCGTCGGCGCCGCCGGCGACGCCGGCGACGCCGCCCTTTCCGAGCTGCCCGCGCAGGCCGGCGCCGCGCTGGTGCTGCCGCTGCCAGACCCGCTCCCCCGCCACGTCGTCTTCCTCGGCGCCGGCTGGACGATCGGTCTGGCCCACGAGGCCGCGCTCAAGTGCCGCGAGGCCGCGGGCGCGTGGACCGAGTCGTACGCGCTGATGGAGTACCAGCACGGCCCGATCGCCGTGGCCGGGCCGGGCACCCTGGTGTGGTCCTTCGGCCCGGTCCCCGAGTTCGTCGCCGATCCCGTCCGCGCGACGGGTGCGACGCTCGTGGCCCCGGAACTCGATCCGCTCGCGCAGCTGCCGGCCGTGCACCGGCTCGCCCTCGCCCTGGCCGCCGCCGCGGGGCGTGACCCCGACCGTCCGCACCACCTGTCCCGTTCGGTGCAGCTGGACTGACGTGCCCGTCGTCCACGTCACCGCGCCGGTGCCGGGGTCGGCGGCCGAGACCGCCGCGGCCCTCGCCGCCGTCGCGCATGCCGTCGCCGCCGCGCTCGGGCTGGCCGACGCGGACGTCTACTGCGCGCTGGTGCCGGTGACCGCGGCGTCACTCGGGGCCGAGGCCGTCCGGCCCTGGCCGGTCGCGATCGTCCACGGTGCGGCCCGCCCGCCGGAGCGGACCGCCGAGGCACTGGACGCGGTCGGCGCCATCCTCGCGCGGGTGTGGGACTGCCCGCGGGAGGCCACCTGGGCGCAGTGGGTCACGCGGGAGCGGTAGGTCACCCGAGGATCGCCGACGTGACCGCGATCTGCTCGGTCACCACGCCGCCGATGGCGTGCTGCGAGCGGTGGATCTCGGCCACCGCCTCGTCGATCGCCCGGAGCGACGCCGTCACCGCGCCCACCTGTTCCTGGATGGCGGAGACCCGCGTCTCCACCTCGGTCGTGGCCCGTGCCGTCTCGCCGGCGAGCTCCTTGACCTCGTCGGCGACGACGGCGAAGCCCTTGCCGGCCTCGCCGGCCCGTGCGGCCTCGATGGTGGCGTTCAACGCCAGCAGCTTGGTCTGCGCGGCGATGGACTGGATGACCCGTACGACCTCGGTGATCTCGGCGCTCGCCGTGGCGAGTGCCCCCACCTGCGTGTTCGCGTCCCCGGCGAGCCGGGCTCCGTCGGCCGCCACCGTGCTCGCCACCCCGACGTTGCGCTCGACCTCGCCGATGGAGCTCACGAGCTCCTGACCCGCGCGCTGCAGCCGCTCGGCCGACGAGAAGCGCTCCAGCGCCTGGCCGAGGAGGAACGCGGTGTTGCGCAGGGCGTCGGCGCGGCTCTCGGACAGCTCCACCGCGCGCTCGGCGAAGAAGTCCATGGTGGCGACGACCTCGCCCGCCACGACGATCGGGAGCGCCACGCCGGAGCGCACGCCGGCCCGCTGGGCCGCGGGCGCCCGCACGCAGTCGGTCACGGTGCCGAGGTCGTCGACGACGACGAGGTCGCGGGTCGACCAGGCCCGACCCGCGAGCCCGACGCCGTGGGCGAAGGTCGCGGCCAGGGTGACGCGGCGGAACTCCTCCCCCGCACTGCCGCTCTCGAGTGCGAAGCGCAGGGCCGTCCGCTGCTCGTCGAGGCGCCAGATGGAGCCGTAGCTCCAGCCGAAGCGGCTACGGACGGTCTCCAGGGCGATACGCAGCGCAGCGTCCTCGTCCGCCGCGGACGAGATGTCGCGCAGCACCGCATTGACGGCGTCGAGGTCCTCCTTCGCCTGGGCCTGCCGCTCCCGCTCGCGGACGCGCGTCAGCGCCTGCGAGACGAGCACGCCGATGCTGCGCAGCGCGTCCAGGCGCTGCGGCGACGGCTGCAGCGCCTCGGTCGCGAAGAAGTCCATGGTCGCCACGAGCTGCGGACCGTCGAAGATCGGGAAGCACACCCCGCTGACCACGCCGGCGCGCCCGGCCGCCGGGGCTCGCACGCAGTCGGTGACGTCTTTCAGGTCGGCCACGAAGACGAGCTCGCGCGTGCGCCAGGCGCGTCCGCTGAGGCCGACGCCCTCGGCGAAGGAGGCGGCGCGGGTGACCCGACGGAACTCGGCGCCGGCGCTGCCGGACTCCTGACCGAAGCGCAGGACTCCCGCCGCCCGGTCCAGCGGCCAGTACGAGCCGTAGGCCCAGCCGAACTCGGTCCGGACCACCTCGAGGGCGATCGTGACGGCGTCGGCCGACGTGTCGGCCGAGGCCAGCGCGGTGACCACGCGAGTCACGGCCTCGATATCGTGACGGCCGTCCTCGACCTGCTGCTGCAGGTCCCGGACGGTGGCGGCCGCGGCGCGGAACATGGGTGGTCCTCTCGTGGGGTTCGTGTGCGCAGGGGAGATACCCGTTGCACGCAATCTAATATCGATTTAACACCAGCCGATCGGGGCGGCGGTCGGTCACCCCGCCAGGTAGGCCCGGATCGGCGGCAGCCGCAGCGCGGCCCGCGTCGGGGCCACCGCCGCGATCGCGGCGAGCAGGCCGACGCCGGCCACGGCGCCGGCGACCAGCACCGGCGGCACGACGGGCACGACCAGGTGTCCCTCGGCCTCGACCCCGAAGACGCTCTGGGCGCCGACCCAGCCGAACGCGAGGCCCACGACGAGGCCGAGCACCGTCGCGGTCAGCGTCAGCAGGAGGCTCTCGGCGAGCACGCCCGCCCGCGTGGCCCGCCCGGGTTGGCCGAGCACGCGGCGCAGCGCCGTCTCGCGCCGACGCGTCCAGCCGCCGAACCACATCGCGTTGCCCAGCGCGATCGTCGCGGTGGTGACGAGGAAGACGGTGAGCACCAGGACCACCGAGACCACCGCGGTGAGGACGTCGTGGGCGAGCCCCGCCACCGCCGAGCCCTCGTAGTGCTCGGCCACCGCCGCCTGGAAGCTCGCGATGCCGACGGCGAAGGTCGTCACGAGCGTCACGGCGGCGGCGATGCCGAGCACGGCCCGGCTGGTACGCAGCGGATGCCGCAGCAGCGTGCGGCGGGCCAGCTCGAGCGCGACGCCGCGCGGCAGCACCCGGGCGAGACCGGCCAGCAGGCCGGGCACGAAGCGATGCGCCTGCGACACCAGCCCGACGAACGTGACCACGCCGCCGACGACGGCCGGCACCATGGCCAGCGGCGTCTGCGTCGAGGCGGCCACGGCGAACGCCAGCAGCGTCACCCCGGCGCCGAGGACGGCCGCGGCGGCCCGCCGCGGCACCGCGAGCGTCGCGGTGACCGCCGCGTCCGCCTCGGCCGACAGCCGCAACGCCGCCACCGGCGCCACGGTGAGCACCACGGCCGTCCCACGCCGGACCGCACCCCGGGTCACCACCAGCTGCGCGCCGAGAGCCACCAGCAGCAGCGGCGACGGCACGAAGGCGGCCGCGCCGATGCGGAACTCGCGCGACTGCGTCACGCCGAACGCGAGCACCGCCGCGCTCACCCCGTAGCCGAGCACCGCTCCCCCCGCGACGCCCACGACGGCGCGTCGCATGACCGCCCGCCGCACCCGGTCGCGCTCGTCGCGCGCGGCGGCGCCGAGCAGCCGCCGGAGCGCGATCTCGCGGAGCTGCCCGGTCAGCACGACCTCCGTCGCCCCCGCGACCACCACCGCGGTCACGGTGACGGCGACGGTCAGGAACACGACGGTGAGGATGCCGAGCACCAGCTGCGCCGTGGCGCCTGCGCCGAACATGCCTGCCCCGACCGCGTCGCCGGTCGCCCCGATCTGCATGACGATCGCGACGCCCTGCGCGGCACCGAGCGCGGACACCGCCGTCACGACACCGGCGGCCCGGCGCGTCGCCGCGCTCATCGCGCCACCTCGGCGAGCATCAGCTGCGACAGCGTGGCCGCGTCGGTCCGGGGCAGGTCGTGCACGAGGCGGCCGTCGGCGAGCACGAGCACGCGGTCGGCCACGGCGGCGGCGGCCGGGTCGTGCGTCACCATGACGACCGTGCAGCCCTGCGTGGGCGCGAGCCCGGCCAGCAGCGCCAGCACCGACCGTCCGGTGGCGAGATCGAGGTTGCCGGTGGGCTCGTCGGCGAAGACCACCGACGGTCGGTGGACGAGGGCGCGCGCGATCGCGACCCGCTGCTGCTGGCCGCCGGAGATCTCCGTCGGCCGGCGCGCGAGCAGCGGCGCCAGGTCGAGGGCGTCGATCAGGTGCGCCCGCCACTGCGGGTCGGCCGGCGCCACGTCCCGGGCGAGCCGGAACGGGACGTCGACGTTCTCGGCGACGCTCAGGTCGTCGAACACGGTGAAGGCCTGGAAGACGAAGCCCATCGCGTCGCGCCGCAACCGGGTCAGGTCGTCGTCGGAGAGCGCGTTCAGATCCTGGTCGCCGAGAGTCACACCACCGCTGGACGGGCGGTCCAGGCCGGCGAGCAGGTGCATGAGCGTCGACTTCCCCGAGCCCGACGGGCCCATGACCGCGGTCAGCGTGCCCGGGTCGAAGTCGACGGTCACGTCGTCGACGGCGGCCACCCGGCCGTGACCCGAGCCGTAGCCGCGGCTCACCCGGGTGGCGCGGAGCAGTCGCCGTACGGAGGCGTATGTCGAGGATTCCCGCGCCTGCGGTGTCGGCGGGATCCGTGCGGACGGCGATGTCGGTGCCGACGCTGGTGTCGGTGGGGAGGTCATGGCAGCGACGGTAGGGAGACCGGCGCTCGCGCACATCGGCCGCGAGGACGGTCCGCCCGGCACCCCGGTACCACCCGAGCCCGCCCGTCCGTCCGCCGCCGGTCAGCGCAGGCCGTGGTCCACGGCGTACACGACGAGCTGCACCCGATCGCGCAACGCGAGTTTGCGCAGGATCGCGCCGACGTGCGTCTTGACCGTCGACTCGCTGAGGTGCGCCGAGCGCGCGATCTCGAGATTGCTCAACCCGCGGGCCACCGCGTGGAAGACCTCCTCCTCCTTCGCGGTGAGCGTCCGGTACGCCGGTGGCACGTCGCGCGGCGCATGCAGCGAGCCGTCCATGAGGGCGCCGAGGTCGTCGGGGGCGAGCACGGCGTTGCCCGCGTGCACCGTCCGGATCGCGGCGAGCAGGAACTCGGGGGTCGTGTCCTTCAGCAGGAACCCGCTCGCGCCGAGCCGGATCGCGGTCGCGGCGCGGTCGTCGAGGTCGAACGTGGTGAGCACGATGACCCGTACGGGCGCGGTCCGGCGCGCCACGGCCTCGGGCGCGAAGATCCGCCGACATGCCTCGACGCCGTCGACCCCGGGCATCCGGACGTCCATGAGCACGACGTCGGGGCGCAGCTCCTCGACGAGCCGCACCGCCGCCGCACCGTCGCCCGCCTCCCCCACCACGCGCAGATCGGGCTGCGTGCCCACCGTCAGCGCGAGACCCGAGCGGAACAGGGCCTGGTCGTCCACGAGCAGCACCGCGACCGGGGACGTCACGACGTGCCGTCCGCGGAGAGCGGCAGTCGGGCGACGGCGACGAATCGGCCGCGCGCGTGCGTGGTCCGAACGCTGCCCCCGAGCGGGTCCAGGCGCGACGTCACGCCGGCGAGGCCCGTCCCCGTCGCCGCGCCGGCGACCGTGGCGGCCGCCGGATTCGTCACGCGCAGGGTCAGCGCGTCCGCCGCCCACACCTGGTCGACCTCGATCTCGCCCTGGCCCCCGTGCTTGAGCGCGTTGGTCAGGAACTCCTGCAGCACCCGGTACGCCGCAGCCGCGTGGGCGACGTCGAGCGGGACGGCGGCGCCGGTGACGGACTCGGTGACGACGTTGCCGGCCGCCCGCACGCCGTCGACGAGACGGGCGGTGTCGAGCTCGGCGGTGCCGGGGTCGCCTGCGGCCGCCGCGACCGGCCCGTCGGCGGCGGTCCGCGACAGCACGTCACGCACCTCGGCGAGCGACGAGCGCCCGACGACCGCGATACGTTCCAGCACATCGCGGACGAGCGGTGCCGACGCCGCCGGATCGCGCGGGTCGGCCGAGGCCAGCCGGGCGGCGTCGGCCTGCGCGATGATCACGGCGAGCGAGTGCCCGACGACGTCGTGGACCTCGCGGGTCAACCGGCTGCGCTCGGCCTGCGACTCGGCCAGGGCGGCGATACGCACCTGCTCGACCTGGTGGGCGGCCTCGGCCTGCCGGTAGCGCGCTTCCTGGCGCAGCAGCAGGCCGAGCACCCAGGGTGCGAGCAGGACGGCCACCGCTGCGACGGTGGCGCCGGCGATCCCCGCACCGGTGAGCCGGGTCAGCGCGGTCAGCCAGGTCGCGACGCCGCCGCCGGGCAGGCGCCCGGGGTAGAGCACCGCCCAGCCGAGCGCCACCAGCACCCCGAGCGGCGCCGAGACGCCGGCCAGCAGCACCGTCGGGCGGCCACCGTGCCGGGCGGCCGCGAAAGCGACGACCGCGCACGCGACCACCAGCTCGCCGACGGTTCGCCCGCTGCCCGCCAGCTGGACCGCACCGACGAGCCAGGCCAGCGCCACGGCGAGGGCCGGCCGGTGGCGCGCGATGCCGGCCGCCGTGGCCGCGAGCACCAGCACGGCGATGTCGGCCGCCCCCGGCCCGGCGCCGCCCCGCAGCGAGCAGACCCCGACGAGCAGGACGACGCCGGCGAGCGCGACGTCGACGACCCGACCCCGCCAGCTCCGCACGCCACGACACTAGGCGAGCCGGTGTGCCGCCGGCCTCAGCCGCTGGTACGAGGACGGTCGTCCGGAGGGACCGGGGGCACGGGACCGGCGGGCAGCGGACGGCCGTCGTCGGTGAGGGTGGCCAGCACCGCCGGGATGCCCTCGGCGAGCATCCGGCGCCGCACCGGCTGCAGCACGAGCCTGGCCGTGAGACGCCCGACGACGCCGGTGAACCCGGTGTGGTCGTAGGTGAAGCGGGTCCCGGTCGGAGTCGCCGCCAGTCGGTAGACGACCTCGCTGGGCGCCTCGTCCTCCCCGCCCCGCCAGCTGTACCGCAGCACTGTCGGCGCCTCGACGGCGAGCACCTCGCATCGCACGATGCCGTCCCAGCCGGGCACCGGCCGGCCGACGAAGCGGAAGCGGGTGCCGACGACCGGCGCGAAGCCCTCCGGCCGCCCGCCCCGGCCGCTCGCGGTCCATCGCGGCACGAGGGCCGGGTCGGTGAGCACGCGCCACACCGTCTCGGGCGGGCGGTCGTAGTCCTGGACGAGGTGGATGCGCGTCATGGACATTCCCTTCAGTGACTGTAGCTGCTATTGCGACTGTAACGCCTTCGGCGCAGGATGGGCACATGAGCGACCCCGACGCGACGCGAAGCGAGCTGCCCACCCTGCGCGAGCAGCGGCGCGACGAGCTCCGCCGGCGACTGTCGGACACCGCCACCGCCCTCTTCCTGGAGCGTGGTTTCGGCGGCGTCACCGTGGCGGAGATCGCGGCGGCGTGCGGCGTCACCGAGAAGACGGTCTTCAACCACTTCCGCACGAAGGAATCGCTGCTCGTGGACCGCTGGGACGACACGATCGCCGCGCTGGGCACCGCGCTCGCCGCGCCCGACGTACCGGTCGTGGACTCGACGGTGCGCCTGCTGGACCGCGAGCTCGACTTCCTCACCGAGCGCGGCACGGCGACGGCCACGACCATGCGGCGGGTCGCACGCTTCGGCCAGCTGTTGTGGTCCACGCCCGAACTGGTCGACCACAATCAGCGGGGCCTGCAGCGACTCACCACCGCCGCGCTGGCCGCCCTGGCGACGCGGTTCGCGACCTCGACCCACGACCCGGCCACGCGGATCACGGCCTACGCCGTCGCCGGCCTCGTGCAGGTGTTCTACGCGAGCGTGGCGCGACACGTCACCACCCACGACGCGCAGCGCTGTCGACGTGCGGTCCGCCGCGACGTCC
The DNA here is from genome assembly GCF_900129455.1 of Jatrophihabitans endophyticus. Lineage (NCBI taxonomy): Bacteria > Bacillati > Actinomycetota > Actinomycetes > Jatrophihabitantales > Jatrophihabitantaceae > Jatrophihabitans > Jatrophihabitans endophyticus. The sequence goes on from NZ_FQVU01000001.1 coordinate 299,142, forward strand.
GACGGGCGGCGCAGCAGCTGCGAGCCGGCGTCGTCGGGTGAGGCGATGTCCGCCGAGCACAGCGAGGAGTCACCGGACCGCTACGCGCGTCACGACGCCGCGTATGCGCTCGGGTCGCTCGATCCCGGCGAGCGCGAGGCGTTCGAGGGTCACCTGCGGTCCTGTCCGGCCTGCGCCGCCCGGACGAGGGACGCCCGCGCGCTCGTGCGCCTGCTCGACCGCACCATCGGTAGGTTCCGGTGATGTGATCACCGTCCACGACGTCGCCGCCGCCGAGGCCCGCATCCGCCCCCACGTCCGGCGCACCCCCGTCCTCGCCGTCGACGAGCCGGAACTGCCCGGCGTCGCCTGGCTGAAGCTGGAGTTCGCGCAGCACACCGGCAGCTTCAAGGCCCGCGGCGCCTTCAATCGCATCCTCGCCGCCCAGGAACGCGGCGAGCTCGACCCCGCCGTCGGCGTCGTCGCGGCCTCGGGCGGCAACGCCGGTCTGGCGAACGCCTACGCCGCGCGGCAGCTCGGCGTGCCCGCGCACGTCTTCGTGCCCGACTCGGTGCCCGCCGGCAAGCTCGCCCGGTTGCGCGAGTACGACGCCGTCGTGCACGTCGGCGGCGATCAGTACGCGGATGCCTACGAGGCGGCGACGATCCACGTCGCGACCACCGGGGCCGTCCTGTGCCACGCGTACGACCAGCCCGAGATCGTCGCGGGCGCCGGCACGCTCGCCCTGGAGCTCCTCGCCGACGCCACGCCGGTGGACGGCGTCGTGATCGCCGTCGGCGGCGGCGGCCTGGCCGCCGGGGTCGCCACCGCCCTCGACGGCCGGAGCCGCATCGTCGCCTGCGAACCGGAGACCGCGGCGACCCTTCACGCGGCCGTCGCAGCCGGCCGACCGGTCGACGTCGCCGTCGGCGGGGTCGCCGCCGACGCGCTCGGCGCGCGGCGGACCGGCGAGATCGCGTTCGACGTGCTGCACCGGGCCGGGCGCACCGCCGTCACCAGCGTCCTCGTCACCGACGACGACATCGTCGCCGCGCGCGACTGGATCTGGGACCGCTGGCGGCTGCTCGTCGAGCACAGCGCCGCGACGACGGTCGCGGCGCTGCGCACCGGTGCGTACCGCCCGGAGCACGGCGAGCGGCTCGGCGTCGTCCTGTGCGGCGCCAACACCCGGCGCGACGCGTGACCGGCCGGCCCGCGCGGACCGGTAGCACCACGGACGCGGTGGGAACCCTGGCCGCACACGACGACGTGAGGGGACGCGCGATGACCCGTGCGGAGGATCGGTCCACGGACGCCACGGAGCATCGCCGGTCGTCGGACGACGACGCCGCTGGCGGGGACCCTCGGTCGGAGAAGATCACCGGCGTCCTGCTGTTGACCGCGTTGATCTCGGCCATCGCCTCCCTGCTCTACGGCTACGACACCGGCATCATCTCCGCGGCGTTGCTGCAGATCCAGAAGGACTTCGACACCAGCAGCGCGATGGAGCAGGTCATCGCCGGCAGCATCCTGTTCGGCGCGGTGATCGGTGCGCTCACCTGCAGCCGGCTCAGCGAGCGGCGCGGTCGCCGCGGCACGATCCTGCTCATCGCGCTCACGTTCGTCGCCGGCGCCATCCTCTGCTCGGTCTCGCCGTCGGCGGTGCTGCTGTCGCTGAGCCGCATCGTCCTCGGCTTCGCGGTCGGCGGCGCGACGCAGGTGGTGCCGATGTACGTGGCCGAACTGGCGCCGCCGCGACGCCGCGGTCAGCTGGTGCTGACCTTCCAGGTCGGCATCGGTGTCGGCATCGTGGTCTCGACGATCGTCGGCGCGACCGAGTCGCTCAGCTGGCGGGTGTCGGTGGGGTTGGCCTGCATCCCGGCGCTCGTCATGTTCGTGGTCATGCTGCGCCTGCCCGAGAGCCCGCGCTGGCTCGTCAAGCAGGACCGGCGCGACGACGCCCGCGACGTGCTCGCCACGATGCGTCCCGACGGCGCCGACATCGACCCCGAGATCGACGACATGGTGGGCCTCACCGAGGACGAGCGCAACGTCGACGACAGCGAGCGCGGCTGGCGCGGGCTGCGCCGGCCGTGGGTACGGCCGGCGGCGATCGTCGGCTTCGGCATCGCGATGTTCACGCAGCTCAGCGGCATCGAGATGATCATCTACTACGCGCCGACCATCCTCACCGACAACGGCTTCTCCACGAGCGCCGCGCTCCGCGTGAGCGTCGCCCTCGGTGTCACGTACCTGGTGATGATGATCGTGGGGCTGAACATCGTGGACCGTATCGGCCGGCGCCGGTTGACCCTGGTCATGATCCCGGGGACGGCGGTCTCGCTGTTCGTGCTCGGCGGGCTGTTCGTCACCGGGCACAGCGGTCGCAGCGACGTGCCGTTCATCGTCGCGTGCCTGGTCGTGTTCATGTTCTTCAACGCCGGCGGCCTGCAGCTGATGGGCTGGCTGACCGGCTCCGAGATCTACCCGCTCGCCGTGCGCAGCGCGGGCACCAGCGCCCAGGCCGCCGTGCTGTGGAGCACGAACCTGCTCATCACGTTGACGCTGCTGACCATCATCAACGCCGTCCACGTCGGCCCGACCATGTGGCTCTACGGTGCCTTCAACGTGCTCGCCTGGCTGTTCGTGTGGTTCCGCATGCCCGACCTGACCGGCCGTTCGCTCGAGCAGATCGAACGCAACCTGCGCGACGGGCACTTCACCCCGAAGGAGTTCGCGGCGCACTCCACGTGAGCGCCCGCGTGCGCGGCCGGGCGCGACGGCCCGGCAGGCACGCCCCCGCGCCACGCAGCGCCACGACGACCGTCGCGACGTACGCGATGCCGAACAGCGCGTACCAGTTCGTCAGCGCCAGCTCCCACCACGGGAACGTCAGGACGTCCTCGGCCCGGTGCGGCAGGTAGAAGGTCGCGAAGGTCCAGAACACCAGCACGAGCGGCCACCACCGCGGCCGCCGGACGAGGACGAACGCGGTGAGCGGGACGCACCACACCCAGTGGTGCGTCCACGCGATGGGTGAGCCCAGCAGGCCGGCGACCGCGGTGCACGTCAGGCCCTGGGCGTCGCCCAGCCGCCGTCCTGCGAGCACGCCGACGGCGAACCCGGCCGCCGCGAGCACCAGGCAGCTCAGGCCGAGCCCCGGCACCAGCTCGTCGGCCCGGGTCAGCCGCGCCAGCACGCCCTGCACCGACTGGTTCGTCGAGTTGGCGAGCTCGCCCACCCGGCTGGTGTCGTAGAGGTAGTGCGTCCAGTACCGCCAGGTGTCGCTCGGGGCGACGGCCGCGGAGACGCCGATAGTCGCGACGAACGTCGCGGTGGCGGTGGCCGCCGCCCGGTAGCGGCGGGTGAACAGCAGGTAGGCGACGAAGACGATCGGCGTCACCTTCAACCCGGCCGCGAGACCGACGCCGACACCGCGCAGGCGCGAGGACGGCGCCGCGGTGAAGTCCGCGAGCACCAGGGCGAGCAGCGCGAGGTTGAGCTGCCCGTTGCCCAGGGTGGTGTAGACCGGTTCCGCCCAGATCGCCACCGCGGCGAGCAGGGCGGCGGTGGCCGGGACGGCGTCCCGGGGCACGCCGACGAGGCGGCACGACTGCCACGAGACCAGCCAGAGCAGCGCGAGGTTGCCCACGTTCACGAGCACCTGGGCGAGCGTCCAGGGCAGCAGCGCGACCGGGACGAACACGATCGCCGCGAACGGCGGGTAGGTGGCGAGCAGCCCCTCGGGCGTGGCCAGGTGGCCGTAGAGCCCGATGCCGTGCCGGACCGCGTCCCCCTCGATCCGGTAGACCGCGAAGTCGATCATCGACGGGTGGACGGCCGCGCGCACGACCAGGTAGCCGACCACCGACACCGCGAGCAGCCCGACCAGCGGGCGGAACCGGGTCCCGAGCGCCGTCGTCACGTCGTCGCCAGCACCGGTTGCCGGGCGGGGCCCTCGACCCGGCGCGCCGTGACGAATGCGAGGGCGACGAACGCGGCCCCGAAGACGACGTACCAGTTCGTCGCGAACAGCTGCCAGGCCGGGAAGTGCAGGATCTCCGAGGCCCGGCGCGAGAGCAGGAACCCCAGCCACGACCAGTAGACGAGCACCAGCGGCAGCCAGCGCGGCCGGTGCGCCACCACGACCGCGGTGAGCGGCACGCACCACACCCAGTGGTGCGACCACGAGATCGGCGAGGCCAGCAGACCGCCCACGGCGATGACGCACAGCCCCCACGGGTCGCCCAACCGGCGATAGGCGTAGACGGCGCACGCCGCGGCGAGCACCAGCGCCAGGAACGCCGCCGCCGTCCCGGCGTGGCTGACGGCGTTGGTGCGGGTGAGCCGCGCGATCATGCCCTGCACCGACTGGTTGGTGCCGTTGGCCACGTCGCCCACGCGGTCGGTGTCGAAGAGCAGGTCCGTCCAGTACGCCTTCGTGCCGCCCGGTGTCAGCAGGGCCGACACCGCGATGGTGAGGACGAAGGTGCCCGCGGCCGTCGCCGCCATACGCAGGCGTCCGGTCAGCAGCAGGTAGAGGACGACGACACCGGGGGCCACCTTGATCCCGGTCGCGAGCCCGGTGCCGACGCCGCGCCAACGGGACCCCGCGGGCCGCAGGAAGTCCGAGAGCACCAACGCCACCACGCCGAGGTTGACCTGCCCGAAGCTCAGCGTGTTGTAGACCGGCTCGCACCACAGGGCGACGGCGGCGAGCGCCAGCGTCGCCGCGAGCAGCCGGTCGCGGCCGATGCCGGCCAGCCGGCACGACTGCCAGGCGACCAGGCCGACCAGGCCGCCGCCGACGACGTTGCCGACGACCTGCGTGGCCGGCCAGCTCAGCAGGCTCAGCGGCACGAACAGGACGGCGGCGAAGGGCGGGTAGGTGGCGAGCAGGCCGGCCGGCGCGCCGATGTCGCCGTAGAGGTTCCGGTGCTCGCGCAAAGCCGCCCCCTCCGCGCGGTACGTCGCGAGGTCGACGATGCGTGGGTCCACCAGGTAGCGGTTGACCACGTACGCGGCGAGCGACAGCACCGCCACGAGCACCCAGGGGGCGGACCCGCGCAGCACGTCACGAGCGGACGTGCCACGCGGCCCGACCGGATCGGGCGTCGCGCGATACGCGAGCCCGTCCCCCGAGCGGTTCACGCGAGGTGGCCGGGACGGCCGCGCCGCGCGGTCGGTGCCGGGCTCAGAGCAGCGTGCCGAGGCCGCCGGGCAGGTTCCCGGGGTCGACGCCGAAGCGCCCCAGCAGGCCGCGGTGCTCGTCGTCGTCGGTGTCGACCTGGTCGGGCAGTTCCTGCCCCGCCTGGTCCGCCTCGTCGTGCTTGCCCTGGCCCCGCAGGAGCTCGAGAATCTGGTCCTTGTCGATCTTCATGGTGATCGTCCTCTCGGATGGTCCCGCAACGTCGCGGGACCGCATGGCACGCTGGGATTCAGCGTAGGGGTGGGGGGCCGCCGGCGGACGCCCCCGCGCCGCACGTCATCGCGTGCGGCGGCGACTCGTGGTCGTGCTCCCGGCGTCGACCCGGCGCACGGTCTCGTCGACCGCCTCCCCGCACCGGCGACACCGCGGTGCCTGCGGCGTGGCGCTCCAGCCGCGCTCCGCGGCGGGGAACACCACCGGCACCGACGCGCGGGTCTCGTGCCCGGCCAGCTGCGCGTGTTCCAGGTCGTAGGCGTGCTCGCGGACGGGTGCGCGCTCGCCGTCGGCCGGGTCGTACTCCGTGACGACGACGAAGGCCTGCAGCGCCCCCGCCGCTGCGCTGGTCACGGTGGCTCACCGGCCGCGCAGGGTGCGGCGCCCGCCGACCTTCAGCCACACGAGCAGCACGATGATCGCGCCGATGACCGAGCCGACGATGCCCGAGGGCTGGAAGAAGCCCTCCGTCTTGTCGTGCTTGAAGATCAGGTAGCCGAGGAACCCCCCGACGAAGGAGCCGACGATGCCGATGACGATGGTCATCGGGATCGAGAGATCCTGCTTGCCCGGTACGAGCAGTCGCGCGAGCGCTCCGGCGATGAGCCCGATGACGATCAGGCTGATGATGAGTCCCAGCATGGCTTCCCCCTGCGGTCGTGGTCAGGACAGTTGTCGGCCGGCGTTCGGCGACACGACGAGGTCGAGGTGGACGGGCAGGTCGTCCGAGCCGGCTGCGGTGCGGGCGTGGGCGACGGGTCCGGTCACGATCTGGCGGCGCAGGGCCGCCAGATCGGCGTCGTGGCGCAACCGCACGTCGATGACCAGCTCCGGCTCGTCGGAGTCGCCGATGACGCGGGCCTTCGCCGAGTCGGTGCCGGGCAGGCTCTCGATCTCCGTCACGACCGCCCGGGTGAGGGCACCGGGCGCGAGGGTCGTGCGACCGGAGCCGCCACCCCCGGCCACGCGGAGGTCACCCGCCCGATCGGTCGAGAAGAGGAGTGCGACCAGCCACCGCAGGGACAGCAGGACGACGATCAGCGCGAGGCCCGCCGCGGCCGGCCACAGCCAGTCGCCGTGGCGGCCGATGTAGCGGGTGACGACGTTGTCGAGCAGCGGGCCGTGCTGGACGTGACGACCGAAGACGCCGTACGACGCGGCGATGCCCGCCCCGCCCGCGGCGACCAGCACGACGGCGAGCAGCAGGAGCATGGCGCGGTTGGTGCGATCGGCGTGCATCAGCGCTTCCTCGGGGCCGTCGTCAGCTTCAGCTTCGGGGTGTGGGCCAGGGCCAGCGCGTCGAGCCGCTGCTGCGCGGCCTCGCGCGACGGCTCGAGCAGGGTGCTCGCCCCCTCGGCGTCGCGGGCACTGGTGTCGGCGCGCACGGTGACGCTCCGACGCTTCACCGTCACCCGCGCCGAGCGGACGCCGTCGACGTCGGTGACCGCCGTCCGAACGGCCCCGGCGACACCGCGGCGGGTGTAGGCGACGTCGACGGGGTGCTCCGCGCCGGACTCCTTGTCCTCGACGCGGAAGCGCGTGACCCGCGTCCGCTTCAGCTCGGCGACGAGCAGGATCAGCCCGAGTGCGGCGACGACGATGCACGCCACCCGCACGCTGCCCTGCGTCCAGGACGTGCGGTGTGCCCAGTCGTACGCGCCGTGCCACTTCACCACCGCGGGGCGGTGGTTCACGCGGTCGGCCACGACCTCGATGATCAGCAGGACGCCGACGACGACGAGCGCGAGGCTCACCAACGCCGCCAGCAGCCGGTTCAGCAGTCTCATCCGCTTCTCCCCCCGCTCACCGCACGCGCGGTGGCGCGTCGACGTGGGTGACGAGGTCGGTGACGTGGACCCGGACGTCGGTGACCTGCAGCCCGGTGAGCTCCTTGAGTCGGCCGATGATGCGGGCCCGCACCGCGGCGCTGACCTCGGGCACCGAGGCCGGCCACCGCACGCTGATCGCGACCTCGACCGTCGCGACGGACAGGTCGACGTCGACGGCCACCTTGGGGGCGGCGCCGAGCTGCGTCCCGCGCACGCCCGGGACGGCACCGCTCACGGCGCGGCCGAGCAGCCGCGGCGCCGCGGAGCCTGCGTGGGGGACCTCGGTGGCCGCGCGGGCCGCGATGCGGCCCACCACCCGCTCGTGCACGGTGACCCTGCCCAGCTCGTTGCGGCCCGGCTTCGTCAGCGCGCCGGACGCGGCACCGGTCCCCGACGCGGCGCTGTCCGCGGTCTCGCTCGTGGCGGCGCTCATCGGTTGTCGCGACGTCCCGTCAGGTACGGGCTGAGGTCGATCTCCCCCTCGAGCACCTTGGCCAGGACGAAGCCGATGGCGGCGAACAGGGCGACGACGAGCATCTGCCCGAAGCTGCCGAAGGCCAGCGCGAGCCCGAGGACCAGTCCGACGACCGTTCCGAGTGCGGTACGGGTCATGATCACGTTCCTTCTAGTGCGTGCGAGCCGTGGGCTCGGTGGATGGCGGGTGGTTCAGCGGACCCGAGGTGGGCGGCGACGCCGGGCCGCCCGGTCCATGGCACGCCCCAGTGCTCGCTTCGGCCACGACGCGCGGGCCACCACCACGACCCGTGCTGCCGGCCGGGTGGTGTCCGCGCCGCGGTCGTAGGCGGCGAGGCCGGCTACGAAGGCGGCCGGATCTCCGCCCCGGTCGGGGTGGTGCTCGCGGATGAAGGCGCGGCGTGCGCTGCGCCCGGCGCTGTCGTCCATGTGCTCGCCTCGTTCCGGCCGGTGCTGCGGTCGTCCGGTGCGTCCGGTGTCTCGTCGTCCCAGCCGGGTGGGCTGTCCACGTCGGCGACCACGACGTCGACCCGCCGCGCGCCCACCGCGGGCGCCACCGCGACGCGGATGCGTCCGGCGACGTCGGGGACGGTCGCGCCCCATTCCAGGCGCACCTGCGCGACGACGTGGTCGGCCGCCACGTGGACGCCGGCGACCCGCCGCCCGGGCAGGTAGGACACGACCGACCCGGCCGGCCCCTCGGCGAGGTCGGCCACACCGGCGCAGCCGCGTACGGCAGCCGCGACCGCGTCGACGTCGACCCCGTCCACCAGCTCCGGGTGCGGGTTCATGGCGGTCATGACACGCGCGAGGGACCCTGGTCGTCCTCGTCGTCGGGCAGGTACACGTCGTCGACGCTGACGTTGACCTCGACGACCTCGAGCCCCGTCATGCGCTCGACGGCCTGCTTGACGTTGCGCTGGATGCTCTGCCCGAGGTCGGCGATGGAGACGCCGTACTCGACCACGATGTCCAGGTCGATCGCCGCCTGGGACTCGCCCACCTCGACGCCGACGCCCTGCGAGACGTTCGGGCCGGAGCTGCCGGGGATCCGCTCGCGGATCGCGCCGAACGCGCGACTGCCCGAGGTGCCCATCGCGTGCACGCCGGAGATCTCGCGGCAGGCGACGCCCGCGATCTTGGACACGACGCTCTGCGCGACCGTGATCTTGCCGTCGTCGGTGTTCAGCCGGTCGTTGGTCGTGACCTGCTTGTCCTGGGAGCCCTGCGAACTCTGGCTCCCGGAGGTCCGAGCGGGGGTCTTGCTGGTCGTCGTGGGCTGTGACATGTCGTTGCGGCTCCTCAACTCGATGGCCTGATCACTCGCTCGGCACGGCCGGTCCGCGTGCCGGTCCTGCTTCGTCGACCGGACGCGGTCCTCGCGCACCGTGCCGGTAGACACTGTAAGCCTGTGCAGTTGACGCTGTAAGCCTAGGGCCCGGAACGCCCGTCGCGAAGGTGATGCCCGAAGTGCGCGCTCACCCAACACCCCGCCGACCTGCGGCTGGGAACGAGTCGGCCCCGCGCCCACGCGGTGGCGAGCCCGCCTGGCCCCACGCCCGCGCGGCGCTCGCGCGCGATTCGCCGCGCACGCAGGGGGCCGACCGGCCGGGTCGTTCCGGCCCCGGGCTCGGTCAGGACGCGGGCTCGACGACGGCGCACGCCACGAAGTCGTCCGACGCGCTCCAGCGGCCTCGGTAGGTTGCCCCGCCCGCGACGGTCGGGCCGTGCACCGTCGCCGTGAAGGTGCCCGCCCGGTCCAGGTCGACGGTGGCGTCCTCGAAGCCCAACCAGCGTCGCTGCACGGGAAACCACGTCTTGAAGACCGCCTCCTTCGCGCTGAACAGCACGACATCCCAGCGGATGTCCGCATCCTCGGCTGCGAGTCGGGTCAGCGTGGCCCGTTCGCCGGGATCGGTCACGGTGTCGAGCACGCCGTCGGGCAGCGGGCGGTGTCGCTCGACGTCGACGCCGAGCGAGCGGACCACGTCCGAGGGGGCGGCGGCGGCGGCCCGGTAGCCGTCGCAGTGCGTGATGCTGCCGACGACGCCCGTGGGCCAGCACGGTTCCCGCTGCGGGCCCACCGGGATCGCGGCCGGCGCGATGCCGAGCTCGGCGAGCGCGACGCGGGCGCACGCCCGGCCGGTGTGGAACTCGCTGCGCCGCCGAGCCACGGCGTGGGCGACCCAGTGCGCCTCGTCGGGGGCGAGCTCGTCGAGCAGGTCCTGCCGGGTCTCCGCGACGGCGACCGCCGGGGGAAGGAGCGAGCGCAGCATCGACGGGTGCACGGGTCGATTGTGACCGGCACCGGCCCTGCACGGGCCCGTCGGGAGCGAGGACCGGACGGCGTCGCCGTTCCACGACCGGCGTGGGGACGGTGCCTTACTATGTCGCAGACCCGAGGGGGGAGCCGAGCCGTGCCCATGACGATGCGCAACATCGCCGTCGACTGCGCCGACCCGTACGAGCTGGCCACGTTCTGGAGCTCGGTCGTCGGTCGACCGCTCCTCGACGAGGACGAGCCCGGCGATCCGGAGGCCGTGATCGTCATGCCCTCGGGTCCGGCCCTGTTCTTCCAGCGTGTGCCCGAGCCCAAGGTCGGCAAGAACCGGTTGCACGTCTGCCTCACCGCCGAGGACACGGTCCAGGCCGACGTCGACCGGCTCGTCGGACTCGGTGCGCGTCTGGTGCAGGACCGTCGCACACCCGACGGTCGCGGGTGGGTCGTCCTCGCCGACCCCGAGGGCAACGAGTTCTGCGTCCTGCGCGGCCCCGGCGACCCGGACCCGACGCGGGCATGAGCCTCGCCGAGCGCTTCGATCGCTCGGTGCGCGACCACCCCGACCGGCTGGCGCTCGTGTGCGGCGGGGAGGACCTGACCTACGGCGCGCTGGACGAGGCGGTCGGCGCGATGGCCGGTCACCTCGAGCCGTACCTCGCGCGGCGACCGGAGGGGGCACCCGGTCGCGTCGGGCTGGCGACGAGTCGCACGCCCGCCACGTACGCCTGCTACCTCGCGGTGCAGCGGCTCGGCGCCACCGCCGTGCCCGTGAACCCGCGCCTCTCGGCCACGCGCAACGCCGCCGTGCTGGCGGCGGCCGGCGTGGACGTGCTGTGTGTCGACGCGTCGACCGGCCACGCCCGCGCCGACCTGATCGAGCAGGTGGCGGCGCCGGTCGCCGACCTCGGCGACGGCGCGTGGCGCCGGGCGGGGCAGGGTCCCCGTCGCGACCCTGCCCGGGTCGCGTACCTGTGCTTCACGTCGGGCTCGACCGGACGACCGAAGGGCGTCCCGGTGAGCCAGGAGTCGGTCACCGCGTTCATCGACCACATGATCCCGCTGTTCGGGTTCACCGCGAGCAGCCGCGTCGCCCAGACCTTCGAGCTCTCCTTCGACGCCGCGCTCAACGAGCTCTACGGCGCGTGGGCGGCCGGCGGTGCCCTGTACGTCGCGACGCACGCCCAGGTGTTCGACCCGGTCGCCTTCGTCGCCGACCACGAGCTCACCCACTGGCTCAGCGTGCCCTCGCTCGTCGACCTCGCCCGTGCCGCCGGCACACTCGAACCCGGCGCGCTGCCGCACCTTCGGCACGTCATCGTGGGCGGTGAGCAGTTCACCCCGGCGCAGGCCAGGACATGGCGGGAGGCGGCGCCCGCGGCGACCGTTCACAACGGTTACGGCCCGACCGAGCTCGCGCTCCTGTGCACCGCGTTGTCGATCGCGCCGGGGGAGCCTCTCCCCACCGACGGCGCGGGGACGATCCCGATCGGCTCGCTCTTCCCCGGGCTGCAGGCCGTCCTCGCCGACGTCGCCGACGACGGCACGGTGGGCGTCGACGCCGACACCGGCGAGCTCTGCGTGCGCGGCGTCCAGCGCTTCGCCGGCTACCTCGACCCCGCCGACGACCGCGGCCGGTTCATCGCCGCCGACGGCGACGGCCACCGGCTGCTCGCCGACGGCGAGACGATCTCGCCCGAGCACTTCTACCGAACCGGTGACCGCGTGGCCCGCGGTCCGCACGGCTTCGTCCACCTGGGCCGCGTCGACGACCAGGTCAAGATCGCCGGGTTCCGGGTCGAGCCCAGCGAGGTCGAGGCGCTGCTGGCGGCCCACCCCGACCTGACGTCGGTCGCCGTCGTCGCGGCCGCCCGTCCGGGCAAGGACGGCGCCCCCGGGGTGCCCCGCCTGCACGCCCTGTACACCGCCACCGACGACATCGGCCGGGCCGAGTTCGTCGAGCTCGTCGCGGCCCTGCCGCTCTATCTGCGGCCCGACACCTACACCCGCCTGGAGCGCATGCCGTTGTCCCCGCACGGCAAGGTCGACCGGCGTGCCCTGGCCGGTCTCGTCGCGACGGCCCGACCGTGAACCTCGCCGATCTCGTCGTCAAGACCAGCGGCGACCGTCGCGTCGGACTCGACGGACTCGCCGAGGACGTGGCGGCGCAGGTGGCCGGTGGCCGACGGGTCGTCGTCGTGCACGGTGGGCAGGACCGCATCCGCGAGCTCGCCGAGCGACTCGGCGTCGCCGACGAGACGTTGACGTCGCCGAGCGGCGTCGCCTTCCGCCGCACCGATCCGGCGATGCTCGAGGTGGTCACGCTGGCGCTGACCGGTTCCATGCGCGGCGAGGTCCTGACGGCCCTGCGTGGCGCAGGCCTGCGCGCGGTCGGCCTGGGCGGGGCGGACGGCACCGTCCGGGCCCGACGCAAGCCCGCACCGCGGGCCGTCGTCGACGGTCGCACGATGGCGGTCCACGACGACCACAGCGGACGGCCCGAGTCGGTCGACACGACCGTGCTGGCGGCGCTGCTGCGCGCCGGGGTGGTCCCGGTGCTGTCGCCCCCGGCGGTGGCCGAGGACGGCGGCCTGGTCAACGTGAACGCCGATCGGGTGGCGGCCCTCGTCGCCGTGGCGCTGGGCGCGCCGGAGCTCGTCCTGCTCACCGCCACCGACGGGGTACGCGCCGATCCCACGGATGCCGGGAGCCGGATCGACGTCCTCGAGACCGACGCGCGCGGCCGCACCCGCACCGCCCGCATCACGGGCGGCATGACCGGCAAGCTGGTCGCCGCGGCCGACGCGCTCACCGGCGGCGTCGCGGCGGTACGTGTCGCGGACGGCAGGATCGCGCACCCGGTTCGCGACGCGCTGTCCGGCGGTGGCACGCGGGTGCGTCTCGCGCACGCCGTGGCCATCGGCAGTGACTCGTGACCGACCGATGGGTGCTGCCCGCGTCCTTCGCCCAGGAGCGGCTCTACCTGCTGGCACACATGCCGTCGGCGCGCATCGACGCGTACACGATCACCGGACGGCTGACCCTGCAGGGCCCGCTCGACCACGACGCGCTGCGGGCGGCGGTGGCCGACCTGGTCGCGCAGCACGACGTCCTGCGCACCGGCCTGCGCGCCGACCGGTCCGGCCGGATCGAGCAGCACGTGTGGGCCGAGCGCCCCTTCCCGGTGGCGATCGAGGACCTGCGGCACGAGGCGGACCCGTCCCTCGCCGCGGCCGCGCGGGCAGCCGCCGTGGAGGGCGCGGTCATCGACCTGCACGACGGCACGGTCTGGCGACTCTGGCTGGGCCGCACCGGACCGGAGAGCCACGTCCTGGCGCTCGTGGTCCATCACGCCGCCGCGGACGCGGTGTCGATGCGACTGCTCCTGGACCAGCTCGCGGCGCACTACCGCGCGCACCTGGGCGTCGGCGTCGCTCCCGGCCGACCCGCCCTGCAGTACGCCGACTTCGCGGTGTGGCAGCGCGACACCGCGGCGGCGGGTGGCTTCGACGATGCGCTCGCCTTCTGGACGCAGCGTCTCGGCCGACTGGCCCCGGCGGACGTGCCCGCCGGGGGGACGGGACTGACGCTCCCGCTGGACATCGATCCGGCCGCGCTCGCGACGGTCCGCAGCGCCGCCGCCCACACCGGCGGCACGGCGTTCACCGTCCTGCTCACCGCGTTCGTCGCGGGCCTGCGGCGGGCGGCCGACCCACCCGGTGACATCGCGGTGCTGGTCCCCGTCGCCGGGCGGGACCGCCCCGAGCTCGAGGAGGTCGTCGGCTGCCTGGTCGACAACGTCGTCATCGTCGTGCCGTCCGACGCCGCCGACCTGGCCGGGCAGGTGCGCGCCGGATGGGCCGACGCGCTCGGCCACGCCACCGTGCCGTTCGATCTCGCGCTGCGCCGCTGCCCGCCGCAGCACCGCGCGGCCCTCACCCGAACGCTGTTCAACCTGCGACCGACCCTGGCCGGGTCGCACTCCTGGACACCGGAGCTGACAGCCGGGATCGCCCCCGAACCGCCCCCGCCGGCGTCCTTCGGCCTGGCCGTCCAACTGGCCCTCACCGCCGACGGCGCGGCCCGTGGCCATCTCGTCACCGCAGCCGGCGGTGTCGCCGACACCGTCGCCCGCGACCTGGCCGACCGTCTCGCGAGGGCGGAGCCGACATGACCTCGTCCGGACTCTCACCGGAGCAGCGACGGCTGCTCGAGCAGCTGCTCGACGCCGAGACCACCCGTCCTGCCTCGCAGTACCCGCCCCGGCCCGGCGACCCCCGGCGCGCCCCGCTCACGTCCGACCAGGAACGGATCCTGCTGCTCGAGGAGTGGGAGCCGGCGTCGGCGCGCTATGTCCTGGCCGCGACGATCGGGTTCGCCGGACCGATCGACACGCGACGTTTCGCCGACGCGGTCGCCGCGGTGGTCGACCGGCACGAGGCGCTCCGAACGGGGATCGTCGTCGACGCCGACGGCACGGCGTTCCAGACCATCGCCGCACCGGGCTCGGCGCCGCACGTCGAGGTGCATCCCGCGGCGGCCGTGGACGAGGTCGTCGCGAGCCTGGTCGGCACACCGTTCGACCTCGCCCGGCCGCCCCTGGTCCGCGCGGCGATCCTCGACGCCGGGGCCGGCGCCCCGCACCGCGCGGTGGTCGCCGTCCACCACGCCGTCGCCGACGCCGTGTCGCTCGAGATCGTGCTGCGTGATCTCCTCGCCCACTACCGCGGCGACGCCCTCTCGCCGGTCGCGCCGGTCCGCTACGCCGACATCGCGTACTGGAGCACGGCCCGGCGCGCCGAGGCGGCGACCACCCACGGCCGGTACTGGCAGCACACGATGGCCGACGCCGGCGCGCCCGTCGTGCGGGCCGACCGGTCCGTGCCCGACTCCGACCGCCGCCCGGTGCCGTTCCGCCTCGACGCCGACGTCGTCGAGCTGCTCCGGACCGCCGCCGGGGCCGGCGGGCCCTTCGCCGTCCTGCTCGCCGGCTACGCGACGGTGCTGAACCGATGGGCCGGCGAGCGGGACGTCGTGGTCGCCGTCCCGACCTCGCTACGACGCACGGCCGACGTGCAGGACGTCGTCGGGTTCCTCGTCGGCACCCTGCCCGTCCGCATCCCGCTGCACCGCCGCGAGCCGTTCGCCCGCACCGTCGCGCGGACGCAGCAGACGGTGCTGGACGCGCTGACCCACGAACTCCCCCTCGCCGACGTGCTGCACGCGGTCGCCCCGACCGATCGCGCGACCCTCGGCAGCCTGCGCTACGCGCTCACCTACACCGACGTCGCCGCCGCACCGTTGCCGCCCGGGGTGACCGTCGAGCCCATCGCGGCAGCGGCCAAGTTCGATCTGGAACTGCACGCCGCGCCCGAGCCGGACGGTGGCGTGCACGGCTGGTTCGAGTTCGATCCGAGAGCGCTCGACCGTGGCACCGTGCTGCGCGTCGCCGCCTCGCTGGCCGGGCTGCTGCGCGCCGCGGCGGACGCGCCGCAGACCCCGACGGGGCGACTGCCGCTCGCCGCGTCCGTCGAGCTGGCCGCGGTGCTCGAGACCGCGATGTCCGCGGCTGCCCTGGCGGTCGACTCGCCGCCGGTGCTGCAACGGCTCCAGGAGGTCGCCGCCGATCGGCCCCACTCCCCCGCGCTGGTCGACGACGGCACCGCCGAGGTCGTGACGTATGCGCTGCTGCTCGAGCGGGCACGGCGCGCCGGGTCCGCACTGCTCGCCCGGGGGGTGCGCCCGGGTGACGTCGTCGCGGTGCAGCTGCCACGCGGACCGGAGCTCGTCGTCGCGCTGCTGGGCATCCAGGCCGCGGGCGCGGTGCCCTTGCCGATCGACGCCGAGCAGCCGCTCGCGCGCCGCGACCAGGTCGTGGCCGACAGTGCGGCGGTGCTCCTGGTGGCCGACCCGGCGACGGTGGCCGGCCTCGCCGATCACGAGGGACCGCTCGCCCCGCTGCCGGCCCGCCGGCCGGCCGATCCCGCGTACGTGCTCTACACGTCGGGCTCCACCGGTCGCCCGAAGGGTGTCGTCAACACCCACGGCGGCCTCGCCAACCGGCTCGCGTGGATGCAGGCGCGGTACCCGATCGGTCCCGGCGACGTCGTGCTGCAGAAGACCTCGGTCGGCTTCGACGTGTCCGTCTGGGAGCTGTACTGGCCCCTCGTCACCGGCGCGACCCTCGTCCTCGCCGCACCCGGACGCCACCGCGACCCGACCTACCTGTGGGACGTCCTGCGCCGGCACGACGTCAGCACGTGCCATTTCGTCCCGTCCATGCTCGCCGCCTTCCTCGACGCCCGGCCCGCCGAGCCGGCGCCGCGACGCCTGGCCCGGGTGTTCTCCAGCGGCGAGGAGCTCACCGCGCACCTCGCAGCCCGCTTCGTCGAGCTGCTGCCGGGGACCACCCTGCACAACCTCTACGGACCCACCGAGGCCGCCATCGACGTCACCGCGCACGACGTCACCGCGCACGACGTCACCGCGCACGACGTCACCGCGCACGACGTCACCGCGCACGACGTCACCGCGCACGACGTCACCGACGTCACCGACGTCGACCGCGGCGGGGGCGTGCCCATCGGGCGACCCACGACCGGGAACGCGGCGATCGTCCTCGACGACGACCTCGGCCCGTGCCCGACCGGCGTGGTGGGCCAGCTCCACCTCGGCGGCGGCCAGCTCGCACAGGGCTACCTGCACCGACCCGGGCTGACCGCCGCCCGGTTCGTCCCGTCGCCCGTCCCGCTGCCCGGACCCGCCGGCGGCCCGGGCGCCCGGCTCTACGCGACCGGCGATCGCGTCCGACTGCTCGCCTCCGGCGAGCTGGAGTACCTCGGCCGCGCCGACGAGCAGGTGAAGATCCGCGGCAACCGGGTCGAACCGGGTGAGGCGGCGGCCGCGCTGCGCGGTGCCCCCGGGGTGGCGGACGCTCGCGTGGTGGTGCGCCGCGACGTCCGCGGGCCCCGGCTGGTCGGGTTCGTGGTCGCGGCGAGGCCCGGCGACGACCCGGCCGGCGGCGCCCGCGCCTGGGTCGCGCAACGGCTGCCCGGCTACCTGGTCCCGGCCGCCGTGCTCACCGTCGTGTCCTGGCCGGTCACGGCCAGCGGCAAGCTCGACGTCGCGGCCCTGCCCGACGACGAGGCCGGCACGACCGGGTCGGGGAACGCGCCGCAGACGGCGACGGAGCTCGCCGTCGCCGAGCTGTGGGCCGAGCTGCTCGGCCGGCCGGCGGACGCGTTCGGCCTCGAGGACGACTTCTTCGACGTCGGCGGCGACTCGTTGGCGGCGGGCTACCTCGCCCGGCGACTCGCGGCGCGGCTGGACGCCCCGGTCGCGCTACGCGACGTCATGGCGCATCCCCGGCTGGGCGAGCTCGCGGCCCGCGCCGAGACGGCCCGGTCGGGTCCCGCCGCCGCCGAGCGGCCGATCGTCGCCGTGGACCGCGCCCGTTATCACCGGCCCGATCCCGACCCCGTGCCACCGTGTCCGCGCGTGGTCCCACCCGGTGCGGCCGCCGACCCCGGCCGCACCGACACCGTCGACAGGAGCACTCCGTGACCGACCCCGTGCAGGACACCGACACGGGCCCGCTCAGTGCGCGCGAGCGGGCCGCCCGCGCGGACGCGTCGGGCGGCGAACCGATCGGCGCGGTCGAGACGCGCAGCCCCTACCTGGACTACGAGCACATCGACACGCTCCTGTCGCTGCAGACCCCGCGCACCGCCGAGCCCGCCGAGATGTCCTTCTTCGTGATGGGACAGGTCAAGGAGCTGCTGTTCAAGCTCGCCCACCACGAGTTCGCGGCTGCCCGCGACCAGCTCGCCGCCGACGACATCGCCGGGGCGCTGTGGACGATGCGCCGCGCGGCGCCGGTCCAGCGGATGCTGCTGGAGGCGTGGCAGTCCCTCAGCCGGCTGAGCCCGGTCGAGTTCGCGAACTTCCGCGACGCACTCGGCGCGGCGTCCGGCGTGCAGTCGGAGATGTACCGCCGGCTGGAGATCGTGCTGGGGCACCGGCAGATACATCCGAGCCTGCTCGACACGCCTGGTCTCGGGGCGGCGCTGCGCGACGAGCTGTCCCGGCCCAGCCTGTACGACGAGGCCGTCCGGCTCGTGGCGCGGCGCGGCTTCCCGGCGGCACCCGATGACCCGGCGGCCCTGCGGCACGCCTGGGCCGAGGTGTACCGGGCCGGTGGCGAGCTCGCGCTGCTGGCCGAGGCGCTCAGCGACGTCGCCTTCGCGTTCCACTCCTGGCGGGCCGTGCACGTGCTGGTCGTGGAGAAGATGATCGGCGACCTGCCCGGTAGCGGCGGGACGAGCGGGCTGGCCTGGCTGCACGAGGTCAACCGGCACCGGTTCTTCCCCGAGCTCTGGGCCGCCCGAGCCGGTCTCTGACCGCGCGATCCGCGCGAGCCGCCGCGTCGCGCCGCGGGTCGGTGTCACCCGTCAGTCGAGGACGGCCCGCACGAGGTCGGCCACCGCCGCAACCTGGTCGTGCACGAAGAAGTGGCCGCCGGGGAGCACGTGCTCGCGGAAGGGCCCGCGCGTATAGGCCGACCACCGGCGCATGGTCTCCGGCCGTGCGTGGTCGTCGGCGCTGCCGGCGACCGCGACCACCGGGCAGTCCAGCAGCGGCGCCGCGGCACGGTGGTGCCGCGCCACCCAGGTCAGGTCGGCGCGGATCGCCGGCAGCATGAGCTCCAGCAGCACGGGCTCGGCCAGCGCCTGGTCGGGTATCCCGCCGACGCTACGCAGGAACTGCACGACGTCCGCGTCGCTCATGGTCTCGACGTCGCCGAAACCGCCGGTCGGCGGATCCGACGGGGGCGGACACCCCAGGACCAGGAGCGCCGCGGGGGTCGACGCACCACGCCCGGCCAGGCCGATCGCGACCTCGAGGGCGAGCTGGGCGCCCATCGAGTGACCGAGGAGCGCGTACGGCACCGCCGCCGTCGCCACGTGCGCAGCCACCTGGTCGACGACATCGGCGACCCGGAACGCCGGCGGCTCGTCCAGCCGACTCTCCCGCCCGGGCAGGCGCAGCGACACGACCTGGACGTCGGGCGCGAGCTCGGCGATGTAGGGGAAGAAGACGGCGGCACCCCCGGCGGCGTAGGGGAAGCAGAAGACCTGCGACGGAGCCGGTCGTCCCGCCAGGAACCACTCGCTCGCGCTCACGCCCGCAGCCGCGTGGCGTGGAGTCGGTCGTAGAAGGGTCGGTGATGGGCGAGGAAGCCCGCCAGCACCGGATCGGTGTCGGTCGTGCGGGCATAGCTGGTCGCGGTCGCGACGAAGCCGGTGGTCTCACTGGTGGCCGCGTGCCAGCGCGCGGTGCGCTCCCATGCCGGGAGCGTTCCGGCCGCCCATTCCAGCGCGTCGGGTCGCGGGTCCAGCCCGACGGCGGCACAGTATGCCGCGACCAGCGCCGCGGGGGCGGTCACGAGATCGTCGGCGTCGAGGACGATCGGCTCGGCACCGGCCGCGACCGCGTGGTCGTGGATCTCGGCGAGCCGCTCGATGCCCACCTCGGCGCAGGTGAGCCGGGGATTGAGCGCGGCGTGCGACGCGATCGCCGCTGCGGGCTCGCGAATGATGAATGTATGCGTCACCCGCGCCAGGAACTCGCGGCCGGCGAGGAGGTCGGGGTAGCGGAAGTCGGTGGTGTCCTTGAAGAAGACGTCGCGCTCGGCGGCGAGCTCGAGCAGCCGCGCCATGAGCGCGGCCTCGGAGGTGACCTCGACACCGGCGACCTCGGCGACACCGAAGTCGATGACGTGGGAGAAGGGCTCGTGCACCACCAGCACGTCGCCGCGCTGGGTCATCATGCGCAGGAAGGCCGTCGAGCGCGAGCGGGGCGCGCTCCAGAGGGCGATGAGCCGGCCGCCGTGCGCGGCGTCGGTCACGAAGCCAGCTGATCGAGCCAGCGCTGGTACAGCTGCTCGACCAGCGTGGCCTGCTCCTCGATCGTGACGTGCTCGAACAGGTCGGCGACCGGGACGGGGAACCCGAGGCGCTCCTGCAGCCGGGCCGCGAGGGTGAGCGCGGCCTGCGAGTAGCCACCGAGCTCGAAGAAGCTCACGTCGGTCGGCGGGTCGGTGAGGTCGAGCAGCTCGCACCAGAGCTCACGGACCAGCGCGAGGGAGTCGGCGCTCGATCCGGCAGCAGCCGCGCCGGGGGTGGTGCCGTCGGTCATGCGGGGCTCCCCTTCGTGTTCTGCTGGTGGACCTCCTGCAGGACGCGGGCCACGTCGTGGACGGCCGGCGCACGAAGGAGACTCCAATGATCGGCCACGATGCCACATCCGTCGACCTCGCCGCCGGAAACCCGCCGCCAGGGTTCGAGCAGCTCGGTGGCGGTGTCCAGCGCCCACACGACGCGGACCGCGGGCCCGCCGGGGGAACTGCGATGCCGCTCGAGCGCGGCGGCCGCGTTGCGGTGGATCGTGAGGCGCGCGGCGAGGTCGCTCTCGTCCGGGCCGAGGCCGCTCGTGTCCAACGCCGCGGCGGCCGCGGCAACGAACGCGGCGTCGTCGGCGTCCCACGCCAGGCGCACGACGTCGTCGGCCAGCGGCGCTGAGCGGGCCAGCTCCTCGGCGAAGCCGACCCGCAGCTCCACGTCGGTCGAACGCAGGCCGACCGAGCTGCCGGCACCGGCCGGCAGCGAGTCGATCGCGACGACGGTGCGATCGGGCGTGACCAGCCGAGCGATCTCGAAGGCCAGCACCGCTCCGAAAGACCACCCCGCCACCGTCGCCGCGCCGGTGCCGTCGAGCCTCGTGGCGTAGGACCGGGCCACGTCCTGCACCGTGGGCCGGCTCGGACCGCGCAGCAGCGCCCCCGCGTCGAGGCCCAACACCGGGAACGTCCCGCCGAGCGCGGCCACGAGAGCGGAGTAGCAGAACAGCTCGCCGCCGACCGGGTGCACGAGCACGAGCGGCGGTCCGTCGCCCGGACGCAGTGTCTCGACCTCGGCAGCGGGGCCGGCACCCGACCGGGCGGCGGCGAGCCGCACCAGCGCGCTGCGCTGCGCCGGGCTCAGCGAGCGGAGCCGTTCGCGGGCGGCCCGGACAGCCGGATCGGCAGGGTCGGGAGGTGCCGGCATGCCGTCACCGTAGGCCACCCGGCGCCGTCTCCGGGGCCTCGCCGACGGTGTCCACCGCCGCCAGCGGCTTCGACATGCCGGGCCGAGTCGTGATATTCCTCGCCGGTGCCGGCCACGCCTCACCCGACGACCGCTCCCGTCGGCCTGGACGCGATCCGCGACAACGTCGCCATGACCGGGGCCGACGAGCTCGGCGCCGGTGGCCTCAACGTCTGGCGCAACAGCCTGCCCGCGGGCACGTACCCGGGCGCACCGGTCGAGGTCGACGGCGTCCCGTTCACCGGCTCCCCCCACACCGGTCCGGACAACGTCCGCTGCGCCGGGCAGACCCTGCCGGTCGAGATCGGCCGCTGGGACTGGCTGTGGCTGCTCGCCACCGGCGAGCGGCGGGTCGAGGACGAGATCGCGATGCTGTTCACCGACGGCGCGGTCGACCTGGAGGCCGTACGGGTGTCCGACTTCTGGGCCGCACCGGCGGCCTTCGGCGAGACCGTCGCCTTCCGCTCCGAGGTCATGCACTACCCGCACCACGTCCAGTCGCGCCTGCCCGGAACGATCTGGTGCCAACGAGTGCCGATCACCCGTCGCGCGGACCTGGTCGCGATCCGACTGCCGGACAACCTCGCGCTGCACGTCTTCGCCGCCACGCTCCTGCGTTGCGACCGATGAGCCCGTACACCGGCAGCGGCTGGTACCGCGACCCGCTCAGCTGCCTGCACGTGACGCTCGCCGTGCTGCTCGAGCGGGCCGGGCGCGATCCCCTCGACGCGCTGTCGCGCGACTTCGGCTTCCGGTGGATCCCCGGCGACGTGCGCGGCGAGGAGTTCTACTGGCCGGTCGACGAACCGGACGACCCCGTCGCAGGCATGGCGCCGAGCGCCGGCATCCGGTCCCGGTGGCGCACCGCGGCCGCCGACCCGCTGGCCGCGCTCGCGTCGGCGCTGGCCGCCGGCCGACCGCCGATCGTCGCGGTGGACAACTTCCACCTCCCGTTCCGCCCCGCCTACCACGACGTCCACGCCGCCCACCTCGTCGTCGTCACCGCCCTCGACGTCGCCGGCGGGCGGGCGTTCGTCGTCGACCACATGCCGCCGGCACACGCCGGCTGGCTGCCGGTCGAGCACCTGCTCGCAGCCTGGGGATCGGTCAACCCACCCGACGCGCAGGACGACTTCTTCAGTGGTGAGCCGATCGAGCGGCGCTGGCTCGAGGTCGACCTCGGCCCCGGCCTCGCGCCGCTGACCGCCGCGGACGCCGCAGCGTCGGCGGTCGAGAACTGCGCGCGCTTCGGCCCGCTGCTGGGAGCCCCGGCACCAAGCTCGGGACGCGCCGACCTGCACGCACTCGCCGCGGCGGCCGTCGCGGCGGCGCGGGACGCCGATGGCGGGGCGCTCGCCGAGGTCTACACCTTCGGCTGGAGCATGCAGGCGCAGGCGGCGGTGCACGGCGAGCTGCTGCGCCGGACCGGCGCCGCGGCCGGCGATCTCGTGCTCGCGGCCGCCGGGCGCAAGGTCGAGGCGGTGGCCCACGTCTGGACCGGGCTGCGCGTCACCGCGGCGCACGGCCGCCTCGACCCGGCTGCCGTCGCACCCGCGGTGGGGCGGCACGCGGCACGCCTCGTCACGGCCTACGAGACGGCCTTCGCCGCGCTCGCCGGCCTTGCCGCCCGCGCCCGGGCGACCCGTCCCGAAGTGACCGGTCCGGACGGTATGGTGCACCCGTTGCAGCGGGTCGTGGAAACGACGGGAGAACCGGTGTGAGCACCAAGGCGCGTCTCGCGCGCTTGCCTCTCGAGCGCCGAGCTCGCTTCCTGGGCCTGCTCGCCCGTGGCAACGGCGCCACGTCCACGGCAGCCGGCCCGGTCGCGCGCCGCCCCGGCACGCCCGTCCCGCTGTCCTACGCCCAGAACCTGCTGTGGTTCGTCGACCAGCTGGCACCCGGACAGACGGCCTACAACCAGCGGCTGCCGATCCGGCTGCGAGGGCCGCTCGACGTCCCGGCCCTGCAGCGGGCGTTGCAGGTCGTCGTCGACCGGCACGAGAACCTGCGGACGAGCCTGCGGGTGGTCGACGGCGTGCCGCAGCAGGTGGTGGCCGACGTCGTCACCGTCGACCTGCCCGTCCTCGAGCGGGACCCGGCCGACGACGACCCCGTGGCCTGGGCCGCGGCCCGGCAGGCGGAGTTCGGCGACATCCCCTTCCACCTCGGCTCGACGCCGCTGTGGCGGGCGACGGTCCTGCGGATCGCGCCCGACGACCACCTCTTCCTGTTCGTCATCCACCACGCGGTGTTCGACGCCGCGTCCACGAACGTCCTCGTCGGCGAGCTGTCCGAGGTCTACGGCGCCCAGCGCGAGCATCGGCCACCTCGCCTACCCGAGGTGCGGTTGCACTACGGCGACTTCGCGCTCTGGCAGCGGGACTACCTCAGCGGCGAGCGGCTGGATCGCCTCGTGCGGTACTGGCGGGGCCGGCTCGAGGACGTCCCCCAGCTCGAGCTGCCGACCGACTTCCCGCGGCCGGCCGAGTTCACCTTCCGCGGCGCCGAGGCCCGCCTGCCCGTGCGGGGACGCCTCGTCGAGGGCGTGCGGCGCCTCGCGCGTGAGATGGGGACGACGCCCTACCCGGTCTACGTCGCCGCGTACGCGATGCTGCTCAACCGCTACTCCGGGCAGGACGACCTGGTGATCGGCTGCTCCACCAGCGTCCGCGGCCGGCTCGAGATCGAGCACATGATGGGGTTCTTCGTGAACATGCTCGCCCTGCGCCTGCGGGTCGAGCCGGACGTCACCTTCCGCCAGCTGGTGCGCCACGTCGATCACGTGGTGCGCGAGGGCTTCGCGCACATCGACCTCCCCTTCGAACGGGTGGTCGAGATCGCGGCCCCGGAACGCGACCCCTCTCGTTCGCCGCTCGTGCAGGCCACCTTCCTGCTGCCCGACAGACCCCAACACCTGACGATGCACGGGCTCACGATCGACGCCGACCAGACCGAGTCGACCACGTCGAAGTTCGACATGACGTGGCAGATGTACGAGGACGGCGACGACTCCTCCCTGGACGTCGAGTACGCCACCGATCTGTTCCGCGCGGACACCATCGAGCAGATGCAGCGACACTTCGTGCGGCTTCTCGGCAGCGGCGTGGACGATCCCGACCGCCGCCTGGGGTCGGTCGACATCCTCGGCACCGACGAGCGCCGCGAGCTCGTCGAACGCTGGAACGGACCGCAGCGCCCCGTTCCGGCCACGACCGTCGATGCGTGGTTCGCCGACGTGGTCGCGCAGGCGCCGGATGCCGTCGCGGTCGTCTGCGGCACCACCGCGCTCACCTATGCCGAGCTCGACGCACGCAGCACCGCGCTGGCCGTGCTGCTACGCGACCGGTTCGGCGCACGGGCCGGCGAACTCGTCGCCCTGGCGCTCCCCCGCGGCGTCGAGCACGTCCTCGCCGTGCTCGCCGTCCTCAAGGCCGGGGCGGCGTACGTCGAGATCGACCGCGCCGCGCCGCACCAGCGCTTCGCCGCGATCATCGCCGACGCGGTGCCCTGCGTCGTCGTCACCACCGCCGATCTCACGGCCGCCTTCACCGACCTCGCTCCGGTGCTGGACGTCGCCGACCCGGTTCCGGCCGCGACCGCACCGCTGACGCCGTCGGCCCGCCCGGACGACCTCGCCTACGTGCTGTACACCTCGGGCAGCACCGGCACGCCGAAGGGCGTGCGGATCGAGCACCGCAACGTCGTCAACTTCATCGTCTCCACGCAGCACCTGTTCGACCTCACCGCCCGCGATCGCGTCCTCGCCTACGCCAGCTACACCTTCGACGTCTCGGTCTTCGAGATGTTCGCGGCGCTGTTGACCGGCGCCCAGCTCCACGTCGCCCTGGAGGCCGACCGGCTCGACCTCGACCGCCTGCAAGCCCTGCTCGTCGATGCGGGCATCACGGTCGTGGACCTGCCGCCGTCGGTGATGGCGCTGCTCGACCCGACGCCGATGACGCAGTTGCGCATCTGCTTCGTCGGCGGCGAGGCGTTCTCCGCCGAGCTCGTCGAGCGCTGGCGACCAGGGCGGCGCTTCTTCAACGGCTACGGGCCCACGGAATGCACGGTCACCATGATCGTGTACGAGTGCACCGACGCGAGTGTCCAGTCGCCGCCGATCGGGCTGCCGATGGCGAATCACGTCGCCCACGTGCTGGACGACGCGATGCGGCTGATCCCCTACGGCGTCCCCGGAGAACTGGTGATCGGCGGCGCCGGCCTGGCCCGCGACTACCTCAACGATCGCACCCTCACCGAGCAGAAGTTCCGCCCCGACCCGTTCGGCACCGCGCCGGACGGGCGGCTGTACCGCACGGGCGATCTCGTGAAGCGCCAGGCCGACGGCAACATCGTGTTCCTCGGCCGCATCGACCGGCAGATCAAGATCCGCGGGGTGCGCATCGAGCCGGGCGAGGTCGAGGCCGCGCTGCTGCGCCTCGACGGCGTCCGGCAGGCCCACGTGACGGCGCGCGAGGACGACGCCGGCAACCGCACGCTCGTGGCCTACGTCAGCGGCACGGCCACCGAGGGCGACGAGCTGCGGTCCACGCTCGCGGCGACGCTGCCGCCCGCCCTCGTGCCGCAGCACGTCGTGACCGTGGGTGAGACGTTGCCGCTGAACGCCAGCGGCAAGATCGACGTCCGCGCACTGCCCGCTCCGGCCGAGGCGGTCCGGGTCGTCGCCGACACGGTGCACCCCGCGAGCGACACCGAGCGGATCATCGCCGACGAGCTCGTCGGCCCGGCGCTGCGGCTGGACGACGTCGACGTCGTCCGCAGCTTCTTCGAGCTCGGCGGCACCAGCCTGATGGCCGCCCAGCTGATCAACGCGATCCGCCGCCGGTTCGACGTGCCGCTCTCGGTCACCGAGTTCTTCCGCAACTCGAGCGTCACCGGGCTGGCGACGGTCGTCGACGAGCGCCGCAGCGGTCAGGACGACGAGCTCCTCGACCTGGTCGACACGCTCGGCGCGGCCGAGGTCGACGCCGTCCTGAAGGGTGGCTCGTGATCGACTTCGAACTGGACCCCGCGGAGGTCGACCTGCGCGAGGAGGTGCGCGCACTGCTCGCCGCCGAACCGCTCGCCGGTCTGCTCGCGGCGCTCCCGGCCGGGGGCGCCGAGCCGGACGTCCGCGCGCTCTACCGCGAGCTCGGCGAGCGCGGCCTGCTGGCGACCGGATGGCCGGTCGAGTTCGGCGGTCGAGGCGTGTCCCACGCCCATGCCGGCGCCGTCGTCGAGGAGCTCGTCCTGCACGGCGTTCCGGACATGTTGCAGGTGTTGAGCGTCCAGATCGTCGGGCTGTTCGTCCTGCGTGCCGGGTCGGCCGAGCAGCGGGCGAGCCTGCTGCCCGACCTCGGCGGCGGAAGGCGGTTCGCCACCGTCCTCTACACCGAGCCCGAGGTCGGATCGGACCTCGCCTCGCTCGAGCTGCGCGCCGAACGCGACGGCGACGACTACGTCCTCGACGGTGTGAAGATCTGGGGCCTGAAGAGTCGCTTCGCCGACGTCGGCCTGTGCGCCGCCCGGACGGCGACGGGCACCTCACGCTACGAGGGCATCAGCCTGTTCCTCGTCGACCTCGACTCCCCGGGCGTCGAGCGGGCGAACGTCGCCAGCATCGCCGACGACCAGTTCGATCGCGTCACCTTCCGGGGTGTTCGCGTCCCCGCCTCGGACCGGCTCGGCGAGGACGGCGACGGGTGGGCGCTGCTCGCCGAATGTCTCGCCCTCGAGCGCACGGGGCTGGACTACTCGCTCAAGGCGCGACGGTGGTTCGACACCGCCGTCGCGGGCGTCACCGCCGACGCCCTCACCCCCGCGGACCTCGCGTCGGTGGGGCGTCACGCGACGACCGTCGACGCCGCCGGGCTGCTGGCGTGGGACTCGTTGAACCGCCTCGACCGAGGTGGCCTCGACGCCCCGGACGCCGCCGCGGCCAAGCTGTACACCTCGACCGTCGCCCAGGACGTCGCCGTCTGGGCAGCCGAGCTGCACGGCGGCGACTACGCGCGGCACGCCCTCGACGCAGGGCCGCGGGCCGTGTTGGACGCGGCGTTTCGTGAGGCGCCGGGCGTCACCATCGCCGCCGGCACCTCGCAGGTGCTGGCCGAGGTCGTGTTCAGCGCGGCCGTCGACGCGTTCTCCGCGGGTGAGTCGCGATGAAGATCGAGGACGATCCCCTGCTCCGCCGGCTCGGCTCGGCGCTCGCGGCCGCCCTCGGGTCCGTCGCGCCCGCGTCGCCGGAGGCCGCGACGGCTGCGCTCGCCGCGCTCGCCGGGCTCGACGCGTTCGCCTACGAGCGCCCGGCGACCCGCGACGGCTTCGATCTCGGAGTCTCCTGCGGGATCGTCGTCGCCGAGGAGCTCGGGCGCGCCGGCCTGCCCGACGTCTACGGCGCCGCGGTCCTGCTCGACTCCCTGGCAGCATGGCCGGGTCCGGAGCGGCCGGCTCTGCTCGGCTCGATGGACGCCCGCGTGAGCTGCCCCGGCCACGGCGACGTGTCCGTCGCCTCCACCGGCACGGCCGCCGCGCTCACCACGCCCGACGGCGCGACCGGCCGGCGGGTCCTGCTCGAGCTCGGGCCCGTCGACGCCGTCGGCGCGCACCCGTCGATCGCGGCCGCGCGCGCGAGGCACGCGGCGTACCTGGTCGGGCTCACCGCGGCCGCGCTCACCGCGGCCATCGGGCACGCGGACCGGCGCCGCCAGTTCGGGCGCCGCCTCGCCGAGTTCCAAGGGGTCACGCTCCCGCTCGCCCGTCACGTCGTCGAGCACCGCGCGGCGCGGCTGCTGGTGGGCCGGGCGGCACATGCCCTCGACACCGCGGCGCCCCGGGGCACCGTGCTCGCGACGCAGGCGCTGGCGCTGGCGACGGAGACGGCGCTGTCCACCGCGCGCACCGCCGTGCAGACCCTCGGTGCGCTCGGTATGAGCGATCAGGCGCCTACTGGGGCACTCCTGCTCGCGGTGCGACGCGAGCTCACCCGCTTCGGCAGGTCCACCGATCTGTGGGCCGAGGTCGGGGCTGCGGTGCTGCGCCCGGAGCCCGCCCAGCCCGCCCAGGTCGGCTGATGCGGCTCCTGACCGGCGAGCCCGCCGCCGACACGCGGCCGGACCTGGGTGCCCTCGACCTGTACCCGGCTGCGCTCTACGGCAACGGCGACGCGCACGCGGCGTGGGCCCGGCTGCGGGCCGACGAACCGTACTTCCGGCAGGAGGCCCCGGGT
This sequence comes from Jatrophihabitans endophyticus, assembly GCF_900129455.1. Classification (NCBI taxonomy): domain Bacteria; kingdom Bacillati; phylum Actinomycetota; class Actinomycetes; order Jatrophihabitantales; family Jatrophihabitantaceae; genus Jatrophihabitans; species Jatrophihabitans endophyticus. Next base: position 327,496 of record NZ_FQVU01000001.1, read on the forward strand.
GGCACCCCCTTCTGGTCGGTGACCCGCCATGCCGATGTCGAGGCGGTGCTCCTCGATGCCGACACCTACAGCTCCGAGCACAGCACGATGCTCACCGTGCTGGACCGCGACGCCGCCGCCGGCCGGGCGATCCACCTCGTCGACCCGCCGGGGCACGCCGCACTGCGACGGCCGACGGCCGAGGTGCTGTCGATGCGGCGCATGCGTCCGGGGCTCTCGCGCGCCAAGGACCGGATCGAGAAGCTCGTCCGGTCCCACGCCACCGCCGCCGAGGTCGACTTCGCCGAGCTCGTCCGCATCCTGCCCATGGCCGTCGCGGGCGAGGTCCTGGGCATTCCCGAGCCCTACTGGGCCGACGCCGGCAGGTGGACCGTCGCCTCCATGGCGGCCGAGGACCCCGCCTTCGGCGGCGGGGACGCCGCGGACATCCTGCTCGAGGCCCACATCGGACTGCTGTCGATGTTCGATCAGGTCCTGCGCGACGAGACGGCCGCACCCGACACCCTCATCGGCGCCCTGCACCGCGTCCAGGTCGACAGCCGACCGCTGACCCGCGACGAGGTCCTGGTCAACTGTTACGCCTTCATCATGGGGGCGAACCCCACGGTGCCGCAGGCCGCGGCCCAGCTGGTGCTGTTGGCGGCCGAGCAGCCGGAGCTGTGGCAGCGCATCCGCCGCCGGGAGACACCCCTGACCGTGGTCACGGAGGAGCTCCTGCGATGGGCGAGCCCGGTCAACCACGTGCTGCGCCGGACGAAGCGCGAGACCGTCCTCGGCGGCCACGTGCTGGCTCCCGGCACCCTCGTGGCGGCGTGGCTGGCCTCGGCCAACCGCGACTCCTCGGTGTTCGACGACCCGTGGACCTTCCGACCCGACCGCCGGCCGAACCCGCACGTCGCGTTCGGCGTCGGCGCCCACACCTGTGTGGGCAACGCCGCGGCGCGAGTCGCGCTGCACGCCCTCGTCGACGTCCTGGCCGCCACGGTCGAGCGGGTGGAGCTCGCCGGGCCGGTGGGTCACCTGCACTCCAACTTCCTCAACGGCGTGACCTCGCTGCCGGTGCGCCTGTACCCGGCCGACGCGTGAGCGCCGCACCTGCCGGCGCCCCGGGAGCCGACCGGTTGGCGGCGCTCGGCGGCACGCCCGCCGTCGCCCGCCGACTGCGTGCGGCCCACTGGCCGGTCGTCACCGACCTCGACCGCCGCGCGGTCCTCGACGTGCTCGACGGGCAGGCCCTCGTCTCGGACACCAACGGCGAGACCGCGGTCAGTCGGTTGGAGGACCGGTGGGCCCGGTTCTGCGAGGTGCCCGAGTGCGTGGCCGTGTCGAACGGCACGACCGCCCTCGCGACGGCGCTCGCGGCGCTCGGCATCGGCCCGGGCGACGAGGTCGTGGTGCCGTCGTTGAGCTTCGTCGCGACCGCGCTCGCCCCGCTGCACCAGATGGCCGTGCCGGTGTTCGCCGACGTCGACCCGGTGCACTTCACCCTGGACCCGGCCTCGGTCGCCGAGCAGATCACCGAACGCACCGCAGCGATCCTGCCCGTCCACCTGCACGGCCGTCCCGCCGACATGGACGCCCTGGGCGACCTCGCCCGCACCCACGGGTTGGCGGTCGTGGAGGACGCCGCGCAGGCCCACGGCGCGCTCTGGCGCGGGCGACGCACCGGCGCCCTCGGCGACGCCGCCGCCTTCAGCCTGCAGGTCACCAAGAACCTGCCGACCTGCGGCGAAGGCGGGCTGATCACGTTCGCGGACCCCGCGACGGCGGCCCAGGCCCGTCGCATCCGGCAGTTCGGCGAGGACATCGACCCGGGCCGCGAGCGGCGCTACCTGTCGCACCGCCTCGGCTGGAACCACAAGATGAACGCCGTCCAGGCGGCGTTCACGCTGTCCCAGCTCGACCGCTTCGCCGACTACGAGGCCGCCCGCCAGAGCCAGGTGACGCGCTTCCTCGATCGCATCGGCGAGCTCCCGGGCGTCCTCGTGCCGACCGCGCCGGCGGGCGGCTCGCACGCCTGGCACATCCTGCGGCTGCGCTTCGACCCCGCGGCGGCGGGCCTACCCGGATCGGCCGCGGCCGGCTACCGCAAGGCCCTGCACCGCCTGCTGCGCGCCGAGGGCGTACCCGTGTCGCGGTACCAGTTGCGTTCGCTGCCCCGGCAGGCCGCGATCGCCGACCGCGTCGGCTTCGGCGCCGGGTACCCCTGGGCGGCCGCCACCGCGGCCGAGCCCGCGCCGCGGACGGCGGTCGCGGACGCGATCATCGAGGACTCGCTGACCCTGCAGAAGCGACACCTCGCCCCCGACGCCGGACCGGCGCTCGACGCCTACGCCGACGGCTTCGCCAAGGTGTTCCGCAACCTCGACGTCGTGGCCCGGATGGCGCTCGCGTGAACGCCGCGTCGGTCGACACCCGCGAGCTGGCCGAGCGGATCCGCCATCACGTGGTCGACATGTGCGGCACCGGGCTCGGCGGGCACCTCGGCGGCGGACTGTCGATCGCCGACATCCTCGCCGTCCTCTACGGACAGGTGCTCGCGGTCCGTCCGGACCAGCCGGACTGGCCGGAGCGCGACCGCTTCATCCTGAGCAAGGGCCACGGTGCGTTGGGGCTGTACGCCGTGCTGGCGCTGCGCGGATTCCTGCCCGTCGAGGAGCTCGGCACGCTCGGCAGGGCCGGCAGTCGCCTCGGCGGGCACCCGACCCGCCGTGTCCCGGGCGTCGAGTTCGCGACCGGGTCGCTCGGGCACGGCATCGCCCTGGGCCTCGGCACCGCCCTCGCGGCACGGCTGGCCGGTGGCCCGAGCCGCACGGTGGTGCTCGTCGGCGACGGCGAGCTCCAGGAAGGCTCCTGTTGGGAGGCCGCCGCCGCGGCGGCGGCGGTCGGCGCCGACACGCTCACCGTCGTCGTCGACGCCAACGGCCTGCAGCTCGGCCGGGCCGTGCCCGGGCCGGGGCGCCCCGGCGACCTGGCCGACCGGTGGCACGCGTCCGGGTGGGACGTCCAACAGGTCGACGGGCACGATCACGACAGCCTGGCCGCGGCCCTCACGGCGCCCACGACACCGCAGCAGCCACGCGCGATCGTCGCCGCCACCGCGAAGGGCTACGGACTGCCGTTCGTCGCCGGCCAGGTCAAGAGCCACTACGCGGCGCTGTCGCCCCGACTCCTCGCCCGCGCCCACGGGGTCCTCGACCGCGAGCACGATCCGCTCGCCCGGCGCGGGACGGCGACGCCGTGACCGCCGCCGGGACCGCCGACACCACCGACACCACCGGGGCCGCCGCGCGAGCGGGGCGCGCGGCACGCGAGGTGTACCGGGACTGGTTGGTCGCCCGCCTCGTGGCCGACCAGCGAGCCGTGTGCCTCGACACCGACACCGGCCTGTTCACCGGCGTCGACTGGGGTCCGGCAGCGGCCCGCTACGTCAACCTCGGCATCGCCGAGCAGTGCCTCGTCGGCACCGCCGCCGGCCTCGCCGCATCCGGCTACCGGGTCTACGCCAACACGATGGCTGCGTTCGCGGCCAGCCGCGCCGTCGAGATGGTCAAGGTCGACATCGCGCTGCACGGGCTGCCGGTGCGCATCGTCGCCACGCACTCCGGCCTGTCCGCGGGACACCTCGGGCCGACCCACCACGCACTCGAGGACCTCGCGGCGATGCGGTCGATGCCGGGCATGACGGTCGCCGTCCCCGCCGACGAGGACGCCGTCGGCGCCCTGCTCGACGCGACCGCCGACGCACCCGGTCCGGTGTACCTGCGCCTCGGCCGCCATGCCGACCCCCCGCCGATCGCCGGCGGTCCAGCGGTCCGGCTCGGGTCGCTGCGTGAGCTCTCGATCGGATCGGACGCCCTCGTCGTCGCCACCGGGCCGCTCCCGGTCCGCTTCGCGGTCGACGCCGCACGGATCCTCGCGCAGGACGACGTCCGGGTGACCGTGGTCGACGCCCACACGGTCAAACCCTTCGACGTCGAGCGCCTGGTCGAGCTCGCCGCCGCGGTACCGCTCGTCGTCACCGTCGAGGAGCACTGGCGCACGGGTGGGCTCGGGTCGCTCGTCGCCGAGACGCTCGCCGAGCGGTGCCCGCGTCGGGTGGTGCGCATCGGCGTCCCGGACACGTTCGTCGCCGCCGTCGGCTCCCAGCAGGAGCTGCTGGCCGCGTCCGGGGTCTCGGCGGCCGCCGTCGTCGCAGCGGTGCGCGGTGCGGACGCCACCGGTATGTCATGATCACGGGCCGATCCGCGGCCACCGTTTCCGAGGAGACCGTCATGCCCGAGCCCCAGCCGTGTCCCGAGTGCGATGCCGCCGTGGCGGTCGCCGACGACGTCCGGGTGCACGAGGTCATCGAGTGCCCCGAGTGCGCCGCCGAGCTCGAGGTCGCCGCGACCGACCCGGTCCTGCTCACCCTGGCGCCGGACGTGGAGGAGGACTGGGGCGAGTGACCCGCGGCTTCCTCGGGTCGGACCGCGTCGCCCTCGTGGCCTCGCGGGTCCGGCGGGAGGAGAAGGCGCTGCTCGCGGCGCTGGAACGTCGCGTCGACACCGTCGCGGTGATCGACGCGAGGACCGTGCAGGTCGAGGTCGGGGGTGCCGCTCCCGGCTTCGACGTCGTCGTCAACCGCGAGATCGCCTGGACGCGCGCCCGGTACCTCGCCGATGCCTGGGAGAGCGCGGGTGTCCGGGTCCTGAACCCGGCCCGCACGACGACGGTCTGCGGCAACAAGTGGGCGACGGCGCAGGCGTTGCGAACCGCCGGCGTCCCGACTCCCGCCACTCGCCTCGCCCTCACCCCCGAAGCAGCCCTGGACGCGGCGGACGAGCTCGGGTACCCGGTGGTCGTCAAGCCCCTCGTCGGGTCGTGGGGTCGACTGGTCGCCGTTCTGCGCGACCCGATCGTCGCCTCGACCGTCCTCGACCACGTCGCGGCGCTGCCGGCGCCGGAGGCCCACATCGTCCTGCTGCAGCAGTTCGTCGACAAGCCCGGCCGTGACATCCGCGTCCTGGTCGCCGGCGGGCGGGCCGTCGCGGCCAGCTACCGCTACAGCGAGGCCGACCGCACCAACGTCGGCCGTGGCGGCCGGGTCGAGCCCTGCCCGCTGGACGATGCGCTTGCCCGGCTCGCGGTGGCCGCTGCCGCCGCCGTGGCCGCCGACCTCGCCGGCGTCGACATCGTCGAAGGGCCTGACGGCGAACGGCTCGTGCTCGAGGTCAACGACCGCGTCGAGTTCGCCGGCCTGCAGGGCGTCGTCGACCTCGACCTCGGCGAGCAGATCATCGCCCACCTCGACGACGCCCCCCGGGCCGTGTCGTGAGCGACGGACGCGTGCGCGCGGCGGTGCTCGGCGGCGCCGGCTACATCGGCGGCGAGCTCGTCCGTCTGCTGGTGGGCCACCCCCACGTGCAGCTGGCCACCGTCACCTCCACCCGGCTCGGTGGCCGGCGCGTCGACTCGGTGCACCCCAACCTGCGCGGCGCCACGGATCTCACCTTCACCGCGCCGGCCGACCTGGGCCGGCACGACGTCGTCCTCGTCGCCACGCCGCACCTGCGCGACGCGGCCGAGATGGCCGGTGTCCTCGAGCGGGCGGCTGTCGTCATCGACCTCACGGCCGACCACCGGCTCACCGACCCGGCCGCGTACGTGCGCCACTACGGGACCGAGCATCCCGCACCCGACCTGCTGGGTACGTTCTGCCGCGGCCTGCCCGAGAGCCACCGTGAGCAGCTGCGCACCGCCGACCGGGTCAGCGTGCCCGGCTGCATGGCCACCGCGGCGATCCTCGCGCTCGGCCCGCTCGTCGCCGACGGCCTCGTCGACGGCACGCTCTCGGTCGATGCCAGGACCGGTTCGAGCGGCTCGGGTGCCACCTCGGGCGATGCCGGCCGGCACGCCGAACGCGCCGGGACGATGCGGGTGTTCGCACCGGCCGGCCATCGGCACGCCGCCGAGATCGAACAGGCCCTCGGGCACCAGGTGGCCATGAGCGCGACGGGGGTGGAGGCGGTGCGCGGCGTCCAGGTGCTGTGCCGCGCCGCCACGCGTGCTCCGGTGACCGAACGGGACCTGCGGGCGAGCTACCGGCGGCACTACGCCGCCGAGCCGTTCGTGCGCGTCGTCGCCCGCTCCCGGGGGCTCTACCGCCAGCCGGAGCCCAAGATCCTGTCCGGTTCGAACTTCTGCGACGTAGGGTTCGCGGCCCTGCCCGAGCTGGATATAGTCGTCGCCATCGCGGCGCTGGACAACCTGATGAAGGGCGGCGCCGGCAACGCAGTGCAGTGCATGAACATCCGATTCGGATGGCCGGAGACGTCGGGCCTGGAGTTCCTGGGATTGCACCCGGTGTGAGGACCCGACGTGAGGGGTCCGATAGGCGAGGGACGGTGCAGACGTGACTCCGCGGCGAGCCGACGTCCCCCGCGCCGACCCCGTCGACGACGCGTACGCCGCCGCCCTGCTCAAGTCCATGGTCGCCATCCCCTCGCCGTCCTTCGGCGAGGCCGCGCTGGCCCTGCACCTGCTCGCGGAGACCCGCGCGCAGGGCTTCACCTCGCACCTCGACGCGATGGGCAATTTGGTCGCCGTGACCGGTCGCGGCGACGGGCCGACGATCATGCTGCTGGGCCACATGGACACCGTGGCCGGCAGCCCGCCGGTCCGGATGTCCGACCGGTGCCTGTGGGGCCGCGGCAGCGTCGACGCGAAAGGGGCGCTCGCCGCGTTCCTGTGCACCGCGCGCGGGCTGCAGGACCTGCCCGCCCGCATCGTCGTCGTCGGGGCGGTCGAGGAGGAGACCCCCGGCTCCCGGGGCGCCGTCCACGTCCGGGACACGATGCCGCCGCCGGACTACCTCGTCGTCGGCGAGCCGAGCGGATGGTCCTCGGTCGTGCTGGGGTACAAGGGCAAGCTCGACCTCACCTACCGCGTCACGACACCGGCGACGCACTCGAGCAATCCGGCGGCGAAGGCCGGCGAGCTCGCGGCCGAGTTCTGGTTCGTGCTGCGCGAGCTCCTCGGCCCCGACTCCTCGCACACGCGTTTCGACCGGCCCGGCGGAACCCTGCTCTCGCTCGAGGCGACGATGACGCACGCGCGCGCCGACATCTGCGTGCGCACGCCGCCCGGCTTCGACGTGCCGGCGCTGCTGCTGGAGCTCGAACGGCGCTGCCCGGAGGGCACGGTCACCGTCCGCAACCAGGTGGCCGCCCACCGGGTCAATCGCACCGGCCCGGTCGCGACCGCCCTGTCCCGGGCCATCATCGACCACGGCGGCACCCCCCGGGCGCGGGTGAAGACCGCGACGTCGGACCTCAACACCGTCGCCGTGCGCTGGCAGCTGCCGATGGCGGTCTACGGCCCCGGCGACAGCGCGCTCGATCACAGCGACGACGAGCACATCGAGCTCGACGACTACTTCCGCAGCATCGCGGTCCTGCACGACGCGCTCACCGCCCTGGCCACGGCACCGCGTCCGACGTCGGCATCGCTCGCCGCGCTGACGGACAGCACCGGATGACCGCCGGCCCCGGACCCGGCCCCGCCCCGACGCCGACTGCGGCCGACGCGCGCAGCCGACTGGCGGCGATGACCCCGGAGCAACGGGCGCAGCTCGCCGACGAGCTACGGCGCCGCCGCGGCGAGCCCCGCCCGCGCGGCACGGGCCTGCGGGCGCACGACTGGCCGGAGACCGGGGCGTCGGCACCGGCGACCCCGCAGCAGCGGCGGATCTGGCTGGAGCAGCAGCTGGCGCCCGAGTCCACCGCGTACGTCCTGCCGGCGCTCGTCACGATCGCCGACACCGTCGACGTCGACCGGCTGGCCGCGGCCCTGCACACGGTCTCGCTGCGGCACGCCGCCCTGCGCACCACCGTCGCGCTGCGCGCGGACGGCGAGCTCGAGCAGCGGGTCGACGCGGCTCCCCTGCGCCTGGAGCGGCGGACCATCCGGCCGGGCGACCTCGACGACGAGGTGGCCACCCGGATCGCCGTGCCCTTCGATCTCGCCGTCGAGGCGCCGGCGCGCGCAGTCCTCTTCGAGTCCCCCGGGCCGTCCGGGCGCCCGGGCGAGCGACACCTCCTGCTGACACTGCACCACGTCGCGGTCGACGGCTGGTCGCTCGGCCTACTCGTCGACGACGTGTCCGCTGCCTATGCCGGCACGAGCCGCGCGGCGCCGCTGCAGTACCTCGACCATGCGCTCGACCGGGCCGCGAACCCTCCTTCCCCCGGCGGCGCCGCCCCGACCGACCCGCTGGCCGGTGCGGAGGCGCTGCCCTGGGACTCGCCCGGCGGCGCGCCCCGTCGGGCCGTCGTCCGGCACGTCGAGCTGCCCCCGGACCTGCTGGCCGCGCTGCACGCGGTCGAGCGCGGCGGCGGCCACACCCACTACGTCTCACTGGCCGCCGCGGTCGCGCTCGTGATCGCGCGCTGGTCGGGGCGCGACGACCTCGTGCTGGGCATGCCGGTGGCCAATCGCGACTCCCCCGACCGCGAGGGCATCGTCGGCCTGTTCATGGACAACCGCGCCGTGCGGGTGCGCACCACGAGCCGCACCGTGCGGGAGTTCCTGCTCGCCGTCCAGACGGTCGTGCTCGGCGAGCTGGCCCGGGACGCGACGCCCGCCGGCGCGCCCGATCCGACGGCGCTCGTCCGCGCCCTCGTCTCGCTGCGCAACGTCGACGTGCCGACGCTCGTCCTCGGCGACGCGACGTGTCCGGTGCGGCAGCTGCCGACCGGGCAGGCGCAGGTGCCCTTCCTGCTGGAGGTCGTCCCCCGCGCCGACGGCGGGGCCGACGGGTGGTTGGAGCTGGAGACGGCGGCGCTCGGCCCGGGTCTCGAGCCCGATCGCGTCGCCGCCGCGATCGTCCACACCCTCGAACTGCTGGCCGACCCGGCCACCGGCAGCGTGCGGCTCGCCGACCTCGACGTCCTGGACGCCGAGCACGCCCGGCTGGTCACCACGACGTTCCCCGGGATCGACGCGACCGGCGACCCCGGACCGGCGACCGTGCTCACGGCGTGGGCCGCACGGGTCGCCCACGAGCCCGACGCGGTCGTCGTCCTGGACGACGCCGCCGGCAGCGAGCACACCGTCGCCGAACTGGAGCGCTGGTCGCGGTCCCTGGCCGCCGGCCTGCGCCGCCACGGTGCGGGCGCCGGCACGCTCGTCGGCGTCGCGGTCGACCGCGGCCCGCTGCTGCTCGCCGTGCTGCTCGCCGTGCTGCGCACCGGCGCCGGGTACGTCCCGGTGGACCCCACCCTGCCGCCGGCCCGGCGGGCGCAGGTCGTGACCGATGCGGCACCGCTGCTCGTCGTCGGGGAGGGGCCGGCCGCGGCCAGCCTCCCGGTCCCGGTCGTCGCTCCCGGCGCGCTCGTCGACGAGCCCTCCCCCGCCGGCGCGGACGTCGAGGTGCCCCCGGGGGCCGCCGACGTCGCGTACGTGCTCTACACGTCGGGATCGACCGGCCGGCCCAAGGGCGTCGCGGTCGCACACGGGGCGATCGCCAACCGCGTCGCCCGGATGGTCGCCGCCGACGGCCTGGACCGCGCCGGCGAGCGCATCCTGCAGAAGACCTCGACCTCGTTCGACCCGTCGCTCACCGAGATGCTCGCGGGCCTCACCGGCAGGGGCACGATCGTCGTCGCCGCCCCGGGCCGGCACGGCGACCCGGCCTACCTGCTCGACGTCGTCGCCCGCCGCTCGGTGACCAGCTTCGACGTCGTGCCCTCGATGCTCTCGGTCCTCGTCGAGCACCGCGCGTTCGGGTCCGCGCTGGCCGGGGTGCGCCAGCTGTACTGCGGCGGCGAGGAGCTGGCACCGGACCTCGTCGCCCGCGTGCACGCCGCGCTCCCACACCTGCGTCTCGTCAACCTGTACGGCCCGACCGAGGCGGCGGTCGACGCCACGGCCCAGCTCGTCGAGCCGGGGGCCGGCCGGGTGCCGATCGGTCGGCCGATCCCGGGTACGTCCGCGTGGGTGCTCGATGCCACGCGGCGCCCCTGCCCGATCGGGGTCGACGGCGAGATCTACCTCGGCGGCCGGCAGTTGGCCCAGGGCTACCTCGGTCGCCCGGGTCTCACCGCCGCGGCGTTCGTGCCGTCGCCGTTCGAGGTCGGCCGGCGCGTCTACGCCACGGGCGACCGCGCACGGTGGGCGGCCGACGGCACCCTCGAGTTCCGCGGCCGGGTCGACGACCAGGTCAAGATCCGCGGCGTGCGGGTCGAGCCGGGCGAGGTCGAGAGCGCCCTGCGTCGCCATCCACTCGTCGGCGACGCCGCGGTGATCGTCAGCCCGGGTCCCGCACTCGCCGCGTACGTCACCGCCGCGACCGTCGAGCCGCCGACCGTCGAGCCGCCGACCGTCGAGCCGCCGACCGACGCGGTGCCGGGTTCGCCCCCGGCGGGCCTGGCCGAGTCCCTGCCGGCCCGGCTGCGCACGGACCTGGCCCGTGATCTGCCGCCGGCCATGGTCCCCGACGGCATCGTCGTCCTCGACGCCCTGCCGGTCGGCTCGTCGGGCAAGGTCGACCGCGCGGCGCTGCGGGCCCTCACCCCTTCCCCGTCGCCGGCCGGCGACGGCGTCGCGCCGGCGGACGACCTCGAGACCGTGCTCTGCTCGATCTGGTCGGCCGCGATCGGCCACGAGATCGCCGACGTGACGGCCGAGTTCTTCGAGGTCGGGGGCCACTCGCTGGCCGCACTGCGCATCCTCGGCCAGGTGCAGGAGCTGCTGCGCATCGACCTCACCGTCGCCGAGGTCCTGACCACGCCGACGATCCGCAGCACCGCCGCGGTCCTGCGAGAACGCGGTGCCGAGCGCGGCGTCGACGCCGACGCGGTCGCCTCCGTGGTCCGCCGGGTGATGTCGATGGACGCCGAATCGGTCGCCGCCGCGCTGCGGACCGGCGCCTGATGACCCTCGTCGCGGCACTGCGTGGTCACGCCCGCGAGCGACCCGACGAGGTGTCCCTCGCCTTCGACCGCGGTGACCGTCCCGACCTCGTGCTGACCTTCGCCGAGCTCGACACCCGGGTACGTCGGCTGGCCGCCGGCCTCGCCGCGACCGGGATCGCGCCCGGCGAACGGGTGCTCGTGGCCCACGAGCCGGGCCCCGACTACGTCACCGCGTTCCTGGGCTGCCTGCTGGCCCGGGTCGTCGCGGTGCCGGTGTACCCGCCGCGGTCGAGACGCGGCCTCGCCACCGTCGCCTCCATCGCCGGCGATGCCGGTGCGATCGGCGCGCTCGTCGACGACCCGACCGCGTGGTCCGCGGCGGATGCCCCGGTCCCCGCCCTGACGTGGGACGACGCCACCGCCCCCGATGACGCCCCCGATCCCGGGTCGGTCGCGCCCGACGACATCGCGTTCCTGCAGTACACCTCCGGCTCGACCGCGGAGCCCCGCGGCGTGGTGGTGCGTCACCGCAACCTCGTCGCCAACCTCGACGTCATCGCGACGGTGGTCGCGGCCGGCCCCGGCACACGCAGCGTCAGCTGGCTCCCGCCGTACCACGACATGGGCCTCATCGGCGGCATCCTGCAACCGGTGTACGCGGGCTTCCCGGTGCGCCTGCTCAGCCCGACGCAGTTCCTGCACGACCCCGGCCGCTGGTTGCGGGCGATCAGCGAGACGCGGGCCGACTGCAGTGCGGCGCCGACCTTCGCCTACGAGGAGTGCGTCCGCCGGGTGCCGGCCGAGCAGGTCGCGACCCTCGACCTCTCGTCCTGGCGTACGGCCATCGTCGGCGCCGAACCGGTCGACGCCGCGACCCTCGACCGGTTCGCCGAGCGCTTCGCGCCGGCGGGTTTCGACCCCACCGCGTTCGCCCCGTGCTACGGACTGGCCGAGGCGACCCTCTTCGTGACCGGGACCAAGAGAGCGGGCAGGTCGCCGAGCGTGCGAGCCGCCGATCGCGACGCCCTGGCCGCCGGTGCCGTCGTGGACGCGCACGCGGGCGAGAGCACGGCTGTCCTCGTCGGATGCGGCCGTCCGGGCGGGGATGTCGAGGTCGCGGTCGTCGACCCCGCCTCGGGGTTGCGGTGTCCGGCCGACCGGGTCGGCGAGGTGTGGACCCGGGGCCCCTCGGTCGCCGGCGGCTACTGGAACCGCGGCGACGCGGACGACTGGGACGCCGAGCTGGAGGGCCGTCGCGGGTGGCTGCGCACGGGCGACCTCGGCTTCGTCGACGCCGACGGCGAGCTGTTCGTCGCCGGGCGGAGCAAGGACGTCATGATCATCCGGGGCGTCAATCACCATCCGCACGCCGTCGAGAGCACGCTCGCCGAGGCCGTCGCCGGACTGCGCCGCGACCGGGTGGCGGTCTTCTCCGTCGACGCGCCGACCGGCGAGCGGGCCGTCGCCGTCGTCGAGGTGCCACGGTCCGACGGCGGACCCGAGCTCGTCGACGCGCTGCGTTCGGCCGCCGCGCGCGAGCACGGCATCGACCTCGCCGACGTCCGCGCGGTGCGACGGGGCAGCCTGCCCCGGACGACCAGCGGCAAGCTGCGGCGCCGTGCCACCCGGGCGGCCTACCTGACGGGCCGCTTCGGCGGCGGTGCGACCGCTCCCGCCGACACCGCGGCGGCCGGGGGCGACGACGAGCTGACCCGGCTCGTCGCGGCCGCGCTGGACACCACCGCGGCCGCCGTCCCGGCCGACCGACCGCTCACCTCCGCAGGGCTGGACTCGCTGCGGGCCGTGCGGCTGCGGGCCCTCGTCCTCGACCGCTTCGGCGTCCAGCTGCCCGTCGACGAACTCCTCGACGGCCTCACCCGCGACGGGATCGCCGCGCGGCTGGCGGCCGAGCCCGCGCCCGGGCCCGATCGGGCGACCCCGACCGAGGACGCCGCCGCCCCCACCCCGGGCCAACAGTCCCTGCTCGCCGTCGACCGGGCCGGCGGCTCGGCCGCCTACCACCTCGTCGCGGCCGGGTCGACGCGCACCGCCCTGCCCCCGGAGCGGCTGGCCGCGGCACTGGACGTCCTCGTCCGACGGCACCCGGCCCTGCGCACCGTCGTCGACCTGACGCCCGACGGCGTGGTCACCACCCACGTCGCCGGCGCCGTGCCCGCCCCGACGGTCACCGGGCACGACGTCACGGCCGCGACGTGGGACTCCCTCGTCTCGTCGTGGTCGGCCGAGCCGCTGCCGCTCGCGACACCGCCGCTGCTGCGCGCGATGGTCGGCCGGCTGCCCGACGGCAGCGGGCGCGTCGCGGTGTGCGTCCACCACATCGCCGCCGACGCCATCAGCGGCGGCGTCCTGGCCGAGGAGTTGGGCGCGGCGCTGCGCGGTGAGCTCGACCCGGCCGAGGTGCCGGTCGCCCGCACCACCGCGGCGCCCGCCGCCGGCGATCTCGACTACTGGCACGCCACGCTGGCCGGCGCCGCCCCACCGGCCGGACCGGTCGCCGTGGATCTCGACGCGCCGGACACCGGCACCGACCTGTATTCGTTCGACCTCGACGAGCCCCTCACCCGGGCGATCGGCCGGCTCGCCGGCAGGCACCGGGCGACGCCGTTCATGGTGCTGGCCGGCGCGTTCGCCGCCACCGTCTCGCGGTACTGCGGCTCGGACGGCGAGGACGTCGTCATCGGCACCGCGAGCGCGGGACGACCCGACCTCGCCGCGCTGCGCGCGGTCGGCTTCCACACCACCACGCTGCCCCTGCGCATCGATCTCACCGGTCGGCCCACGGGTGGCGATCTCCTCGCCCGCACGCGCGCCGCCTGTCTCGGCGCGTACGCCCACGACGCCGTGCCCTACGAGCAGATCCTCGGCACGTGGCGCGCCGGGCGGCAGGACTCCGCCGAGCGCCGCCTCGTCCGGCACCTCGTCGTCCTGCACGACCGCGCACCGCAGATCCGGCTCGACGGCGCGGTCGTCGAGCTCGGCATGCGGCCCTCTCCCCGGCCACGTTTCGACGTCGAACTGCACCTCACCCGTAGGGCCGACGGCACGCTCACCGGCCAGCTGGTCACCGCGCGGCCGCTGGCGGCGGGCCGCCCGGACGACATCGCGGCCCTGGTCGTCGCGCATCTCGAGGAGCTCGTGCGCGACGAGCCGCGGTCGCTGTCCGCCGTGCCTCTCCCGGCGGCCGCAGCCACGACGGTCGCGGGTTGGGAACACGGCGGCGAGGCGCCCGCTCCACTCGACCCGATCGCGAGCCTGCAACGCGACGCCCGCGCCCGACCGGACGACGTCGCGGTGCTCGACATCGACGACACCCCGGTCCCGTACCGTCGGCTGCACGAGCTGGTCATGGCGACCGCGGCGGCGGTGCGCGCGCACGGCGCCGTGCCGGCCGACGTCGTGGGCGTCCTCGGCCACCGCGGCGCCCCCACCCTCGCCGCCGTCCTCGGCGTCCTGGCCACCGGCTGCGTGTACCTGCCGCTCGACCCGGACCACCCGCCGGCTCGGGTGGCCGACCTGGTCGCCGACACCAGCCCGGCGGTGCTGCTCCACGGGTCGGGCACGACGCCACCGGCCGGCACGGCCGGGCCGACGGTCCCGATCCCGACCTCACCCCTGCCCGTCGACGGGCGCGTCGAGCCCCTCACCCCGGCCCGCGACGACGCCGCCGCCTACCTCGTGCACACCTCCGGCTCCACCGGTCGGCCGAAGGGTGCGGTGAACACCGCGCGCGGCCTCGGCGTCCGGCTGGCCTGGGCCCGCGAGCGGATGTCGCTGCGGCCCACCGATCGGGTCCTGGTGAAGACCCCGGTGTCGTTCGACGTGTCGGTGTGGGAGCTCACCTTGCCGATCGCCGCCGGAGCCGTCGCGGTCGTGTGCGCCCCCGGTGAGCACCGCGACCCCGTCGCGCTCCACGACCGCATGCGCCGGACGGGAGTGACCGTGGCGCACTTCGTCCCGTCCATGCTGGACGCCTTCCTCGACTACGAGGGCCCGGCACTGCCCAGCCTGCGCCTGGTGGTCGTCAGCGGGGAGGCGCTGGCTGCAGCCACGGCCCGCCGTCTCGCGGACCGTTATCCGGCCGCGCGCCTGCTGAACCTGTACGGCCCGGCCGAGGCGGCGATCGACGTGAGCGCCCACGACGTCCAGCCGGACGACCGGTCGGTGCCGATCGGCCGCCCGGTGCCGGGCACGACGCTGCGCATCCTCACCGGCGACCTCGCACGACAGCCGACCGGCGCGCCCGGCCAGCTGTACATCGGCGGCTCCCAGGTGGGCCGGGGCTACCACGCCCGCCCGGCCACGACCGCCGCCCGCTTCGGACCCGACCCGTTCGACCCGGGCGCCCGGCTGTACGCCACCGGCGACCTCGCCCGGTGGCGGACCGACGGCACGATCGAGTTCCTGGGCCGCGTCGACGACCAGGTGAAGATCCGCGGCCAACGCGTCGAACCGGGCGAGGTCGCCGCCGCGCTCGGCACGGCGGCCGGGGTCACCTCCGCGGCCGCCGTCGTCGCGTCCGGCGAGCTGATCGGCTTCGTGTGCGGCGCCGCACCGAACCCCGACGCCGTCCGCCGGCACGTGGCCGCCCTCCTGCCGTCGGCCGCCGTGCCGGCCGCCGTCCTGGTCCTGCCCACCCTGCCGGTCACCACGAACGGCAAGCTCGACCGTCGTGCCCTGCGCGAGGTGGCGACCGCGCGCACGCGCGTCGCCCCGGCCCGGGCCCCGGTCGCGCCGCGCGACCCCACCGAGACCGCGATCGCCGCGCTCTGGCGCGACGTCCTCGGCGGCCCGACACCAGGCGTCCTGGACGACTTCTTCGACAGCGGTGGCGACTCGCTGTCCGCGGCGCGACTGCTGGCCCGCGTCACCTCGCGGTTCGGGGTGACCCTCGCGCTCGACGAGGTCCTGGCCGGGCACCGCACGGTCGCCGCCATCGCCGAACTGCTCACGTCCGCCGAGCTCGCGCAGGCGTCGGACGACGAGCTGCTCGCGGCACTCGACGCGCTCGACGCGGCGGACCCGCCGCCCGCGCCACCGCCGGCCGAGGAGGCGGGATGAGCTCGACGCACGATCCCGATGCGCCGGCGGACGCGACACCCGCGCGCACGGCCTGGCCTCGCTCGTTCCGGCTGCTCGCGTACGCGTCGCTGATCTCGGGTCTGGGCGACGGGGCCCGGTTCGCCGCCCTGCCGCTGCTCGCGACGACCATCACCGGCAACACCCTGCTGGTCGCGGCGGTCACGATCGCCGGACAGCTGCCGCTGCTGCTCGTCGGCCCGGTCGCGGGCGTCGTCGTCGACCGCAGCGACCGCGCCCGACAGCTGTGGCGCACGGCCACCGTCCAAGCGGTCGTCATGGGGGTGTTCGCGGCACTGGTGATCGCCGGCTCGTCCGGGATATGGATCATCCTGGTCGCCTCGTTCGTGCTGGCCGCGACCGAGACGCTGAGCTTCAACCTGCAGGCCGCGGCCGTACCCGACCTCGTGCCGCCCCAGCGGCTACCCGCCGCGAACAGCATCGTGCAGGGTGCGCAGTTCGTCGCCAGCGACCTCGTCGGCATCGCGATCGGCTCGCTGCTGTTCAGCTGGCACCCGACCGCGCCGTTCGTCGTCGACGCGGTGTCGTTCGCGCTCGCCGCCGCCCTGCTCGGTGGCGTCCGGCTGCGGCGGCGGGGCCCCACCGCAACGGCGACGGCAACGGCAGCACCGACCAAGGTCAGCGTCGCAAGCGTCCGGTCCGACATCGTCTTCGGCGTGCGCTGGCTGTGGAGCCACCGACTGCTGCGTGCCCTGTGCCTGGTGACCGCCCTGGGCAACTTCGTCGTCATCAGCATCCTGTCGATCGCGGTGCTGTTCGCCCTGAAGGTCCTCGGCGTGACCGCCGCCGTGTACGGCCTGTTGATGGCGGTGATCGCCGTGGGCGGGCTCGTCGGCCTGCTGCTGGCGCCGCTGATCGACCGAGCCGTCGGCCCGGGCCGGGCCCTGCAGCTCACCTTCGGCATCGCCCCGTTGCCGACCCTGGTCGTCGGGCTCACGGACTCCCCGGTCGTCGCCTCGATCGCGCTGTTCTTCGTCAGCGGCAGCGTCTCGATCGGCAACGTCGTCAGCGTCTCGGTCCGCCAGTCGGTCGTCCCGCGCGAGCTGTTCGGTCGCGTGAACGCCTCCTTCCGCCTGCTGGCCTCCGGTTTCGGCCCGGCCGCCGGTGCCGTCGCCGGCGGACTGGCCGAGGCGTTCGGGCTGCACGCGCCGTTCCTCTTCGGCGCGCTGGTGTTCCTCGTCGGGGCCGTCATCGGCGCGCTCGCCATCTCCAACACGGCGATCGAGCACGGCCGCTCCGCGCGCGTCGACGCCGACGGCGACGGCGACGGCGACGACGCCACCGGACCTGTCGTCGACGAGGTCCTCGCGCCGGCCGAGCGGCCGGTCGACACGCCGGCCCTGCGCCACCGGCTCGCAGCCGCCGGGCTGGTGCTCGTGCTCGCCGCCCTCGTCGTCGTGCAGACCGCCGGCCTCCGGCTACCCGACTCGCCGCCGCGCACCGTCGGCGCGGGCACGTTCTCCGGACAACGCGCCGTCGACACGATCGGCCGCCTCGCCCACCTGCACCGCACCATCGGCAAGCCGGGCAACGACGAGGCCCGAGCCGCCATCGTCGCCGGCTTCACCCGCCTGGGCCTGCACCCGACCGTCACGACGCGCACCGCCGCGGTCAGCTCGGCCGACACCACCCACGCCGTCGGCACGGTCAGCGACATCGTGACGATGGTGCGGGGCAGCGATCCGACGGGCACCGTGGTCGTCGACGCCCACTACGACTCCGTCCCGACCGGATTCGGCGCCGTCGACGACCTGCTCAACGTCGGCGTCGTCCACGAGCTGGCCCGCGCCCTGACCCACGGCGAGCGTCCGCGCAACAACATCGTCTTCCTCGTCGCCGACGGCGAGGAGGAGGGCTCGCTGGGAGCGAAGGCGTTCGTCGACGCCCACCTGGTCGATCCGGCCCGCACCGTGGTCCTCAACCTGGAGGCGCGGGGCACGAACGGGCCCGCCGTCATGTTCCAGACCGTCGGCCGTCGCGTCGGCCACGCCTTGGACGCCCTCGGGCGCGGCACCATCACCGCGACATCGGTGTCCAACGAGGTGTACCGGCTGCTGCCCAACGACACCGACCTGACGGTGTTCGGCGACCATGGCTACAGCGGCCTCAACTTCGCGCTGATCGGGGGGTCCCCCGACTACCACACGCCCCACGACGACGCCACGCGCCTTCACCCCGGCGCCGCGCAGGCGATGGGCGACGCGACCCTGGGCCCACTGCGCTATCTGTCGACCGCCGACCTCCGCCACGACGCGACCGGGAGCCGCACGTACTTCTCCACGACGTGGTCCACCATCGACTGGCCGCACTGGCTCGACTTCGTCATCTGTCCGCTGGCGGTCGCGCTGCTGCTCGGCCTCGTCGGCGGCGGCGGGCGACTGGGGCTGCGACGGCGCTCGATAGGCAAGGCGGCAGCCGGCTTCGCCCTGCCGGTGCTCGGCAGCGGCATCCTCGCCTTCGGCGTCTGGTACGTCGAGACCGCGGTCAAGCCCGAGCTGCTGCAGTTCACCAGCGGCGACACCTACCATCCCGCGACCACGATCGCGGGCCTCGCGATCGGCGGCGCCGCGCTCCTCGTCCTCTGGTACCGCTGGATGCGGCGCACGGCCCGTCCGCTCGAGATCGTGGTGGGCATCCTGTGCTGGCTGGCCGGGCTCGGTGTCGTCCTGCTGGTCGTCGCCCCGACCGCGAGCTACATCGTGGCCGTGCCGGCCCTGATCGGCGGGCTGCTCGCCCTGGTGACGGCGGCCGTCACCACACCCGAGTCGGCCTGGCGTCCGCTCGCCGGCGCCGGCATCGTCGTCGTCCCGGTGCTGCTCATGTACCCCGTCGTGTCGCTGCTCTTCCCCACCCTCGGCCTGTCCCTCGCGGCGCCCGGACTGATCTTCGGGGTGCTCGCGTTCGCCGGTCTCGCCGCCCTGCTGGAGCTCGTCCCCCGGGCGGGCCTGCGGGTGCTGACGCCACTGACCGGCGTCGCGGCGGTCGCGGTCCTGGTGCTCGGCTACGCGATCGACGGCACGGACGCCCGACACCCGCGCAGCGTGAGCATCGGGTACGCGGTCGACGGCGACACCGGCACCGCTCGGTGGGTCAGTGACGCACCGGTTGCCGACCCGGCGATCGCCTCGCTGGTGCCGCGGTCGGCGAACCTCGCCACCGAGTTCCCGAGCCTCGCCGACCGCACCTTCCTCGTCGGACCGGCGAGCCGCAGCGCCGCCCTCACGCCGATCCGTCTGACCGGCAGCGCCGTGCACGCCGAGCCGGGTGGCCGAGCCGCCGTGTTCACCGTCCGGCCGCCCGCGGGTACCGAGTCGACCTACGTGTACGCACACGTCGCCTCGGGGGTGTCGGTCCGCTCGGCGGTCGCCGGGGGGCAGCGCCTACCCGGCGGGACCAACCGGTCGTTCGCGCCCGGCGGCTGGACGTGGGGTTTCCGCTTCAGCGGAGTGCACCGCGACGGCATCCCGGTGACGCTCCATCTCGGTGGCACGGGGCCGATCCAGGTGCGCGTCGTCGCCGAACAGGCCGGCCTCCCGGCGGTGGCGGGCGCCCCGACCCTGCCGAAGGACGCGTCCTTCTCGCCGTGGCCCTCGGTCGCCGGACAGTCGATAATCGTCGGCACGTTCGACCTGACGCCCTGACCCCACCCCGACCCCACCCACCCCGACGAGAACCGGACACGGAGGACGACGCGATGAGCGAGCCGGAGGACGATCGGATCTACACCGTCGTGCGCAACGACGAGGGCCAGTACGCGCTCTGGCCGGCCGACCTCGACGTTCCCGCCGGGTGGGTCGAGCAGGGCAGGCGCGGCACCGAGCAGGAGTGCAGCGACTGGGTCGACACGGTCTGGACCGACATGCGACCGCTGAGCCTCGTGCGCGCGAGCGCTACTCCGCCGCCCGCAACCCCGTGACCCCGGCGTCGGTCGCGGCGGCCGCCACGTAGGGCGCCACGGCCGCGCCGCGCGGCGCACCCGCGATCCGCACGATCCGGATGCCGTCGCGTTCGCGACGCCACTGCACCGTGACACCGTCGCAGACGAGCTCGCCGCGCGACGGCCGGTCCGGCGCGCCATGGTCCGGATCCGGAATCCACGCCACCGTTCCCGGGCTGTCTCGCAGCGTCGACGCGACGAACTCCTCCAGCTCGGACGTGCCGATCGACGCGTACGGCGCGTCCGTGCCCTCCTGCGTGTCACGGGCGAACAGGCGGAACGGGACGTCGGGGCGACCGGCCCACAGCGTGAGTCCGGAGACGTGACGGGGGTTGAGCTCGGTGGCCACGAAGTCGCGACCCGCCACCCCGTCGACGCTGAAGACCCCCCGGTACCCGTCCTGCTCGGCGAGCAGCGTGCCGACGCGTCGAGTCGCCCGCCGGATACCGTCCCGCACCGGGGCCGGGGCGTGCCAGTGGGTGGACGTCCCGCAGTACACCAGCGGCGCGGGTTCCGGTCCCAGCAGCGTCAGGATCTCGAACGGCTCGAAGACCGCGACGCCGTCCGGGCGGACCATGCCCAGGATGCTGAAGGGAACGCCGTCGACGAAGGTCGCGGCCCGCGCCGTCGCGCTGAAGCGGGCGAGGTCGGCGAGCGCGGCCCGGGTCTCGTCCGGCGAGTGCACCCACCGCAGCCCCTTGGAGCTGCCGAGCACGACCTGGCTCGCGTCGGCAGCGATCATCACGCCCCGGCCGCGATCGAGTCCGGCCAGGATGCCCGCGGCGTCCGGCGGGTCGCTCAGGTCGACGATGCGGTGCGCCGGCGCCGGCATGCCCGCCGCGGCCCAGAGCGTGTCCACCGCGGTCTTGTCCTCCCAGCGGGCCGAGTCCGCCCGCCACCAGCCGTGGACCGGTCGCCCGAAGAGCTCGGGAACCGCGGTGTACGTGCTGGCCAGGACGCGTGCCTGCCGATGGGGATCCACGACGTCGAGGAACGTCGCGACGTCGTCCGGCGCCGTGCGCAGCCAGCGGTCGAACCCGGTGCGCGTCAGCCGGTGGCCATGACCGCTGGCCGCCCAGCGCGGTGCCGCGGGATGGACGTCGACCGGGATGGGCTCGGCGCTGACGATGCCGCGCACGTCCGCCCCGACGGCGGCGAGCTCGGCGGCGAGGGCGCGCATCGCACCGTCGAAGCGGTTGACGGCCAGCACGACCGGTGCGGCGGACCACCGGTCGCGTACGAGCGCGGCCAGCCGGTCACCGACCTCGGCAGTCACGCCCGCGGGCCGATCGTCGCACCGAGATCCAGCACGATCTGCGCCGCGGCGTGCGGTGCGGTCTGCACGAAGTAGTGATCCGCATCCGGCACCCGGACGTGCCGGATGCCGGGCACGAGGTCGAGCCAGCCGCGTCGGTCGTCCGGGCCGAGCGGGTGATCCCGTTCGCCGACCGCCAGCACGGCCGGGACGCGCACGGCGGGGCCGACGCGGCGCTCGCGGAGATAGTGCAGCGCGGCGAGGACATCGCGGCGGTATCGCCGCACGGCCCGTTCGTCGAGGAGGTCGCCGATGTCGCCCGACGCGCCCGGCTCGGTGAGCGCGGCGAGCTCGGCCTCGAGGTCGGCGCGGGCGAGCTCGGCGCCGCCCTCGTGCCACTGCTCGATGCGAGTGTCGAGGCGCGCGTCGGCCGGGAGGGCGAACGCACCGATCACCAGCGCTCGTACCGGGATCGCTCGGCGAGCGAGCTCGTCGCACACGGCGATCGCGAGCGCTGCGCCCGCGGAGTGGCCCCACACCACCGGCTCTCGGACGCCGAGGTGCGCGGCCTCGTCGACGATCCGGTGCGCGGTGCGCGTCAGGACGCCGTCGGTGCCGCCGAGCCCGGCGCCGTCGGCCGGCACGTCGTCGGCCGGCACGTCGTCGGCCGGCCGGTCGCAGCCCAGGACTCGGATCCCGTGCGCGTGCAGTGCCGCGGCCATCGGCGCGAAGGCCGCCGCCGTGCCACCTGCGTAGGGGCAGGCGATCACGTCGCCGGCAGCCGCCTCGCCGAAGGCATGGACGAGCGGACGATCGCCGGTGTGGGTGAGGCGGGTCGCGAGCTCGGCGAGGGTCGGTGCCCGCAGGAAGTCCTCGGCGCGCACCCGGCCGTCGAGCCGGGCCACCACCCGCAGTGCGGCGACGGAGGTGCCGCCCAGCGCGGTGAAGGCGTCGTCCCGGTCGATGTCGTCCGGCCCGCAGCCGAGCACGGCCGCCCACGCCTGCGCGAGCAGCCGCTCCGCCGGGGTGACCAGCCGCGGCGGCGTGGTCCGGTTCGCGCCGACCGGGGCCGCCGCCGTAGCCAGCGTCACCCGGTCGACCTTGCCGTTGTCGGTCAGCGGCAACCGGTCGACCCAGTGGAACTCGCTCGGCACCAGGTGGGGCGGGACGACGTCGGCCAGCGCCGCCCGGTACCGGGCGAGGGGACGGTGCGGCGCAGCGGCGACGAACGCGGCGAGGCGGGCGGCCGGGCCGCGTCCCAGGACGACGACGGCGCAGTCGCTGTCGTCGGCGGCGACCCGCAGGTTGGCCTCGATCTCGCCGATCTCGATGCGATGGCCATTGATCTTGATCTGACTGTCCCTGCGGCCGAAGAACTCCAGTGCGCCGTCGGGCCGCCAGCGACCGAAGTCGCCGGTCCGGTAGAGCGTGCCGCCGGGGACGAACGGGTCCGGGACGAACGCGGCCGCCGTACGTTCGGGATCCCCGCAGTAACCGAGGCCGACGCACACCCCACCGAAGACGAGCTCGCCGGGGGCGCCGAACGGCACGAGCCGCAGGTCGGCGTCCACGACGTACGCGGTGACGTTCTGGACCGGGCGTCCGAGCGGCACCACGCCGTCGGCGGGCGGCGCGCCGAGCAGCTGATGACACGTGTCGTCGGATGTCTCGGTCAGGCCGTAGGCGTTGAGCAGCGGGACGTCGGGCACGGTGGCGAACCAGCGCTCGACGAGGTCGGGCAGCAGCGCCTCGCCGGTCACGCTCACGGCGCGCAGTGCCGCCGGTGCCCGGCCCCGCCGGGTGAGCTCGTCGATGACGACGTCGAGATAGGACGGAACGACCTGGACGACGGTGATCCGTTCACGGTCGAGGAGGTCGACGAAGCGCGAGACGTCGGTGACGACGTCCTGCGGCACGACCACGACGACGCCACCGGTGACCAGCGGTGCCAGGACCTGCCAGATGGAGATGTCGAAGCACTGCGGGGCGACCTGTGCCAGGCGCGCGTCCGCCCCCATCCCGAGGTCGGCGATCTTGGCCGCGACGTGGTTGCGCATGCCGTCGTGCCCGAGCAACGAGGCCTTGGGCTGTCCCGTCGAGCCCGAGGTGAAGAAGATGTACGCGGCGTCGTCCGGGCGGAGGTCGACCGGCGGCGCCGCCGCGTCGGCGTCGGCGTCGGCAGCGGCGGCGAGCAGGGCTGCCATGGTCTCGACGCGGTGGCCGTCGGCCAGCGCGAGGCGTGCGGCGAGGTCGTCGCCGCGCGTGTCGGTCAGCACGACGCGCGCCCCGGACCGGACGACCATCTGCCGGATCCGCTCCGCGGGGAAGCGGGGATCGATCGGGCAGTAGACGGCGCCGCTACGCAGGACGCCGAGCAGGACGAGCACCCAGTCCGCGTGCCGCTCGCTGACGACGGCGACGACGTCGCCGCGCCCGACGCCGCCGGCGGCCAGGGCAGCCGAGACACGACCCGACGCGGCCTCGACGTCGGCGTAGCTCCAGGTGCGCGCGCCGTCGACCAGGGCGGGCGACGGGCCGAGCCGGGCGCAGTTGGCGACGATGCGGTCGGGCACCAGCAGGTCGTCGACGGGGACCGACGCGCCGTGCAGGGTCCGCTGTTGCCACGCCTCCTCGGCTGCGTCGATCAGTCGCCCGGCGCTCGCGTCGGCGTCCGGGTCGTCGACGAGCAGGCCCAGGGCCGCCTCGTGGTAGCCGACGAGGCGCACGGCTGCGTCACCGCTGTCGGCGTGGACGGTCAGCTCGTCGCCGTCCAGCGTGACCGTCGTGGCCCGACGGGCGTCGGCGAGACGCAGCGCCCCCGCCACCGGGCCGAGCTGGTGGTGCAGGTCGCGCCAGGTGGCGCCCGCCAGGTCGACGGCGACCGTGGTGGTCGAGGAGTCCCCGTCCGTGCCCTCGGCCTCGACCTCGACGAGGTCGTCCCCGCTCAGCTCGCCGGCGACCCGCAGGTGCGCGGCGAGCACCGCGCTCGGCAGGTCGAACGGAGGAGGCACGGACGACAGGAGCCGGGTCAGGTTCCGCCGGGCGGTGGGCACGCCGAAGGGTATCCGACCGCTGTCGAGCGCTACGGTGAGTCGGGTGACGGCCGACGCATCGATCCTGCGCGGTCCCGTGGCGGGGGTGCCGTCGACGTCCGTCGCCGGCCTGGTCCGGGACGCCTGCACTGCGCATTCCGGCGTCACCGCCCTGCTGCTTCCCGACGAGCGGCTCAGCTACGCCGAGCTGGGCCGGCGGGTTCGGTGGCGCGCGGCGGCGCTCGTCGAGCGCGGCGTCGGGACGGGCGACGTCGTCGCCGTCGAGCTGCCCCGCGGCGCCGCGGCCGTCGAGTCCGCCCTCGCCGTCATCGCGCTCGGCGCGATCTACCTCCCGCTCGACCCGGAGTACCCGGCCGACCGGTTGCGGGCCGTGGTCGACGACGCTGCGCCGCGCCTCGTCCTCACGAGCGACGAGGCCGTCCCCGACGGCCCCGCCCCGGCCTGGCCGACGTCACCGGACGATCCGGACTCGGCCCTCTACGCGGTGTACACGTCGGGATCGACCGGCACGCCCAAGGGCGTCGTCATGACCGACGGTCCGCTGCGCAACCTGCTGTCCTGGCACCGCGCGGCGCTTCCCTGCGCCCCCGGAACGCGGGTCGCGCAGCTGTCGGCGCTCGGGTTCGACGTCGCACTGCACGAGCTGCTGGCCACGGTGACGACGGGCAAGACGCTGGTGGTGCCCGAGCCCGACGTCCGGCGAGATCCGCACCGGCTCGCGGCCTGGCTGGCGGCCACCCGCGTCGAGCAGCTGTTCGCCCCGACCGTCGTGCTCACCCATCTCGCGGCCGCGGCCGACGCCGACGGCGTACCGCTCGCGGCGTTGCACGTGGTGCTGCAGAGCGGCGAGCCGCTGATCGTCACCGAGCCGTTGCGCGAGTTCCTGCGCGCCAGGCCGGCACTGCGCATCCTCAACCAGTACGGCTCGGCGGAGATGCAGGACGTGCTCTCCGCCGAGCCCACCGGGCCGGTCGACCGGTGGCCCGAGCCGGTGCCGATCGGACTGCCGCTGCAGAACACGTCGGTGTACCTGCTCGACGAGCGGCTGCAACCCGTGCCGGCCGGCCGGCCGGGTCGCCTGTTCGTGGGCGGAGCCGGCCTGGCGCGTGGCTACCTTCGTCGCCCCGGCCTCACCGCGAGCCGGTTCGTGCCCGATCCGTTCGGGCCCCCCGGGCGACGGATGTACGACACCGGCGACCTCGGCGTCCGCGAGCCGGACGGCGGGATCCGCTACGCCGGCCGCCGCGACGACCAGGTGAAGATCAGCGGCTTCCGGGTGGAGCTCGGCGAGGTCGACGCCGTGCTGGCCGCCACCCCGGGGATCCTGGCGGGCGCGGCCGCCGCCGTCACGCGCGGTGACCGCACCGTCCTCGTCGCGGCAGTCGTCGCGCCCGGCGCCGACCCGGCCGCGCTCCGAGCGGCGCTCGCCGCGCGGGTCCCGGCCCAGCTCGTCCCGGCCCGGGTCGAGATCGTGGAGTCGCTGCCGACCACGCCGAGCGGCAAGACCGATCGGGCCGCGGTCGCCGCCCTGCTCGCCGAGGCCGGCTCGGTGGCCGCTGCCGGCCCGGTGACGGCGGCGTCCGGCGTCGCCGGTCTCGCCGCCGAGGCGCTCGGCCACCCGGTCGACCCGACGCTGGGACTGTTCGCCAACGGCGGGGACAGCCTGACCGCGCTGGTCGTCGCCGCCGCCGGTCGCCGGGCCGGGGTGGCGATCGAGGTCGAGCACCTGCTCGTCGGCACGCCCCTCGCGCGGATCGCGACCGAGCCGGTCACGGCGTCCGAGGCGCGGCCCGCCGCACCGCTGGTGCTGGCCGAGAGCGAGTTGAACGCGGTGCAGCGCCGTGTCCCGGAGGTGCTCGCCATCGAGTCGCTGAGCCCGTCGGAGGCCGGCATGCTCGCCGGCGCGCTGGCGTCGTCTCACGATCCGTACCTCGTCACGATCACCGTCACGCTGCGCGGGACGCTCGATCCGGCGCGACTGCGGGCGGCGGCCGACGACCTCGTCGCCCGACACGAGTCGCTGCGGTCGGCGTTCCTCGTCGACGGTGTCCGGCGCCCGGTCCGCGCCGTCGCGCCACCGGCACCGGCGCCCTGGACGACGACCCCGCCGCAGCGCATCGAGCTGGATCGCCCACCGCTGTTCCATGTCTCGTCGCCCGTCCCGCCGGATCGCCTCCCGCCCGGGCACGTCGACGAGCTCGTGCTGACCATCACCAGCCATCACCTCGCCGTCGACGGTTGGTCGGCGCGCGTCCTCGTGCGCGATCTGCTCGACGCCTACGACGGCGTCACGTCCGGCGCGGTCGCGCGGCCACCGCTGCGGACCCCCGACGCGACGGCCGCCGGACGGGCCGCGGACCACTGGTCGAGCAGCTTGCGCGACCGGGAGCCCAGCGTGGTCGCCGACCGCGGCACGGTGCGCGGTCCGGCATCGGCGGAGCTCACCGTCCCGCTCGACCCGACCGCCGTCGACGGCGCCCGGCAGCGACTGCGCGCCGGCGGGCGCTCGTTCTCCGCACTCGCGCTGACCGCGTGGGGGCTGGCACTGCGCGACGAGCTCGGCTCGGCCGACGCCGTCTTCGGCACCGCGGTGGCCACCCGCGATCCAGCCGCCCCCGGCAGCGCCGACGCCGTCGGGCTGTTCATCGACACGGTCCCGGTGCTGGTCTCGGCTCCTGACGTGCACAGCGGGGTCGAGGAGGTCGCCGCCGCCTTGCCGACCGCTGCCCGGCACGGCGCGATCGGCCTCGGCGCGATCGCCCTCGCGGCGCGCTGGCCCGCGCTCTTCGACACCGTCGTCGTGGACGAGAGCGACGCGGTGTCGCTGCAGGGGCTGCGAGGGGCACGCGACGGGTACTCGGTCGCCGCCGTGACGGCCACCGATCGCACCGAGTTCGCCGTCTCGGTGCTCGTCGACTCCGGACCCGCGCCCTCGCTCCGACTCACCTACGACCCGGCCCGGGTCGATCCGGACCGGGTCGCTCGGCTGGGACGCGCGGCGGCGGCAGCAGTGGGCGACTACGCCGCGGCGATCGCGCGGACCCCGGCGACCAGCGCCTCCACGTCGACCTCGTCGGTGTAGGCGGCGATGCCGACCCGCACCAGGTCGGGCTCGTCCGGGCTGACCGCCGCGACGGCCGCCGACGCGTAGAACGAGCCGTCCCACACCGACACGCCGCGGGCGGCCAGCGCCGCGGCGACCTGCTGGGCCGGCCGGTCCCGGACGCGCAACGCCAGCACCGGTACCCGCGGCACGTCGGTCGCGGGTCCGGACGGCGGCGCGACCGGGGGGCCGAACAACCGCACGGACGGGATGGCCGCCAGCTGTTCGGCCGCGGCGGCCAGCAGCGCGCCCTCCCGGCGGGCGACGGCGGTGCGGTCCGCGGCGAGCAACACCTCGGCCGCCGCCGCCAGGCCCACCAGGGACTCGAAGTTGGTCGTGCCGAGGCTCAACCGCCCCGGCGACTGCGACCCCGCTGACGGGACCTGCTCGGGCAGCCGCGCCTCCTCCGCGAGACCGGGCGCGAGCCACAGGGCGCCGCAGTGCGGCCCGTACCACTTGTAGGGCGAGGTGACCAGCGCGTCACACCCGACGGCGGACACGTCGAACGGCAGGTGTGCGATCGCCTGCACGCCGTCGACGTAGACCCGGGCCCCCACCGCGTGCGCGGCCGCGACGACCGGCGCGAGATCCGGGACGGTGCCGAGCGCGTTCGACGCCGCGGTGATGGCCACCCACCGGGTGCGGGGTCCGATCAGGTCGGTGACGGCGTTCGTCCGAAGGACGCCGTCGGCGTCGACGGGCGCCGTCCTGACGGCGGCTCCACATGCCGCCGCGGCGGCCCGCCAGGGGTAGACGTTCGCCTCGTGGTCCAGCGCGGTGCACACGATCTCGTCCCCCGACCGCAGACCGCCACTGATCGCGCGGACGAAGGTGGTCGTCAGCTGCGTCATGTTGTGCCCGAAGAGCACGTCCCCGGCCGGCCCGCGCACGAGCCGGCGGAACGCGTCCGCCGCCTGCTCGGCGACGGCGTCGGACTGCGCGCTCTGCGGGAACGCACCGTGGTCGTTGGCCACCGACGGTCCGGCGAGGTAGCCGGCGATGGCCTGCGCGACGGTGCCGTGGACGAGCGTGCCGCCCGGTCCGTCGAAGCGGTGCTCGTCGCGGCGGACACCCGGGAACGCGGTCCGCTCCAGGGCGCCGCTCATGCGCCCATCCGGACCTGGGCCTGCCGGTAGCCCGCTTCGTCCAGCTCCGCCTCCGGCCGGGTGCGGGGCAGGTGGATGAGGATCCGCTTGAGCCAGCGATCGGAGCCGTCGAACCGCGGGGCGTAGGAGCGGCGCCCGTGGACCGCTATGTCGTTGTCGATCAGCAACAGGTCACCGGCCACGAGCGGGACCGTCTCGGCGCACGCGTCGAGGGCCTGGTCGAGCGCCGCGTAGTGCGCACGGAAGTCGGGATCCTCGTCGAGGAACTCGGTGTAGCTCGGGTCGAAACGCAGGCAGGGGCCGTCGACGTCCGGCCATATCGTGGACACGCCGCCGCGCTGCGCGGACCAGGCGCTGGTCGACTTTGCGGCAGGCTCTGCCGGGCTCGCCGCCGCGGGTTGCGCGGCCGTCGGCAGGTAGGTGTCGTCGGGCAGGATCGCGCACCCGGGTCGGCCGAGCGCCGACAGCTGCTGCGCGGTGAGCTGCGCTCGGCGCACCGAGGCGATGTCCGTGCCGATCCCGTCGTCGTTGCGCAGGCAGGCGAGCAGCAACAGCTCGGCCCGACGAGGGTGGAACGCGTCCTCGGTGTGCCAGACGAGCGGGACCGCGCTGCTCGCGCCCACCTGCAGCTCCCGGCTCTCCGGGCTCGGGACGATGTCGTGCACCAGCCGCCCGTCCTGCTGTCCGGTCCAGCCGAAGACGTCGCCCAGGCAGGCCCCGATGACGAGCAGGACCATGTTGACCTCGGCGTCGGCGTCGAGGTCGGCGTCTTGCCAGCGAGGCGGGGTCGGACCGAGCGACTCGAGGTCGAGCAGGCCCCGGACGACGGTGTACCCCCGGGCGCGGTCGGGCACGCCCACTGCGGTCCTGACCTCGTCCACGAGACCGGGGGGCAGGTCGGTCGGCTCGGGTTCGCGGCCGCCGCGCGCGAGAACACGGCGCGCGGTCGCGCGCACGGCCTCCCGCACCGGTGCGACGGCGTCGGGTGCGATGCCCATCGACATCAAGACTCTCCTTGTTGGTCGGTGCGACGTTCGACGGTGCAGGCAGCGTCGATCGGCCCTGGGGACCGCCGGCACCCGGTGCGGGCTCGGACAGGTCGCACACGATACGGTCCGCGCGTTGTCGAGCCGGCCGCAGCGCGACGAGCGTCGGCATCCGCGGCGAGAGGAACGAGGACGACATGGACACGATGCCCGACCCCACCCGCAATGTCGTCGACGGGGTGCTCGTCGACCCGGGCCACGACGACGTCACCGAGCTCCTCGACCCGGCAACGGAGGACGTCGTCGGCGCTGCGACCCGATCCCGGGCCGACGACGTCGATCGTGCCGTCGCCGCCGCCGCACGGGCCTTCCCGGGCTGGGCCGCGACTACGCCCGGTGAGCGCAGCCGGGCGCTGCTGCGCCTGGCCGACCTCGTCGAGGAGCACGCGGAGGAGTTGGCTGCGCTCGAGGTGGCGGTCACGGGCAAGCCGCTGGCGCTGACCGTGGCCGAGGAGATCCTGCCCTCGGCGGATCAGCTGCGCTACTTCGCCGCGGCCGGACGCTGTCTGGAGGCCCCGGCCTCGGGTGAGTACCTCGCCGGCCACACGTCGGTCGTGCGGCGCGAGCCGCTCGGGGTCTGCGCCCAGGTCACGCCGTGGAACTACCCGTTGATGATGGCCGTCTGGAAGATCGGTCCGGCACTGGCCACCGGGAACACCGTCGTGCTGAAGCCGGCCGAGACGACGCCGACCACGACCGTCCGGCTGGCGCAACTCGCGGCCGACGTGGTGCCGGCCGGCGTCTTCAACGTCGTCTGCGGCGACCGGGACACCGGGCGCGCGTTGGTCCGACACCCGGATGTCGCGCTGGTGTCGCTCACCGGCAGCACGCGCGCGGGCGCCGAGGTCGGCGGCGCCGCAGGCGGCCTGCTCAAACGACTGCACCTCGAGTTGGGGGGCAACGCCGCCGTCGTCGTGTGCGCGGACGCCGACCTCGAGTCCGCGGCGGCCGACATCGCCGCGTCGGCGTTCTTCAACGCCGGGCAGGACTGCGTCGCGGCGAGCCGCGTCCTGGTGGACGCCCGGGTGCACGACGAGTTCGCCGCGGCCGTGGTGGCCGCGGCGGAGGGCACGCGTGCCGGCGGCCCGGCCGAGCCGGACGCCGACTACGGCCCGCTGAACAACGCCGATCAACTCGCCCGGGTCGAGGCGCTGGTCGCCGGCCTGGGCACGCACGCGGAGGTCCGCACCGGCGGGGGCCGCCTCGGCGAGCGGGGTTACCTCTTCGCCCCGACGGTGGTGACCGGGGTGCGCCAGGACGACGCGATCGTGCAGGACGAGCTCTTCGCGCCGATGCTGACCGTGCAGCCGTTCCGCGATCTCGACGAGGCGCTGCTGCTCGCGAACGGTGTGCCCCAGGGCTTGTCGGCCAGCGTGTGGACCCGCGACCTCGCGACGTCGGCGCGGCTGTCGCGGGAGCTTCGCTTCGGCTGCGTCTGGATCAACACCCACCTTCGCTTCGCCGCGGAGATGCCGCACGGCGGAGTCAAGGCGTCGGGCTACGGCAAGGATCTGTCGCGCTTCTCGCTCGATGACTACACGTCGGCGAAGCATGTGATGACCGCGTGGTGACCGGCTAGTCGAGGAAGTCATCGACGCGGGTCCCTCCGCCGGCCGCGACGACGCGGTCGTAGACCCAGCGGCCGACGGCGATGTCGAGGATCCCGAGACCGAAGGGCGAGAAGACCGCCGCGCGGCCGGGGTCGCGGTGCGCGGCGCCGGTCAGCAGGTCGCCGACCGTGCCGGCGATGAACTCACGATCACCGCTTCGCTGCTCGGCGAGCTCCAGCGACGTCGCCGCCCGGACGGCGTGATCGACGTCGTCGGTGAAGTTCTGCGACGCGAGGACGAGCTCGGGCGAGAGGTCGCGCAACGAGAGGTGCAGCACCGTCGGGGCGTGGGCGAGGAGCGCAGGGTCGTGCAGATGCGGCTGGCCCGCGACAGTGGCGACCACCACGACGTCGCACTCGGCGAAGGCGAGCGCGGCATCGGTGCCGGTGCGGACGTCGCCGGACCTCAGCCTGGTGGCGAAGGCCTCGGCGCGCTCGGCGACGGTGTCGACCACGCGCCAGGCGCCGATCTCCCAGCCCGCAGCGGCGAAGAAGTCGACGACCGCGCCGGCGATCACGCCCGCACCCAGGATGCCGACGCGGCTCGCGCGGCGGCTGCCCTGCAGCAGCTCGGCCCCGAGGACGGCCGAGGCAGCGGTGCGGCTCGCCGAGATCAACGAGCTGGCGAGACAGGCGAGCGGCCGGCCGGTCGCCGTGTCGTTGAGCACGAGCACCGCCGAGGCCCGCGGGATGCCCTGGTCCAGGTTGCCCGGATAGCTGGCGATCCACTTGACGCCGGAGGTGGCGATGTCGCCGCCGAGGAACGCCGGCAAGGCGATGATCCGGTCGGCCGGCCGATCCGGGAAGCGGAGGAAGGTGCTGTGCGGCAGGGCGGACGCACCGTCATGGTGCAGCTCGTAGGCGTACCGGACGACGTCGAGGACCTCGGCGCGGTTCGGCTCGATCACGGTCCGGACGGCCCGCTCGTCCACGACGACGAAGCTGGGGACGTTGCTCAACTCTCGGCTCCTTCGATCAGCGTGCGGTGCACCCACTGCGGGTCGTAGACGGAGTCGAGGTAGGCCTGCCCACCGTCTGGACTGATGCAGGCGATCGTCGGGCGCCTGCCGGTGGGGTTGCGGGCAAGGTAGCGACGGATGGCCGCGAACACGCTGCCGGTCGAGCCACCACCGAACAGGCCGTGCTCACGGACCAGCTCGTGGCAGGCCCGGACCGCCTCGAGCTCGGGCACGTGCACGACCTCGTCGATCACCGACATGTCCAGGATCGCGGGCACGATCGTCGAGCCGAGACCGGGAATGTGCCTCGGCGCCGGGGTGTCGCCGAAGATGCGCGACCCCGCCGCGTCGACGGCGACGACCCGCGCGAGCGGGAACCGCTCGAGGACCCGGTGCGCGACCCCGGTGATGGTGGCGCCCGTGCCGACGCCCACGAACAGCAGGTCGAGCTCGTCGAGCTCGTCGACGAGCTCGGCGCCGGTGAGGTGGTAGTGCGCGTCCGCGGCGTCGGTGTTGGCGTACTGGTTCGGCCAGTACGCGTGCGGCAGTGACTCCACGAGCTCGCCGACCCGGGCCAGCCTGGCCGGGAGGTACGCGCCGCTCGGGTCGGGAGTGTGCACGTACTCGATCCGCGAGCACACGGCGGCGAGGGTCTGCTCGGTCGTGTGGTTGAGGTACGGATCGACGACCGGCACGAACTCGATCCCCAACGCGCGGCACCGCATCGCCAGCGCGAGGGCGAAGTTCCCCGACGAGGACTCGACAACGGTCGTCCGGGCGGTGAGCTCCCCTCGGGCGTAGGCCCGGTCGAGGATCCAACCCGCCGAGCGGTCCTTGGTACCGCCGTGGAGGTTCGCGGACTCCATCTTGACGACGACGTCGGCGCCGGGCAGGACGAGGCGGCGCACCGGTGTCGTATGCGAATGGATACGGCCCGGCATGACCGGACCGCCCACGGGACGCTGCCGGCTGGCAGGTGAGCTCATACGCGAACGACGGTGCGGCGGTAGGCATCCACCCACGCCGGCTCGGCGGCGAGGAACACGTCGTCGCCCTGGACCATGTGCCGGATGACCAGCAGCGGCACCGGCGACGTCAGTGGGTGGAAGTCGGGGTTGTGCAGGCCGGGCGAGGTGTAGCCGGGGAAGAACTCGCCGAGCATGCGACCGCTGTCGACGGCCACCGGCTTGACCCGGCGGTGCACCTCCAGCAGCTCCGGCACGGAGATGCCGCGCGCGACGAGCACGATGCAGGCGTACTTGCTGGGAGGACGGCTCAGGCTGCGGTGGGCCTCGAGCAGGTCGACGACCTCGGCCTCGACGGCCTCGACGCTCTCGCCGCGCAGCACGCCGAAGTGGAGCGCGTCCTCGCGCAGCGCGGCGGGGACATAGGGGCACAGCGGGCCGGACCGGCCGAGGTCGCGGTGGGGGCGAGCGATCACCACGTCGATCCACGTCGCGACCTCGCGCAGCTCGGCATCCGGCGACGAGGCGGCAGCGGAACGACCGACCAGATCCACTGGCATCCTCCCGTATGACCGACGACCGCAGCCGAACCGGCATACCGTACCCGGATCGGCCGAAAAACCGCCATCGGCCAAGATCCGTCGCCCGCACGCCGAGGCCGCCCGTCCGCGGTGCCCGACGCCCGCCGCTGCGCGACGCGCGGGCCTCACGCACGACGACCCAGGCACGCCGCGGCCACCGCCGGGGCCGCGCTGGCGCACGGCCGGAGCTGAACCGGTTGCGGCAGCTCCGGTCGTCGAGGCAGCGACAGCGGACCGCCTGACAACTTTTCTTGTCAACACGCCTCGTGACAATGCACTGCCTGGCTACTACCGGTTCCTCGGATGAGGGGTGAGCACATGAGCAACGAGAAGAGTGACACCGACGCGTGGCCCGAGTCGATCGAGCAGGACCCCGACGTCGAGGCCAAGGACGCGAGCGACCTGCGCCGCATCGGCGAGGCGCTCGGTGGGGTGCAGCGCGCCGACACCGAGCTCGTCGAGGCGGTGGCCGCGGCGAAGGCGGCCGGCCGGTCGTGGACCGAGATCGCGAACGTGCTGGGCGTCTCGCGGCAGGCGGCCCGGCAGCGTTTCGACGCATTGACGAAGCCCACACCGACAATCAATAGGCGCTAGCTCCACCGGTCGATAGGTGCCCCTAAGAAGTAAGTCCGCTCAACGGATCTTGACCCCAACACGGCCCGCACGTAGCCTGACGTCGTTGCGGCTCGGCCTTCGGGCAACGAGCTTTCATGAGACTTGAGGGGGTCTAATGCAACGTTCATTAGGTATTGTGTCGACCGTCGCGTTCGCCTTCATCATCGGACTGCCGACAGCAACCGCGGTCGCGGCGCCGCCTGGGATGCCGACGTATCTGACCGGTCGCAGCCAAGCGGCCCGCGCCGTTGGCTGCGACCTGATCTTCGATGACACCCAGTTGTGCGTCACCTCTTCGGCGAATTTCACGAGTTGCGTTTTCGGCTGGTACGCCCCTGACTCAAATTTCGCGAACAACTACTACCGTACGCAGAGCCAGGATGGCGCAGGCTGCGGCGACCCCAATCACACCGTCGACAACACCATCGACTCCGCCTTCAATTCGTCAGACAGCGCTATCTGCCTCTACACCAATGCCAACTACGGCGGGTCGGTGCAAAAGCTGGCCGCACACGCGTCAGTGCAAAAGGTGAAATACCACAACGCGTTCTCATCTTGGAAACACTGCTAGGGCATGTCCACGGCTTCGGGCTGGGGCTGAGGTCAGATCACTCCGGGCTTCGACCCGCAGCTCATCCACCGCCGTAGTCGGGTCGGGCCGTCCTGGATCACGTGAGGCGGGTCGTAGCTCGTCGTCCCGCATGCGCGACACAGAAACGAGCGGTGGTTGTTGTCCTCGCCGGCGCATCGGGAGCGCAGGTAGCCGATGCCGAACCGGCCAGGCCCGACGGCTGCCCGCATTCGGGGTTCTGGCACCGGTCGATCGCGTAGACCTCGCGCCAGTCGCCGTCGCGGGTCTGCTCGAGGCGGGCCGCGTCGCCGACGGTAGCCTGCGCCTCCAACAGGACCGCGACGCTTCGTGATGGTGGGCGATACTGGGATCGAACCAGTGACCCCTGCCGTGTGAAGGCAGTGCTCTCCCGCTGAGCTAATCGCCCGGGACGGCCGTGTCGGGCACCGGGCGAACGGGCCACGACGACAGCGAGGGAAAGATTACCCGGCGGGGACGACCCAGCGCACGCGGGTACCGGACGGCTCGGCGGCCTCCCACGTGCAGTCGCCGCCGCGCTGGCGGGCACGCTCGGCGATGTTGCGCGTGCCGCTGTTGTGCGTGGGTGTGCCCATGCCCTTGCCGTTGTCGGTGATGGTCAGCGAGATCAGGCCGTCGCCGGCGCGCAGGACGACGTCCACGGCGGTCGCGCCGGCGTGCCGGGCGACGTTGGCCAGCGACTCGCGCAGCACCGCCATGAGGTCGTCGCGGACGGCCTCGGCCTCGTAGTCCGGGTCGTCGACGATGGCGTCGGGCAGGAAACCCAGGATGCGTCGCGACTCGGTGCAGATCTCGTCGACCGCGGTCGTGAGGTCGACCGGGCCGACCGTCCGTCCTCCCCCGAGCTCGAAGATCGAGTGCCGCAGGTCCTTGATGGCGATGTCCATCGCCTCCACCGCGGTGTTGATGCGGTCGCGGACGTCGGGGCTGTTGCCGGGGTGGTTCGCGCCCTGCAGGTACATGCCGGCGGCGAAGAGACGCTGGATGACGATGTCGTGCAGGTCCGCGGCGATGCGCTGCCGGTCCTCGAGCACCGCGATGTGGCCGCCGTGGCGCTCCAACTGCCCGGCCCGTTCGACGACCTGGCGCTCGAGATCCTCCTTGAGCTCGCCGAGCTCGCGCAGCGTGTTCTCCCGCCGCCGGTCGATGCGCGACACCCGCCGGGCGGCGAACCAGCTGATGTAGCCGAGCGCGAGCGCGCAGGCGACGACCAGCAGGGCGAGCGTGGTGGCGACGTCATCGAGCCACCCCTGCCGCCACGCCAGCAGGCACACGTACCCGATGAGCGGCAGCCCGATCAGCGCCAGCGGCAGCAGTCGGCGCACCAGC
The DNA here is from genome assembly GCF_900129455.1 of Jatrophihabitans endophyticus. Classification (NCBI taxonomy): domain Bacteria; kingdom Bacillati; phylum Actinomycetota; class Actinomycetes; order Jatrophihabitantales; family Jatrophihabitantaceae; genus Jatrophihabitans; species Jatrophihabitans endophyticus. Next base: position 363,677 of record NZ_FQVU01000001.1, read on the forward strand.
AGGGCACCGGCGTCACTGCCCCGCGCGGCCCAGGTCAACAGGCCGCCGTCGACGGCCGCGAGCGATGCGCCCGCCAGCAGCGCCGACCCGAGGGCCGTGTGCACCGACAGGGTCGTGACCGGACGGGCCGAGTACAGCGAGCGGACGTCGTAGAGGTAGCCGAGCAGCGCGACCGCGGCGACGACGAGGGCGACGAACGCCGCGAGCTGCCCCCACCGGCCGCGGCCGCGGAAGCTGAGCAACCGGCTCAGCGCCAGTGCGATCATGCAGACCAGCGTGAGCGCGGACGGCCGACCCGGGTGCACCGCCGACGCGGGGTCGTCGAAGAGCAGCTCGTCGAAGCCGGCGCCCGCGCCGACGACGTACTCCCCCACGACCACCACGCCCAGCAGCATCGCCAGCGCCGCGAACCCGTCGCCGACCCGACGCGGCACCAGCCACGAGAGGGCCAGGAGCAGCAGGCCGATCGCCGAGTCGACCTTGACCCATGCCTGCCCAGGCAGCAGCTGACGCAGCTCGTCGTTGTCGAGGACGTAGCCGAGCAGCGCCAGCACGGCGAGCGCCGCCGCGGTACCGGCGCAGGCCACCGTGACGTGCGGCATGCTGCCGTGGCGTCGCGCTACGACGGTGCCGGCCGGCACGACGATCGGCGCGGCAACCGTGCCCTCGGATGACATGGGGCTGTCTCCACGAGCCGGGAAGTCGGATGGCGTGATGCTAGCGGGCAGGTCGACGCTCATCGACGCGGCGGCCGCCGGGTCAGCGCTCACGTCGGTCCCGCTCGTCCACGCTGCGTGATTCGCGCGTTTCGACCCCCACGGATTCGCGGGACGGACGCAACGCCCACGACGCCGGTCGTCCGGCGTCCGCCCCCGGGTTCACGACCGAGCGGGGCGGCCCGCCGCCCAGCACTGTGCGCCGCCGTGACAGGAGGTGAGGGCGGTGAGCTGGCGGTTCAGCTCGGCGCGCCGGGCCGGCGTCAGCGAGCCGGCGAGGTTGTCGTTCTCCCAGGGATCGGTCGCGCGGTCGTAGTACTCGCGCTCGCCGTCGGAGTAGCGGACGTAGGTCCAGTCCGGACCGCGCAGCGAGTCGTAGGTCGGCGGATACCCCGCCCCGATCGGCTGGGTGTCGGGGTCGCCGGGGTGATTGCCGACGCCGTGGTGCTCGACCAGCGCGCGCGTCCGCCACGGGACGGACTTCCCGCGCAGCAGCGGCACGACGCTGTGACCGTCCATCGTCGCGGGGACGTGGACGCCGGCGAGGTCCAGGAACGTCGGCGCCAGGTCGATGTTCTCGACCATGGCGTGACTGGTCGCGCCGGCCGGGATGCCCGGCCCCGACACCACCAGCGGCACGTGGACGTCGGTGTCGAACGCGGTGCGCTTGCCCTCGCGCAGGCCGTGCTCGCCGAGGTGGTAGCCGTTGTCGGAGTTGAAGACGAAGACGGTGTTGCGCAGCTGCCCGGTGCGCCGCAGCGCCGCCTGCAACGTGCCGATCGCGCGGTCCACCGACTGCACCGCCTGCACCCGCTTGACGAAGGACCGGTCGATCTCGGCGATGTTCTTGCGCGACAGCGACCTCGGGGCCAGCGACAGCCACCGCGGCATGTGCGCCGGTTTGCGGTCGAAGGACGGGACCCGCGGCGCCTTGAGATCGAGGAACGAGTCGGCGTCCTGCGGGTCGGGGGTGTACGGCGCGTGCGGCGCGAACGTCGAGAGCTCCAGCGCGAACGGCTTGCGGTCGCGCACCGACTGCTCGATGAAGCCGACCCCCAGCTTCGTGACGACGCGGGTCAGGTAGTCCTCGGGCTCGTGCCCGTACTTGCGCACCACACCGTCGTGGTTGAGCTTGTAGCCGTACTCGGGATACCCGTTGCCGGCCACGCCCCAGGTCGACCAGCCCTGCGGCCGGTAGTTCTCGGCCAGACCGGCGACCTTCTTGCCCGGCATGTAGTTGTTCAGGTACTTGCCGAGCAGCGCGGTGCGGTAGCCGCTGCGCTGCAACGCCGTGCCGTAGGACGCCGCCGGGCCGCCGTACCGGTTGTAGATGATCATCCCGCCGTCGGGCGGGATGTTCGTGAACACGTGCGAGTTGTGCGGGTACTTGCCCGTGAAGATCGACGCGCGGGAGGGGCAGCACAGCGAGTCGGTGACGCTGTAGTTGTCGAACGTCGTCCCGGTCGCGCTCAGCGCGCGCACGTGCGGCATGTAGGGCACCAGGTTCGCCGACAGATCGTCGGTGAGCACGTAGACGATGTTGGGACGGGCCGAGTACGGCGCGTGCGACGGCGTGGGCCGCGGGGACGGCGCGCCGGTGCCGGTGCACGCGGCGAGCGCCAGGCTCGACAGGGCCAGACCGAACGCCACTGCGCGCCGGCGACGCGGTCCGCGCAGCGTCACAACCAACTCCCCATCACGATCACGTGGCTGCCGCGCGGCAGCAGAAGGATTCTAGGTCCGGACAATTCGGGCGCACCGTCGGGGCGCACCGGCGGGGCACGCCGTCACATCGCGGCGATCACACGGCCGCGGTGCGGCCGTCCGGCGCGGTCGTGCCGGTCCGGACCGGCAGCGACGCCCAGCCGCGCAGCACCCGCGTCGAGCGCCGGGTCCCCGCGCCGGCGGCGACCAGGCCGGGCAGGCGCTCGAACAGCGTGCGCAGGCCGACCTCGCCCTCCAGCCGCGCCAGGGCGGCGCCCAGGCAGAAGTGCCGGCCGCCGGAGAACGCGAGATGCCGGTTGGCGTTCGGACGGCGGACGTCGAAGCGGTTCGGGTCGGCGAAGACTCCCGGGTCGCGGTTCGCCCCCGCCAGCAGGACGCTGACGAAGCCGTCGCGCGCCACCGTACGGCCGCCGAGCTCGACGTCGGTGTTCGCGATGCGCGCCGTGAGCTGGACCGGCGACTCGAGACGCAGCACCTCGTCGACGGCGGTCGTCCAGTGCTCGGGCTCGTCGCGCAGGATCGCGAGCTGGTCGGGGTGGTCGAGCAGCAGCCGGACGCCGCTGCCGAGCAGGTTCACCGTCGTCTCGAAGCCGGCGACGAGGACGAGCCCGGCGGTGGCGCGCAGCTCGTCGTCGGCCAGGTGCTCGCCGTCGACCTGCGCGCGGATCAGCTCGCTCATCAGGTCCTGACCCGGGTTCCGGCGCAGCGCGGCGAGGTGGTCGCCCAGCCAGCGGTCGAAACCGACGAGCCCGCGTTCGACGGTCCGGAACTGCCGGTAGGGCAGCGCGAAGTCGAGGCTGGGCGCGGCGTGCTCGCCGAAGCGCAGCACGCGGTCGCGGTCGGCCTCGGCGACGCCGAGGATGTCGCCGATGACGGCGACCGGCAGCCGCGCGCAGTACCGCGTCACGATGTCGACCGGTGCGTCGTGACCGGCCGCGACGATCTCGTCGAGCAGCCGGTCGGCGACGGCCTGGACGTCGACGCGCATGGCGGCGACGGCCCGGGCGGTGAACACCGAGGACACCAGCGTCCGGTACCGGGTGTGGGTCGGCGGCTCCACCGAGAGCAGCGACGGCGGTTCGAGCGGGTGCAGCGCCCCGGTGCGGGTGCGCCGTTCGATCCACTGCAGCGGCGGCAGGACGCTCGTCGACACCGAGGTCGTGCGGAAGTCGTCGGAGCGCAGCACCGCGCTCGCGACCGCGTGCGAGGCGGTGACGTAGCCGATCCGCGTCGGCACGAGCGGGCCCTGCTCGCGGATCTCGTCGTAGATCGGGAACGGGTCGGCCCGCACGTCGGGGTCGGCGATGAGGCGGGCCTGCGGATCGCCGCCCTTGGCCCAGCGCCGCGTGACCGCTCGGCCCAGCCCGTGCAGAACCACCCAGCGTGCCAGCGATCTCATGGCCGACACTCTGGCAGAGGTCGCGGAGCTCGGCGCGGCAGACTGGAGCCGATGTCCGCCGTCGCCCGCTCCCGCTCGCGTGCCCTCGCGACCCTCGGCGCGGTGGCGCTCGCGGCCGGGTGCGGGTCGGCCGCCACGCCGGTCGGCGACCCCGTCCTCGGTCAGCGGGCGGCCGGCGCCGTCACGATCCGGACGGCGGTGGTGCCCGGTGTGGGCCGCGTGCTCGCCGACGGTGCCGGGCACGTCCTCTACATGTTCCCGCCCGACGCGAAGCAGCGGGTCAGCTGCGTCGGCGCGTGCGCGGGCACCTGGCCGCCGGTGGCGATCGCGGCCGGCCGCACGCCACGCGCCGCCGCGGGCGCCCGGCAGGACTACCTCGGCACGCTCGCGGACCCCAACACCGGAGCCCGCATCGTCACCTACCACCGCTATCCGCTCTACCGCTACGCCGGTGACACCGAGCCCGGCACCGCCCGCGGTCAGGCGCTCACCCTCAACGGCGGGCCGTGGTACGTCGTGGACGTCGCCGGCACGCCGGTCACGGCGCCGGCGCGCACCCCGGCGGGCCGGCGATGAGCGGCGTCAGCCGGCGCGACCTGCTCTCCGGTGCGGCCGGTCTGGTCGTCGGCGGTGGTGGAGTCGGGGCGGCGAGCCTCGCGGGCGGGAGCGACGGCACGCCGGACCCCGGCGCTGCCCTGCCGTCCCCCGGCGAGGAGCTGATGGTGGAGCACGGCGTCCTCAAGCGCGTCCTGCTCGCCTATCGCGCCCTGGTCGAGCGGATCGACGCGGGCGCGGCCGTCCCGCGCGGCGCCGTCACCGACAGCGCGCAGATCGTCATGGACTACATCGAGAACTTCCACGAGGGCCTGGAGGAGGCCTACGTCTTCCCGCGGGTCCGCGCGGCGCAGCCCGCCCTGGTGCGCACCCTGCTCGTCCAGCACGACCGCGGCCGGCACCTCACCGCCCGGCTGCTGGCCGCCGCGCCCGACCTCCGTGGAGCGGGAGCCCGGCATCAGGTGCGCGCGGACCTCGCCGCGTTCGTGCGGATGTACGAGCCGCACGAGGCGTGGGAGGACACGGTGGTCTTCCCGGCCCTGCGCGCCGCGACGTCGCCCCGCACCCTGGGCGAGCTCGCCGAGCGCTTCCACGACCTCGCCGACCGCGAGTTCGGCGACGCCGCGCTGCGGCAGGTGCTGCACCGCGTCGAGGGCATCGAGACGCAGCTCGGCATCGCCGACCTCGCCAGCTTCACCCCCTGATCGAGCCGGGTCGGCGAACCGCGGTGGAAAACTGCCGCAGGCGGCATCAAGCCACCGCGGTCGTCACGACTCGGCGAAGCGGTCGGTGGCGGCGAGCAGGGCGGCGAGGATGCCGGGCTCGTCGAAGGCGTGGCCGGCGTCGTCCACGAGCACGTACTCGGCGTCGGGCAGGGCGCGATGCAGGTCCCAGGCCGTGGTGGCCGGCGTGCACATGTCGTAGCGACCCTGGACGATCACCGTCGGGATGTGCGCGACGCGGTGCGCGTCGCGCAGCAGCTGCTCGGGCTCGAACCAGCCGTCGTGGACGAAGTAGTGGTTCTCGATCCGCGCGAAGGCCAGGGCGTACTCCGGCCGGGCGAACTCGGCGACGAGCTCGGGTCGGGGCAGCAGCGTCACGCCGTTGGCCTCCCACGTCGCCCAGGCGACGGCGGCCGGCCCGTGCACGGCGGGATCGGGGTCGGCCAGCAACCGGGCGTACGCGTCGACCAGTCCGCCCGGGCGGCGCTGCTCGGTCGGCACCGGGGCGAGAAAGCGCTCCCACGCCTCGGGGTGCACCGCGGCCGCGCCGCCCTCGTAGAACCAGTCGAGCTCGGCCGGGCGCAGCGTGAAGATGCCGCGCAGGATCAGCCCGGTCACGACGTCGGGGTGCGTCTCGGCGTAGGCCAGCGCCAGCGCCGAGCCCCAGGAGCCGCCGAACACGAGCCATCGCTCGATGTCGAGGTGGGCGCGCAGCCGTTCCAGGTCGGCGACGAGGTGCCAGGTGGTGTTCGCCGCCAGCTCGGTGTCGTGGCGGCCGGCGTGCGGCGTGCTGCGGCCGCAGTTGCGCTGGTCGAGCAGGACGATCCGGTAGCGCTCGGGATCGAAGAGGCGGCGATGCTTCGGTCCGGTACCGCCGCCGGGACCCCCGTGCAGGAACACCACGGGCCGGCCCGCGGGGTTGCCCGAGACCTCCCAGTACACGGCGTTGCCGTCGCCGACGTCCAGCATCCCGCTGTCGTACGGCTCGATCTCGGGGTACAGAGCGGCGGGGGTACTCACCCGGTCGAGGCTAGCCACCGGCGTCCGGCGGCGCCGACGAGGACGGCACCGGCGAGGATGACTCCGTGCCCCTGCCGCCGGACCTCGCCGCCCTCGATCGCGGTGCGCCGCTGGCGGTGGCGCTCGCGGCGGGCGTCGGCGTCGGGCTCGCCGCGCCCGGCCGGAGCTGGGCCGTGCCCACCGCCGACCCGGCGGCCGTGGTCGCCACGCTCGAGGCGCAGGTGCGGCCGCGATGGACTTGGTGGGGACGCGAGACCGCCGATGCGCTCGCGGCCGCGCCGGTGCGGGTGGCCGCGTGCTGGGACGTCGGCGCGGTGACGCAGCTGCTCGTGGGCGGTCCCCGGCCGGGCGTCGCCGCGGCGTGGGCGCAGGCGCGCGGTCTCGACGCCGCAGCGGGCCCCCGTTCCGGCCAGCTCGACCTGCTCGCCGTCCGGACCGAGGGGGGTGACGGGGGTGACCCGGAGCAGCCGGTCCGTCCCGACGGCTACCTGCGCCCCGAGTGGGTCGACGGCGGGTGGCGACGCTCGCCGGACCGGCTCGCCGCGTGGGCCGCGACCGCGCTCGACTGCGCGTCGGCCCAGCGCCGCGACCGGCCCGAGCTCGCCGCCGACGGCCCCGTCCGGTTGACGGCGTGGTCGGAGTCGGCGGCCGAGCTGCTCTGCGCCGAGCTGCAGGTCGACGGACTGCCGATGGACCTCGACCGCGCCCACCAGCTCGTCGCCGCAGCGGTCGGTGCGCGGCCGCGCGACGCCGCCGAGGCCGCGCGCCTCCGCGCCGACCGCGACGCCGCCGTCCTGAGCCACGCACGCACCGACGTGGATTTGCGCGATCCCGCGCAAGTGCGGGCGATGCTGGCCGCGATCGGGGTCGACGTCCCCGACACGCGGTCGTGGCGGCTCGAGCCGCTGCGCGGCACGCATCCGCTGGTGGACGCCCTGCTGCAGTGGCGCAAGGCCGAGCGCATCGCGACCACCTACGGCTACGGCTGGCTCGACGAGTTCGTGCGCGGCGGCCGGCTGCGGGGCGTGTGGGCGGGCAGCGACGGCGCCGCCGGCCGCATGACCGCCTCGGCCGGCCTGCACAACCTGCCGGCCGAGCTGCGGCCGGCCGTCACCGCCGAGCCGGGTCACGTCCTCGTCCGCGCCGACCTCGGGCAGGTGGAGCCGCGGGTCCTCGCCGTCGTGTCGGGCGACGCCGCGCTCGCCGCCGCCGGCCGCGAGGACGACCTGTACGCGCCGGTCGCGGCGCGGCTCGGCGTCGCACGGCCCGTGGCGAAGGTGGCGGTGCTGGCCGCGATGTACGGCCAGACGTCGGGCACCGCCGGCGCCGCCCTCCGCGGCCTCACCACCGCCTACCCCACGGCCATGCGCTTCCTCGACGCGGCGTACGCCGACGGGCGCGCCGGTCGCGACGTGCGGACCACGGGCGGTCGGCTGGTGCGGATGCCGCCGCTGCCGGCCACGCTGGACGGGGAGGGCGTCCGCGCGTTCCAGGGTGCCCGCGGCCGCTACGCCCGCAACGCCGTCGTCCAGGGCGCGGCGGCCGAGTTCTTCAAGATCTGGGCGGTCGTCGTCCGCGCGCGCGTCGCCGACCTCGGCGCGCGCATCGTGCTCTGCCTGCACGACGAGCTGCTCGTGCACGCGCCGGCCGAGCACGGCGACGCCGTCGCCGACCGGCTGCGCTCCTGCCTCGCCGAGAGCGCGGCGCGGTGGCAGGGCGGCCGCAGCGAGGTGCGCTTCGTCGCCGACATCGCGGTCGTCGGTCGTTGGTCCGACGTCAAGGGGTGACGCAGCAAGATCACGCCCGCCGGCGCGGACGGGGCTACCCGGCCAGCAGGTCGGTGGTGATCGCCGACAGCCGGTCGACGCCGACGAGGCCCATCGTGAGGTCGAGCTCGGCGATCACGTTCTCGACGACCTGTCGCACCCCGTCGGCGCCGGCGAGGGCGAGGCCGTAGACGTGCGGACGGCCGAGCAGGCACGCGTCGGCGCCGAGCGCGAGGGCGAGGAAGACGTCGGCGCCGGTGCGGATGCCGCTGTCGAACAGCACCGTCGCCTCCGGACCGACCGCGGCGCGGACCGCGGGCAACGCGTCGAGCGCCGCGACGGACGCGTCCACCTGGCGTCCGCCGTGGTTGGACACCACGATGCCGTCGACGTGCTCGAGCGCGCGGACCGCGTCGTCCGGGTGCAGGACGCCCTTGAGCAGGACCGGCAGCGACGTCCGGTCGCGCAGCGTCGCGATGTGCTCCCACGACAGCGCCGGATTCGAGTACGTCCCGAGGAAGCGTTCGACGGCGGCGCGGGGCTCGGGCGAGCGCAGGTTGGCCAGGAACCGGCCGGGGTACTCGCGGGTCATCGACACCAGCGTGCGCACCGCGCCGAGCGTCACCTCGACCTTCTCCCCCGGCCCGGACGCCGTGCGCACCTGCTCGCGGACGAGCGCGCGGAACGACGGGTCGGACGTGTACTGCGCGATCCCCTGGCCTCGCGCGAACGGCAGCGAACCGAGGTTGAGGTCCTGCGGCCGCCAGCCGAGCAGCGTGGTGTCGAGCGTGACCACGAGCGCGCGGGCACCGCAGGACTCGGCGCGCCGGATCATCGAGTCGACGACCGGCTCGTCGGTCGACCAGTAGAGCTGGTACCAGTACGGCGTCGCGCCCATGGCCTGCGCCGTCTCCTCCATGGGATTGCCGCCCTGGCACGAGAAGACGTACGGCGTCCGCGCAGACGCCGCGCCCTCGGCGATCTGGACGTCGCTGTCGCGGGTGACGAGCTGCGCCGCCCCCACCGGGGCGAGCAGGACCGGCGCCTCGAGCTCGGTGCCGAGCACGGTGGTCGAGAGGTCCCGGTCGACGGCACCGCGCAGCATCCGCGGCACGATCCGGTGCCGGTCGAAGGCCTCCCGGTTGTGGCGCATGCTGGCGCCCTCGCCGGCACCGCCCACGACGTAGGCGCGGGCCTGCCGCGTCATGCGGCGGGCGGCGCGACGCTCCAGCTCGGCGGCATCGGTGGGCACGCTCGGGGTGCGGCCGAACGCCCCCGCGCGGTAGATCGCCGTCTGCCGTTCCCGTCCACGCCCGGTCGCCATAACGACGAACGTAGCCCGCCGCTACCGTCGGGTACGTGGCAGCTCCCGCGTCGATCTACCTCATCGGCCTGATGGGCAGCGGCAAGACGACCGTCGGCCGACGGCTGGCCGCCCGCC